>JANLVB010000409.1:0-2638 GCA_031363785.1 Betaproteobacteria bacterium
CCATGCAGTCGCTGACCAGCGGCAAACCGGCCACTGCGCCGATACAGGCCATGGCCGAATGGCTGCCATTGAGCAGGCGCAGCTTGGCGTCTTCAAACGGGCGCACATCGTCCACCACCTGTACACCCGCCGTGGCCAGAACCGCGGCGTCGCGGTCGTCGACAAAATGCCGCTCTATCACCCATTCCCAGAAGTCCTCGGTGCGCAGCGCGGCATGGTCGGCCAGACCCAGGCCATCCTGGGCCTGCAGCAGGGTGGTGGCAGACGCCGCCGGCACGATGCGGTCCACCATGCTGTTGGGAAAGGCACAGACGCCTTCGATCCAGTCGGCCAGCGAGGCGTCCTGGGCCCGTGCTTCCTGGACGCACAGGGCTTGCAGCACACGCCCGTTTCCAGCCAGATTGTCACAACTGGCCAGCGTGAGCGCGCCCAGGCCCGCGTTGCGCCGCGCTGCCAACCCACGCACCAGCAGTGCGGCCAGCGCCGCCGCATAGCCCTTTTCGGTGACGGTCAGCGTCACCCATCGCGTGGCCGGTGCCGCAATGGCAGCCACCACCGTCTGCAATTCTTCGGCCGCCACGCAGGTCTGCCAGATGGCACCACAAACCTGCCATCGAACGCCACGGGTGTCGGCCAGTTGCACAGAATACAGGCCGTCTTGCAAGCGCAGTGCGTCTGTGACATTGTGCTTGTGCATGGCTACGCCAAACACGCCCCAACGACTGTCACCTTGGTCGAGCAATTGCTCGAAAACCAATGCCTGGTGTGCACGATGAAATGCCCCGAGACCCAGATGCACCACACCGGGAGCGTCATGCCTTGCGTGTGTCGGCACCTGCACGCCGCGTGCCGCCAATGCTGACAAAGACGTTAAGTTCAGCACGGGTGCAACGGAGGCCGTGAAGATTTCGTAGCGAGCGGGTCGAGGTGGTGTCGAGGAGCGGAGCCGTACACCTGTACGGTGAGCACCGCAGGCTGAGCCCGTACACCAGGCGCCCTGTGGACGCCTGGTGACTGGCGAAGAGCAGTGGCCCGGGCCACGATGCGGCCTGCAAGGCACAGATCGGCCCGCGCAGTAGAAAGATTCATAGCCTCCTAATCAAATTGCAGGCCACCATTGAGATCCAGCACCTCGCCGGTGATGAAGCCACTCATCGGGTGCGCCAGGAACAACACGCAATGTGCGAACTCTTCCAGCTCACAGAAGCGGCCCACCGGAATCTTCTGCCGCAGCTCGGCCTGGCGCTCTGCACTGACCTGCCCGGTCAGCATCTGGGTCTTGACGAAGGTTGGCGCCAGCGCGTTGCAGGTGACACCAAAGGCGGCGTATTCGCGGGCAAAACTGAAAGTCAGGGAAATCACGCCGCCCTTGCTCGCCGCATAGGCCGGCAACGGCGACAGGCCGCCAGTCTTGGCGCCGAACGACGACACGTTCACGATGCGCCCGAAGCCGCGAGACTTCATGCCCGGTGCCACGCGCTGGCTGACAAAAAATACGCCGTCCAGGTTGGTGCGCAGGGTTTTGTGCCACAACTCGGGCGTGGTCTGCTCGCAATTGGCATATTGCAGAAAACCGGCATTGTTGACACACACATCGATGCGCCCGAATTGCCTCTCGATCTGGTCACAGGCCACATGAACTTGTGCCATGTCACTTACATCCATGGTGCAACACGCAAGTCGCTCGCCGAAGCTGGCCAGATTGCTCGCCACCGTCTCCGTGTGCAGGTCGGTCGCGGCGACGCGGTAACCTGCCTCCAGCAGCGCGCGTGTGGTGGCCAAGCCCATGCCGGCGTTGGCACCGGTGACCAGGGCCACCTGGTCGCGGATGGGGGGCGCGTTGTGTGTCATGGTTCGGGCGCGGCGTTGTCCGCCTTTCAGTCGGGCAGAGCCACGCCAAGCTTGCGCGCAGCGGCTGTCAGTTCTTGCCAGGTTTGTGTATCGATCACGATGCCCTCAGCGCGCCGTTGCATGCGGGCAAGGCGCTCCGGGTCGCCCGCAAGTTGCACACCGTCACTGCCGTCAGCCACCGGGCCGCTGCGCAACCAATCGACAAAAGCCAGCGCCTCTTGCTGAAAAGCCGCCTGGGTGCCCAGTCTGGCCGGGTCGATGAGAATGGCCAACATGCCATTGACTACCGCGCGAACGGCAGGGTCGGTGGCCTTGTGCCAGGTGCCGCCGCCGCTGAGTGCGCCACCCAGCAGTTCGCAGGCCACGGCCATACCGTAGCCCTTGTGTTCACCAAAGGTCAGCAAGGCACCGAGCAGGCCATTGCCTTGCGGAACCACCACAACGCCCGGGTCGGTCGTTGGCCGGCCGTGGCTGTCTATCAAGGTGCCCGGTGCCACCTGTTCACCCTTGTTGTACGCCACCCGCATCTTGCCCTGCGCCACCCGGCTGGTGGCGAAATCCAGCACAAACGGCTCGCGGCCGCGCAGCGGTATGCCGATGCAGCACGGGTTGGTGCCAAACCGGCCGTCGGCCCCGCCCCAGGGCGCGACAACCGGGCGCGACAACACGTTGACAAAATGCAAGGCCACCAGACCGCGGGCCACCGCCATCTCGGCAAAATGGCCGATGCGGCCCAGGTGGTGCACATTGCCCAGTGTCATGATGCAGCTGCCATGCTGCGCGGCGC
>JANLVB010000467.1:0-2754 GCA_031363785.1 Betaproteobacteria bacterium
CATTGAGCGACCGTGGCTAGTGCGTACCATGCCTTCGCTGGCCCAGCGCAATCCCGATAGGCGTCCTGCCGATAGAAGTCCGACAGCATCTTTACGGCAATCACTCGCATGTCGGCGACTTTAGTACCAAATTGGGACTAACACCCATGGCGGTTTACCGAGATTCTCAATGCCCGCTCGGAGCGCTTTGGCCCAAGTAGCATACCTTCCCATGACATGTGGCGATGGCGCGGTACCGAGCGCGGCCAGGCTGATGTTCGCGCCGCACAACACGGTGACAACACTGGCGCCGACGCACGCCGCCTTCCGTGCCTTATGCCGATGGGCGATGACGGCAGGCACGAAGAAGTGAGACCGTGCACACCCGTCCCTGCGCCATGTCCCTGCCGTGCACACCACTCCTTGGCCGAGCCAGCCAGAGCGCCCCGCGGCCGCTGCGGGCTCAGTGCACTACGAGCGCCACCGCCCTGAGCGGACCACGCTGTACCGCTTGGTGCAGCAGCACGCGGCCAGCTTCATCGCGCATACTGAGGCCAGCACCGGCTGTGAACTGCCCAGCTTCATCAAGGATGAGTTCGACGCTTTCCTGGAGTGCGGCATCCTGGCGCACGGGTTCCTGAGGCTGCGCTGCGGGCAGTGCGGCCACGACAAGCTGGTCGCCTTCAGGTGCAAGCGCCGGGGGTTCTGCCCGTCATGCGGTGCCCGGCGCATGGACCAGACGGTCGTGCGCCTTGTGGACCGTGTGTTTCGCCAACTACCCGCGCATTGGTGGCAAATTGACTGCCCGGAACCTGGCGTTCGTGGGTGTCGGGTTACGCTGCATTGCAGTCGCTCACGCCCCCGAGTTGAACGACTGCGTCCGCGAATGCGAATGCGCATTCGAATTCGCCAGTTCAGCTTGGCGTAAGCATGGTTGTGACCCACTGCGGCGGCTTGTCCGCCAACAACGTCGTTTGCTCCCGCTCGCACAGTGCGACCAGTCGGTGTGCCCCCTGCCCGACTTCGACGGCATCGAAGATAAAGACCAGATCTGCGAGCCGCACCGCCTTCTTGAGGTTCGCCATGGTGCGCGGGTAGCGTTGCAGGATGCGGTCGGGCGGCACGTGGTGGCCACCTTCCGCTACGCGCTGCTTGACGCGAGCGAGCAGACGTTTCGGGTCGTCCACGGACACCACATAAAGCGCCACCTGATAACCCAGTGCTTGTGCTTGGCTGATCAGGCCGAGCTTGGATTCGTGCGAGAACACGGTTTCACTCACAAACCCGACCTTGGCATCGAGCAACGTGGCACGCCGCCCGTCCGCCCAGTCACGTGCGGCCTCGGATCGTTGTTGCGGGTCGGCGATGTGCTGCAAGTGGTCCCGCTCGTACAGGTCAGCATTGACAAATTCCAGCCCGCCCCCGATGGCACCGCTCGCCACGAGGGCGCGGTAAAGCGTGGATTTGCCGGCGCCGTTCGGTCCTGCAAGCAGATGGAAAATCGGGAGGCTCAAGCGGTCGCCTGCTGTTTGGCCCGCTGCCGATTGTCCTCAACAATTTTTTTGATATGGGCTTGCAGGCTGCCGTCAGTGCTGGCCGCCAGCACCCGCTGCCTCAAGGCCGCAAGGGAATCTGCGCTGTCGCCAGGCTCGATGGCGTGCGCCTTCTCGCGCGTCTGCCGCGCCGCCGCCTCATAACCCTCAATGGCCGCCTGCGCTTCCTGCACTGTCAAGCCGGTGTGTTCGACGATGCGGCCCAGGGTGGCCCAGTATTCGATCTGGCCGGCCACCGAGCGGCGCAGGGACTGGGATGCCTCGCGGGCTTGCTGCACCAAGGCGACGGGGAGTTTGACTGAAGCGAAGCCGGTAGGGTTGGGCATGGTGAATCTCCTTTATGGCGCATTTTGCGCCATAAAGGGTAACCATCTACCTTCTCCCTGAAGCCAGCCGGCCGTGAGCGTGAGCAAGCGCTGCGATTCGGTCGTTGGCGTCTGCGAGTTGAAGGACTGCCTCCGGTTGATCCCAGTCCTGCGAATTCTCGAGAATTGACCGCGAATGCGAATGCGCATTCAGCGGTTCAGTCCGTAGGCTGCATGCTGCTGGCATGTACTTCCGCCGCGTCCCGTTGCACATAGGTTATTTCGATGCCGCCTTCTGCCAGCATGGTCGTGGATGGCCCGAATGACTCGCCCCAGACCGGGTCTGTCAGGTCGGGTGGGAGCGTCAGCAGCTGCGTGATACCGGCCTGCACGATCGCCCGCGCGCATTCCAGGCATGGGAAAAACGTGCTCGCCAGCGTGGCGCCGTCGGTGCCCATGCCGCTGCGCGCCGCGGCATAGATGGCATTGCGCTCGGCATGTTCCATCCAGATCAGGCGGCCGTTGCCGGCGTGGCGCTGCTCGTTGTCGACGACACCACGGGGGAAGCTGTTACAGGCATGCACGATACGTGTGCTGTTCTGCTGCACCAGCACGGCGCCGACCCGGCGCACCCGGTTCGGGCTCTGGCGCGCAGCCAGAATGGCGGCGTCGAACAGTTGATCAGCGGTCATCATGTTTTTCCTCTGCTGCTGTTGCGCTGGAGGCGTGGGCGAAGTGGTCAAACGACGCGAACCGGATGGCAACCGGCTGCCCTCGGGCGTCGACCAGCCGCAGGCCCGTCGCCGCATCAATGCGCCCGATGCGTGTGATCGGCGTGTTGCTGGTCGCGCTGGCGGCGGCGACGGCGGCGCGGCTGGTCGGTGGCGCGGTGAATAACAATTCGTAGTCGTCGCCGC
>JANLVB010000469.1:0-4509 GCA_031363785.1 Betaproteobacteria bacterium
TTCTGGATGCGCGCCGACTGGGGCCCGCGCATGGCGGCCTACAACCTGATGCCGCCCTTGCTGCACGACAACCAGCGCCGCTGGCAGGATGTCTGGGCCGAACACCTGGCAGGCAACACGCCGTGGCTGGAGGCTTTCACCGCGCATCCGGATTTCGACGACTTCTGGCGCTCACGCGTGGCCGACATGGCAAACATCACCTGCCCGACCTTCAACATCTGCGGCTGGCACGACCTGTATGCCGACTGCACCCCGCGCGATCACGAGCAGATCGACGCACCCAAGAAGCTGATGATGGGAGCCTGGAAACACGAGTTCCCGGACGCCGGCAAAGAGGCCCCCGCCGCCGGTATGCGGGAGATGGAGCGCTGGTTCGAGCGCTGGCTCAAGGGCGTGCGCAACGGCATCGAGGACGAAGCGCCGCTGGCGCTGTTCGTGCAGGGGCGCAGGGGCTTGTGGCGCAGCGAGTCGAACTGGCCACCCGAGCGCCAGACTCCCCTGGAGCTGTTCCTGCGCCCTGACGGTGCGCTGGTCGAACGAGCGGCCAACGCCGGAGCCAGCGCCAGTTCACATTACACCTGCGACCCGACGGTCGGCATCCATTCGTTGCTGTGGGACCCGTGGACCACCTCGCTCGACCCAACCCACCTGCGCGACCACAGCGCAGACGATGCACGCTCCCTGTGTTTTACCGGGGTGGCACTGACCGAGCCGATGGAACTGATCGGCACGCCGCAAGCATGCGTCGAGCTGGCCGCCAGCGTGTTGCCGCTGAACTTGGTTGTCAAGCTCTCCGCGGTTGACGCCAATGGTCAATCGACACTCATCACCACCGGTTGGGCCAATCTCGGCAACATGGTCAGTGCGGGCCAGCGTAGCCTGGTCAGCGTGGCCCTGCGCGCCACCGCCTACCGCCTGGAAGCCGGCCAACGGCTGCGCGTCGCGCTCTCCTGCGCCGACTTCCCCCGCCTGTGGCCCACGCCGCTGCCTGCCAAGCTGCAGCTGTTTCACGGCCAATCCAGCATCCTCCTGCCGGTTTGCCCGATCCTGGCTGGAGAGCCCCAGAGCCCCGCCTGGGGCACGCTGCAACCCGAATTGCTGCACTCGGACAACGACCTGGGTGGTTCGCAGGGGTGGGAGATCAGCCGTGACCTGATGGGCGATGGCGCGCGGCTGTCGGCCACCAAAACGGAGCGGGTGCACGTGGATGCAAGCACCGAACTGGCGATCGACCACGCCTACAGCGCCAGCGTCGCCGCAAGCCGACCAGACCAGGCGCAGATGTCATCCACCACCACGGTGCGGATAGTTCAAAGCACGGGGGTCACGCAGCTTGTCGCCCGTACGGCGAGCACAGCCGACCAAACCAGCGTTGATGTGGACATTCAGGTCGATGGCCGACCCTACTGGCAACGGGCGTGGCAATTCTCTGGCGCAGCAAAGCCGCCCGGTCCATAACGGTCGCCCGATGCATCGGCGGCAGTGTACTGGTGGGGCTGGTCTACCACGTCATCTACCGGCGTGGCCGCGCGCCGCCAACTGGGACTGACGGTAAGCGCTGACGCGCGCCTGCAGCCCGGGCACCGCGGCCGACCGCACCAGTGCGGCCATGTCGGCATCGCGCAAGTCGGCGCGTGTGGCCAAGCGTACCGCTGCCGCCAACGACGCCTCCACCACTGGCGAGGCCAGCATCGGTGGCTCGGCCGGCAAACTGGCCAATCCGCAGGCCAACGCCTGAGCGGCATCCAGCGTGCCGCCATCGACCACCAGGGCGCGGGCAACATCGGTGCCGACCCGCTCTGACAGGCGGCGCGTGCCCAACACGATGCCAAACTGCGCACCGGGAAAGCGAAAACTCGCCCCCGCCACCGCAACCCGTTGTTCACACGCAGCAAACAGGTCGGCACCAGCGCCCCAAGTGCGTCCATGCGCCACCGCCATCGTTCGGATCGGCGCATGCCACAACATGGCCAACAGGGTTTCAATACGCACCAGGCGCAGCAGCAGGTCACCGTCGCTCAGGCCGTCCAGGTCAGACAAATCGAGACCGGTGCAAAAGTGTTTGCCGGCGCCGCGCAGCACCAGCGTATGGGTTTCCCCTGGCCGGCAGGCGGCGCCAACTTCGGCAATCAAGGCCTCGACCAGGGCCGGTCCCAGCGCGTTGCCCATCTCCGGCCGGTTCAGCGTCAGCGTGATCACGCCGCCAATGCGGTTGCAGGTGATCACGAAGACACCCCGGCACGAACAGAGGCCGAACGGTCCCACAGGTTGGGCAACACGGCGTTGTCGTAGCCCGAAACAAACCCGAGCATTGCGCCCGCGTCGTCCAGCCGATGGCGACGCACCGCGCCGATGTTGGCACCGTACACGTGGATGCTCACCGCTGGCCCACCATCCCAGGCATGGCTGACACGGTGCCAGTCACCCACGGTGGGTGACACCGCATCGATGTCACCCGGGCCCATCAGATGGTGCGCACCAGTGGCGACCGGGCGCCCCTCCTGCAGCGTGTATTCGTCGCAGCGTTCAGCGCCGCGCAACACCCCCACCAGTCCCCAGACGGTATGGTCATGCACCGGCGTACGCTGACCACGGGACCAGACGAAACTCAGCACCGAAAAACGTTCCAGTGCGTCGGCATGCAGCAGGTACTGTGCGTAACGGTCGGTGCGCGGCAGCGCAAAATCCGGTGGCAGCCAGTTGTCGTGTTTGATCAGGGTCGCCAACAGCGAGCGCCCCTGGGTCAACAGCTGGCGCTCATCGGCGGCGTCGCCAACCAGGCGCGTCATGGCGACCACAAATTCACGCAGGGGGGCAATGAAATCGGTCATGGTGGGTTTACGATAACACGCCATGAACACCACACTCAACAGCGACAAAGTCCTCTCCACCCTGCGCGTCGTCGAGCTCAGCGGCATCGGACCCGGGCCGTTTTGCGCCATGCACCTGGCCGATCTGGGTGCCGACGTCATATCGGTCGGCCGGCCGGCGCCGCAGGAAAGGCCGGTACCGACCATCCTGAACCGGGGCAAGCGCTCGGTGACCACTGATCTGAAAACAGCCGAGGGTCGCGACACGGTGTTGCAGTTGGTCGAACATGCCGACATACTGATCGAAGGCATGCGCCCCGGAGTCATGGAGAAGCTGGGCCTCGGTCCCGAGCTATGCATGTTGCGCAACCCGGCCCTGGTGGTTGGCCGCATGACAGGCTGGGGACAGACCGGCCCGCTGGCGACGGCGGCTGGGCACGACATCAATTACATCTCGGTATCCGGCGCGCTCTGGTATGCCAGTCCGGCCGGCCAACGCCCGGTGGCACCGTTCACCTTGGTGGGCGACATCGGTGGCGGCGCCCTGTACCTGGCCATGGGTTTGTTGTCCGGCGTGCTGCAGGCACGCGCCACCGGGCGCGGCACGGTGGTGGATGCGGCCATCCTGGACGGCTCGGCGCACATGCTCAACCTGCTGCTGCATGCACGCGCCGACGGCATGATGAACGAAGAACGCGGAACCAACATCCACGACAGCTCGCCGTTTTACGAGACCTATGTGTGTGCCGACGGCGAACACATCACGGTAGGCGCGATCGAGCCGCAGTTTTACGCACTTCTGCTGCACCATCTGGCATTGACAAACGACCCGGACTTCCAGGCCCCGCAATGGGACCGCGCCGCATGGCCGAGCCGCCGCGCCCGCCTGGCTGCGCTGTTCCTGGCCAAGACCCGCGCCCAGTGGCAAAACGACATGGAAGGCAGCGACATCTGCTTCGGCCCGGTGCTGCGCCCCAGCGAAGCGGCCAGACACCCGCACAACATGGCGCGTGGCATTTACCTGCAACCCGAAGGCGTGTTGCAGGCGGCGCCAGCCCCGCGGTTTGGCGCCGAGGCCTATGCGCCCGGGGCGATGGTGACAAATGGTGAACACACCCAGGCAGTGCTGGGGCAACTCGCGTCGGGTGAGCCGGGGGCGGTGTGGCGAACGGCGCGTTGACCCTCTAGACGCGCGACTCAAGCAGCGAGGGCAAACCCGTCGTCGCTGCGTGTCAAGACTGAGACATTCATCGGCTTGACATCCTTCAAGACCTTTTTCAACACGGTTCGCTCCGCGATCTTCAGGTCATAGGCTTGTTGCAAGTTGAGCCAGGACTGGGCGTCACCGCCAAAGAAACGCGCCAATCGGATCGCGGTTTCAGCCGAGACGCCGCGCTGCTCCCTGACAATTTCGTTGATCCGGGCCGGTGTCACGTTCAAAGCCTTTGACAGTGCGTGGGGCGTCATGCCCAGGGGTTCCAGGAAGTCTGCCCGCAATACCTCGCCGGGGTGGACCGGCCGCATGTTGTTCTTCATGAAAAAACCTTTCAGTGGTAGTCAACGATCTCAACTTCGCTGGGACCCTTGGCCGTCCAAACAAAACCAACACGCCATTGATCGTTGACGCGAATGCTGTGCTGGCCGGCTCGATCCTTTATCAATGCCTCCAGACAGTTTCCTGGCGGGGAACGCAAAAACT
>JANLVB010000520.1:0-5867 GCA_031363785.1 Betaproteobacteria bacterium
TCTACGCCAACAACATAATTGTGGCGCACAGAGGTTCTCGGGCCTGTCCCAAGATCCCTTCCGCACCCACCCAAGGAGCACATCATGCGCATCGCGCCGATTGTGGCAGCCGCCGCACTTACCGTGGTTCTCGGAGGCCCGACGCTTGGGCACGAAGTGGAGGAGGGCAAGGGCCAGCTCGGCAAGGTCAACTTCGCGAATAGCTGCGACGCCAAGGTGCAGCAGGAGTTGCAGCGCGCGGTGGCGATGCTGCACTCGTTCTGGTTCTCGGCCGGCGAGAAGGCCTTCCGCCACTTGCTCGACGACGATCCGTCCTGCGGCATCGCCACCTTCGGCATCGCCGCGATCCTGATGAACAACCCGCTCGCCGGCCAAGGCGCGTCGCCCAAGGACGCCGCGTCCGCGCAGGCAGCGATCGACCAAGGCCGGCGCGTCGGTGCCAAAACACAGCGCGAGCGCGACTACATCGAGGCGGCGGCGAGCTACTACGCCGACTTCGCCGGCAAACCCGAGCGTGTGCGCCAAGCGGCGCGGGCACAGGCCTTTGAGGCCCTGGCCGCCACGTACCCGCAGGACGATGAGGCGCAAATCTTCGCCGCCTTGTATGTCGCCGGCACGCAGTCGCAGGCCGACCAGAGCTACGCCGCCTACCTGAAGGCTGCGGCAGTGTTGGAGAAGCAGTTCGTCAAGTACCCGGACCACCCGGGCGTGGCGCATTAACTTATTCACAGCTACGACGCGCCCCCGATCGCCGACAGGGGCCTGCCTGCCGCACGCCGCTATGCGGCCATCGCTCCCGACGCGCCGCATGCGCTGCACATGCCCTCACACATCTTCACTCGCGTCGGAGCCTGGTCGGACTCGATAGTCACGAACCGCCGCTCGGCCGACGTGGCGAAGAAGGACCCCGCCGACGCCGTGAATGCCTATCACGCGGCCGATTACATGGTCTATGCCCAGCTCCAGCTAGGCCGCGACCAGGAGGCGCGGCGCGTGATGGAAGAGTTCAAGAGCGCCGAGGGCGCCAAGATAGGGCAGTTCGCCGGCCCCTACGCTGCGGTGGCCATGCCGGCGCGAATGGCGCTCGAACGCGGCGACTGGGCGGCTGCGGCGCAACTGGCGCCGCTGGCGCCGCTGGGCACGACGTTCGCGCATTGCGAAGCCATCACGAGTTTCTCGCGCGCGCTCGGCGCGGCGCGTATGGGCAATGTGGCCGCAGCCGAGCAGGAGGCGCAGCGCCTGGAGGCGCATCACAAAGCGCTCACCGAGGCCAAGAACAACTACTGGGCCGCCGAGGTCGAGGTACAGCGCATCGCGACGGCCGCCTGGATCGCAAAGGCCAAGGGCCAGAACGACGAGGCGCTGCGCCTGATGCGCGCCGCAGCTGACATGGAAGACAAGAGCGAGAAGCACATCGTCACACCTGGCCGCGTGGTGCCGGCGCGCGAGCTTCTGGGAGAGATGCTGATGGAGCTCCTGCAGCCGGCGCAGGCGCTCAATGAGTTCGAGCAGTCGCAGCTGCGCGAGCCCAACCGCCAGCGCGACAAGGCGCGCGCGCACTACGCCAAACTGGTCGAACTCACGCGCGACGCCGACACCGCGCTGCCGCAAGTCGCGCGCGCCAAGACCTACCTGGCGAGCCGGTGAATCGTTGCCGGCGGGCCGGTCTTGCGGCGGTAGCAGCCTTGCTGCTGCTGCCGCCGCCGTTGCTGCGGACAGCCGGCGCGGTGGCGTCGGAAGACGGCGACGACCAGGCCCTGCTGGCCGATGTCGATTACGCCGCCGGCCGCGCCGCGCTCAAGGCCGGTGACGCGGCCACCGCGCTGCGGCGCTACCAAGCCGCGCTCAAGCGCTTTCCGGACGCCGCCGACATGCACAACGAACTCGGCTTCACGCATCGCAAGCTGCGCCAGATGGACAAGGCATTCGAGCACTACAAGCGCGCGCTGGCGATCCGGCCCGAGCACCGCGGCGCTCACGAGTACATCGGCGAGGCGTATCTGATGGTCGATGACCTGGCCGGCGCAGAGCGCCACCAAGCCACGCTGCGCTCGCTGTGCCTGGTGCCGTGCGAAGAGTTGAAGGATCTGGAGAAGGCGATCGCCGAGTACAGGTCAATCAAGGCAGCGCGGCCGCCTTGAGATCGACCCGCAGGAATGGCCGCAGGCTCCATCCGGGCCAAACGCGGGCCCAGCATAGGAAAACTTTTGCGATCACATCGCCACCGAGCGCATTGCCCGGTAGCACCGAGCCAGACGCGCCCTCGCCCGTGCCGCCCTCGCGGGTAATGGCGCGACAGACCTCCCAGATCCGTCACACGGGCAAGATCTGGACCTTGCCCAGTATCGAGCAGGGTGGGCAATTGCTCGACGATGTTCTTGAACGGGACTTATGTGGAGCGTGCAGTTATGTGGAGTTGCACAGAAACAGTCTCGGTTTGGCAGGCATCCGCATTGTGAAACGCCCCGACAGATCAGGCGAATTGCAGTTCGATTTTGCCGGCCCGCCGGCGCACCGGACCAACGACGATCTTGACGTCGTGACCTAACTTCGCGACGAGTTCCAACAATTTGGCTTCACTGACGCCGCGAAACTGTCCTCTGCTAATACCTGACACCTTAGACTGGTCGATGCCGAGCAACACGGCGGCTCCGTCTTGCGTTAGGCGGCGCGCCTTGATCGCGCGCGCAATCTCTGCGGCTAGCTGGGACTTGCGTTGCATCTCGGCCGCGTCAGCATAACCAAGGTCAGCATAGACATTGGTGCTGCCTTCCTCGACGGTAATTTCCTTGATTGAGTTCATCGCCGTACTCCTTGCTGTATTTGCCAAGCCTCGAAATCCTGCTTTGCGACCTTGAGGCGAGTGTTGATCAGATCCAAATCCTCCTTGGGCGTCTTGATGCCGCTCTTGGACTTCTTCTGAAGGCAGTGCAGAACATAGACCCAAGCCGTGAACCTGACCGTGTAGACGGCCCGGTAGGTGTCGCCACGGAAATCTTCGACCACCTCCAGCACCCCGGCAGAACCGAACCCACTTAGCGCCTTGGCGTCCTGATGCTTCCCGATGAAAATGTCAATGGGGCGTGACGCTTGAGCCACCATGCCAACATTCTCCAGCAATGCTGCTGGCGACATAGCGCACGGCAGGCCAATCGGTTGGCATGTTTTTAGCGAGCGTCAATAACAGCGCCTCGATCCAGCACGCGCAGTGCGCTGTCCAGGTCTTCCATATTCAAGTAGCAACCCTGAAGGTGGCGCTCTCCACTGTTGGGGTCGAAGCTCTTGCGTCCATGCAGAATCCGGTTGTTGTCATAGGCAATTAGCTCCCCCGGGTTGAGCTTGAGATTCAGGTGGTAGCGTGGGTTGCGCAACAGGGTCCACAGCGCCGCAATAGCCTGGTACATGGGCACCACCAGCTCTTCGGGAACCTTCAAGCTCGAGCGCAGCCAGTTGTTAAAGCGCATACGTGTGAGGTTTCCTTGACTGTCCAACGCCAGCATCGGTGCACTGGCCCGGATGTCGCAGCCGGCATCATGAAATCGGAATTCAACCGGCTGCACACCTAGCAGCGCGAAGGCCTCCGGGCTTTGGGCGCGTAGATCTTCAGCAACCCGAAAGCCATCCGCAAACATGGACTCACCGCCGGTCACACTGCTTTTGAGGCAACTGAGCATCTGCACATCCGGTGGAAAGCGCCAGTTGGCCAAATCCTGGTGCAGTTCTAGCCCCAGCGCCGTGTAGGCCACCGCATTGGGGTTCGGCATGGATACAACGTCATAGTGGTCGCCAAAGTTAGTTTGGCGCACGGGGCCAATGCGCCGGGCCACTTCCAGCAATTTGCCGGGCACTGTCGGCACGCCCTTCAGCAACACAATGCCGTGGCTTTGTATTGCCTCAATCCAGGCACGCATCCCCTCTGCTGTGCCCATGTAGTCGTCAAAATTTACAGTGGGCACGGCTTCGTTCAAACCGGCGTCCCACAACTTGCGCTTGGGGCGTGCTTCGCTACGGGCTGTGCTGCTGTAACAGTGCTGGCGCAGCCAATGAATATCAAAAAGCGAGGCATGCTGCACCTGGCCCTGGTTGAAATGCACTTCTACAAGGCCCGCTGCGGCTTGCGTCACGTGCGTGATACACGGCATTTCGTGGTCAATAAACATATAGAGCCGCTCCATTGCCTGCGGGTGCCGGCAGGCGGCGCAGGCGCAGTTGTCACGCAACCAGATGGCGGCAAAACGGCTGACACGCCCGTCATCCCAGCGCAGGGTCAACATATGTGCGTCGTGTGCAATATCCACCAAGGTATGCGAGGTAGGCGCCGGCGCAAGGTCTGACATCAAATCGGCTTGATTTTTGGTTGCAGGTGCTGTGGTCATCATGGTGTTGGCTCTCACGGTGGGGTTCGAGCGCATGTTAGGTGGCCAACGCGCAAGTGAAAAGCAATGAATTTGGGCATCGAGTCATTAGATTTTCTTTAAACTCACTTTCATGAAAGACTCCAACACCCCATTGAATTGGCTGCGTGCGTTTGAAGTGTCTGCACGGCATCACAACCTCTCTGCCGCCGCAAAAGAGCTGCATGTCACGCCGGCGGCCATCAGCCAGCAAGTTCGCCTTCTCGAGCATCGTGTGGGGGTAACCCTGTTTGAACGCAATGCGCGGGGTGTGCGCCTCACCCGCGCTGGAGAGAGCCTGCTGCCTGTGTGCCGTGAATCATTCGAGCGAATGGACGAAGCTTTGCTGGAGCTCTTTGGAAAGCGCAAGGGAAACAGGCTGGTGGTGCGTGTGCTGCTGGGTTTTGCACGCACCTGGTTGCTCAATGCGGTGGCAGAGTTCTCGACCAAGCACCCGGACATACCCACTCGGCTTGTGGCGTCGGTCTGGCCTGGCGAGCCACTCGATGCTAGTGTGGATGTGGACCTGCGCCTGGCATCTTCGCCACCCAAAGGGCTGGAAGCTCACGAACTTACCCGCGACCACATTTTTCCGGTGTGTGCGCCTGCCATGGCGCTGCGCCTGAAGCGCAGCAAAAAGGCGATGGACTGGTCGGGCCAGACCCTGCTTCACACCATCGGTTTCGCGCAGGGGTGGCAACAATGGTTCGCTGCTTCGGGCATCAAGCGAAAGATGCAAGGCACGGATCTCGAGTTTGATTCTGCCCAACTGTGCCTGGAAGCCACAGCATTGGGGCATGGCATCGCATTGGCGCGCAGCAGCTTCGTGGAAGATTACCTGGATAGCAAGCGCCTGGTTGCCATACCGCAGCCCGACCTTGAGGCAAAAGATCAGGTCTATCTGACCATTGCGTTGGGGCTGAGTCAACAATCACCTGCCGCCCTCTTCCGGGACTACCTGTTGAGCAAAACACCACCTTGACCCAGGTGCCTTGGGGGAGCGGTATCGACGGAGCAGTCAGCATGGCCTATTCGAACGCTCTCGATCCGACCCGGATGACCCCCACGCAGCGCCACTGCGAAGTGGCTGCCATCCTGGCACAAGGCCTCATCCGCCTGCGGATCCCATCACCCGGTGTGACCGAAAAAGGAGCGCAAACAGCCTTGACTTGTCCGCACAGCGAAGCGTTCATACAAACCCCGCATCCCGAGTCCGCACGGCCATCCGCGATGTCCTGCTGGCTCAACACAAAGGAGTTTGAATGATCGCATCCCCGCCCCTCTCGGGCGTCATCGGGCGCATCGCGCGATTGCCCGATACCAAGTTCGAAGACATCAAGACGCTGTGGAGGCAGTTGTTTAATGTCCCAATGCCCACGCACAACCGCCAGTACCTGGAAAAGCGCATTGCGTACCGGATCCAGGAGATCGATCTGGCCCAGCGCGAGCCAGGTGCCGTGGAACGTCACAAGG
>JANLVB010000535.1:0-3643 GCA_031363785.1 Betaproteobacteria bacterium
TTTGGCGGAAACGGAGGGATTCGAACCCTCGATGAGGCTCTACACCCCATACTCCCTTAGCAGGGGAGCACCTTCGGCCACTCGGTCACGTTTCCTGTTGTCGCCTTGCAATTATGTCACGACTGCCTGGCACTGTCAGCCGGCATCTGGTCGAGGTCAAAGGCCTTGTGCAGGGCGCGCACGGCGAGCTCCATGTATTTCTCGTCGATCACCACCGAGGTCTTGATCTCGCTGGTGGAGATCATCTGGATGTTGATGCCCTCCTCGGCCAGCACGCGGAACATGCGGCTCGCCACGCCAACATGGCTGCGCATGCCGATGCCGACGATGGACACCTTGCAGATCTTGGTGTCGCCCACCACGTCGCTGGCGCCCAGACCGGCGGCGATCTTGCTGCGCAACAGGTCGATGGCGCGGGCGTAGTCGCCGCGATTCACGGTGAAACTGAAGTCGGTCTTGCCGTCCTTGCTCAAGTTCTGGATGATCACGTCGACATCGATGTTGGCATCGGCAATCGGCCCGAGGATCTGGTAGGCAATGCCCGGTTTGTCGGGCACACCCATGACCGATATCTTGGCTTCATCGCGGTTGAAGGCGATGCCTGACACGATGGCTTGTTCCATTTGTTCGTCTTCCTCAAAAGTGATCAGGGTGCCGGACTTGGCCTCTTCGTCGAGCGGGATGTCCCACGGCGTGAAGCTCGACAACACGCGCAGCGGCACCTTGTATTTGCCGGCAAACTCCACCGAGCGAATCTGCAGTATCTTGGAGCCCATCGAGGCCATTTCCAGCATTTCCTCGAAGCTCACCGTCTTCAGGCGCCTGGCCTCGGCCACCACCCGCGGGTCGGTGGTGTAGACGCCGTCCACATCGGTGAAGATCAGGCACTCCTGCGCCTTCATTGCCGCCGCCACGGCCACCGCCGAGGTGTCGCTGCCACCACGCCCCAGGGTGGTGATGTTGCCCATGTCGTCCATGCCCTGAAAGCCGGTGACGATGACCACTTTGCCGGTGGCCAAGTCGGCGCGCACGCGTTTGTCGTCGATGGACTCGATGCGTGCCTTGGTGTAGGCGCTGTTGGTGCGGATCGGAACCTGCCAGCCGGCATAACTGACCGACTCGATGCCCTCAGCCTGCAGCGCGATGGCCAACAGTGCCGAGGACGCCTGCTAACCGGTGGCGGCCAGCATGTCGAGCTCGCGGCTGTAGTCATCCGATGGTTTGGCCGGCGCCAGTTCCTGGGCCAGAGCCAGCAGGCGATTCGTCTCGCCACTCATGGCGCTGGGCACCACCACCAGCTGGTGGCCGGCATGGGCCCATTTGGCGACGCGTTTGGCCACATTGCGGATGCGCTCGGTCGATCCCATCGACGTACCGCCGTATTTGTGAACTATCAATGCCATGGGAGGGTCGCAAACTCGCAGTGGTTGGGATCGCAGACGGCCTGCCGGCGTCTGCACCAGGTGCCGAGGTCGGACAGGAAACTCAGCCAGCGGCTCCCGGGTCGGAAGCCAAATTGTACCAAGCCAGCTCAGAGCCGCGGCGCAATGCCACCCCCGCCCCGACCTTGATGTGGATGTGTTGCCCGCGTGTGGCGCAGGCCATGATCTGGTCTTGCAACTCGGCCAGTTGGGCGGCGCTGGCAGAGGTGAGGTGGTCGCGTTTAAGCCAGTGCCGAAGCAGATTCGCCAGACGCGGCTGCGACATTGTGCGCAACCGGGCAATCATCAGCGTGCCGGGCTCTTTGCCGCGCAACAGCAGCATGTCCTGTTGCGCCACTTCGTCGAGCAGCAACTGGGCTTGCGCCGCATGGGTCGCGCTGCGTGCAAAGGTCACGCGGGCCTGCTCAAAGGTGGCATCCAGTGCAGGAAGCAACCGGGCGCGAATGCGGTTGCGCGTGAAGCCCTCGTTGGTGTTGCTCGGGTCGTCGACAAAGGTGATCGCCGAGGCCGCCAGCCAATCGCGAATGTCACTGGCCGCCACTTGCAACAGCGGCCGATGGTAGGCGGCGCCTTCCACCACCCAGGCTGCACGCATGCCCGCCAGGCCCGGCAGCCCGGCACCACGGCTGAGCGCGAGCAAAATTGTTTCCAATTGATCGTCGGCATGCTGGGCCAATGCCAGGCTCTTGCACCGCAGGCCACCCACCGATGCGCGCAGGGCAAGCGCCAAGGCAGCGTAACGCGCGTCGCGCGCGGCCTCCTCCGGGCTTTGACCAGCGGCGTGGCGGGCATCGACGCGCTGAACCGCCAGCGGCACGGCCAGCGCCGAACAGGTTCGTACACAATGCCGCTCGAAATCGTCCGCTGCCGCCTGCAAACCGTGGTGCACATGGATGGCCGCCACCTGGCCCGGCCAGCGGCGCGCGCACAGCACCAGCAAAGCAGTGGAGTCCGCACCACCGCTGTAGGCCACCGCCAGTGGCAGCACCGGAGAAAACGAGGCCAGTGCCCGGGTCAGCGCGTCGGCAGGCCTATTTGCTGGTGGCCTTGGCATCGGCCTTGGTGTCGGTGAAGCGACCATAACTCTGCAGCCGCTCGTACCTGCGGTCTACCAGTTCACGCGGCTTCAGGTCGCTCAGCTGCCGATAGGCATCGGCCAGCGCCCGCTTCAGAAACGCCGCCATCTGCTTGTGGTCGCGGTGCGCACCACCCACTGGTTCGTTGACGATCTTGTCTACCAGTCCCAGCGCCTTGAGGCGGTGTGCCGTGATGCCCAGTGCATCAGCCGCATCCCGCGCCCTGTCCGATGTCTTCCAGAGGATCGAGGCACAGCCTTCGGGGCTGATCACCGAATAGATCGCGTACTGCAACATCAGCACCTGATCGCCCACCGATATCGCCAGCGCGCCACCCGAGCCGCCTTCACCGATGATGGTGGTGACGATCGGCACCTCGAGCTGCGCCATCTCGAAGATGTTGCGCCCGATCGCTTCGGACTGGCCGCGCTCTTCAGCGTCGATGCCCGGGTAGGCGCCCGGCGTGTCGACAAAGGTGAACACCGGCAGCTTGAATTTTTCAGCCGTCTTCATCAGGCGCAGCGCCTTGCGGTAGCCCTCAGGCTTGCACATGCCGAAGTTGCGCAGCGCGCGCTCCTTGGTATCACGCCCTTTTTGCTGGCCGATCACCATGCAGGGCGTGCCGTTGAAGCGCGCCAGCCCGCCCACGATGCTCAAGTCGTCGGCGAAATGGCGGTCTCCGTGCATCTCCACGAAGTCGGTGAACATCTCGTTCACATAGTCCAGCGTATAGGGCCGCTCGGCGTGGCGCGCGATCTTGGTGATCTGCCACGGCGTCAGATCGCTGTAGATGTCTTTCGTCAGCTGCTGGCTTTTCTTGCTGAGCTGGTCGATCTCGGTGGATATGTCGACCGCCGACTCGTTTTGCACATAACGCAACTCGTCGATCTTCGATTCCAGCTCGGCAATCGGATGCTCAAAATCCAGGAACACACGTTTGGCCATTGTTTTGCTCCAGTCTCTCAGGCTTGCACTGCCACCATCGATTAATAGGCCACCGGCATCGGGTCCAGCGAGCGCCAAATATACCAAGTCGCCACGCTGCAATAGGGCGTCCAGGCGGCGGCCACCTCGCGCGCGTCGCTGCGGCTGACAACTTCGCCGGAAAAATAGTTCCTGCTGATG
>JANLVB010000570.1:0-3229 GCA_031363785.1 Betaproteobacteria bacterium
AGCTGCTCGCTCAGGCCATGCAAACGAGCCAAGGCGACGGCTGTGTCCACTGCCGCCGCCGGCAGAATCCGTAGAACCACACCGGCAACGCGCGAGAATTGCGCGTCCCGTTCGATGAAATCAGTGTCCCCGTAAAGTTCGGACAAAAAAAACTGCGTCGCAGCCCTGTATCGGGGATCTTGCGCCAAGTCGACATACGTCCCGGAGAAACGATCTTGTTGAAATCGCTTGACAGCGCGAATGGCCTGACCGAGTTGCGGCTGCTCATATGCTGCCTGGCGCAATTCGTTCACGCCACGTACCGCATGTCGTATTGTCGATGCAGAATCCATGGCGCAGTCTACCCCGCCGCGGCTGGTCGCCCAGTTGCTGCCCAGGCATTGATAAGTAGCTGTCGCCAGGTAACGCATATGTGGGCTAACACCTGTTCCAGTAAGCGACGCAAGACACACTGACTTGCGGCATCTTTGACCTATAAATAGTTTAGTCGCCCTATTTGATTGCTGGATTGCGACCACTTGTCATAGGCAAATTAAGGGATAACCCTTATATTGAACCTCATGGAAAACCACAATGCTTCTCCCGCTTATTCCGACGAAACGGCCCCCAAGGATGACTCCGCCCAGGTCATTGCTTCGGTAGCAAAGGCAGCGGCATCCAAGTGGGTCATGGCGGTGCCGATTCGCTCGCTGGCGGACAACCAACGGTCCAAAATTGCCGCGCACCTGCTCGGCCTCGACCCTGCAGACCGATACCTGCGCTTTGGCTATGCCGCAAACGATGAGCAAATCGGGCGTTATGTGGCTGGACTTGATTTCGAGCGCGACGAAGTTTTCGGAATTTTCAACCGAAAACTCGAACTGAACGCCTTTGCCCACTTGGCCTACTCCCGTGATGAGGCGTTCCGGAGTTGTGCCGAGTTTGGTGTGTCGGTCGTCAAAAGCAGCCGCAGTCGGGGATATGGTGCGCGGTTATTTGAACGTGCGGCCATGCATGCGAGAAATGACGGCGTAATGCAGATTTACATCCACGCGTTGAGCGAGAACACGCCCATGCTGAAAATTGCGCGCGCAGCAGGAGCAGTGGTTACGCGCGACGGTTCGGAGTCAGATGCATTTTTGCGTCTTCCGACCGCGACGCTCGATTCTCAGATATCAGAGATTGTGCAGGAGCAATTCGCCCAGGCTGACTATCGGATGAAACAACGGGCCCGGAGCTTTCGCGAATTCATCGTCGGCATGCGGGTCACTGCGCAGGAGTCACCCCACGTCGGGCAATGAGCACATCGGGCTTTCTGCGAAAGTGATCGCCAAAATATGGCGCAATCCGCTATCCTTGGGACTCCTTAACAACGGTGTGTTCCGCCATTTCTGTTTGTGTCCGACACCCAACCCGCGCGTCTATCTGAAAAGGAAGACAAGCGCAGCATATTGCAGCGGCTATCGGAGTTTCTTCATCCGGGGCCCGATTCCACGGCAGAGTTGATTGAAACTCTTGCCGAAGCCGAAGAAAACAACGTCATTGGTGCCGAATCAAGGGTGATGCTTGAAGGCGTCATCCGCATGGCTGACATGTCTGCCGGAGATGTCATGGTACCGGCGACGCGCATGGACCTTGTCAATATCGATGCGGCGCCCGATGAACTGCTGCAGGTGGTGATCGACACGGCACACTCGCGTTTTCCGGTGTATGAGACCGAGCGTGAAAACATCATCGGCATCCTGATGGCCAAAGACCTGCTCAAGTTGCAGCGTTCGCCGGAGTTCAAGGTCCGCGCACTGTTACGGCCCGCCGTGTTCGTGCCTGAAAGCAAGGGCCTGAACGACCTGTTGCGTGAATTTCGTGGCAACCGGAACCATCTTGCCATTGTCATTGATGAATTCGGCCGTGTGGCCGGCCTGATTACCATCGAAGATGTACTGGAGCAAATCGTCGGAGAGATCGAGGACGAGTTTGACATTGCCGGAGATGACGGCAGCATTTTTGGCCTCGCCGACAGAACCTATCGCGTCAGCGGTGATACACCCATCGAGCGAGTGGAGGAAGCTTTCGGCGTTTTGATGGTGGAATCCGAACAGGACCGTGAGTTCGACACCATTGGAGGGCTGATCGCGCACGACATGGGCCACGTGCCCAAACGCGGCGAGCGGTATTCCCGCAGTGGCCTGAATTTTGTCGTGTTGCACACCAAGGGCGGAGCAGTGAAATGGTTCAAGGTGTCGCCGGTGGCGACCTGAGAACCCGGTGCAGGCGGGTCTCGCGGCGTTGGTGGTGGTCGCAGGTGTGTTGCACGCCGCTTCAATCGCCAATCCATGGAGCGGACAGCCTGCAGGTTGGCTGCAAATCCTGGCCCTGTCGATTTACATTCTGCAACTGCTCAAGCTGACAGACCCGCGACAGGCGGCGATGGCAGGCTGGTTGTTCGCCACGGCTTGGCTGGCCGGGACATTCTGGTGGTTGTTTGTGGCCATGCACACCTATGGCGGGTTGCCCGCACCACTGGCCGCGCTAGCCGTCGTGGCACTGGCGGCAGCGCTGGCCGTGTACTACGGCGTGGCGAGCGCGGTCTATGCGGTTTTGGCGCCGGCCAACCGCTGGCTGGGCGCGGTCTTGTTTGCCGCACTCTGGTTGTTGGCCGAAATGGCGCGTGGCGTATGGTTTACCGGGTTTGGTTGGGGCGGCAGTGCTTATGCACATGTGGACGGATTGGCCGCAAGCGTCCAATACATTGGAGCCTATGGCCTGGCGGCATCCGTG
Organism: Betaproteobacteria bacterium; assembly: GCA_031363785.1. GTDB lineage: Bacteria > Pseudomonadota > Gammaproteobacteria > Burkholderiales > Burkholderiaceae_C > CAISIP01. The sequence goes on from JANLVB010000570.1 coordinate 2,758, forward strand.
GCCTTTATCGCCTACCTTGTTGCCGCGTCGCTACAGGCCAATAGATTGGTTCGCCGCCTCCGTTTTGCCGCCGTGGCTTGCCTCATCGTCGCACTCTTGGCCTGGTCGCCAGGTGAGAACACGCGCCCCACATCGACACTCGATGTCGCGCTGTTGCAGGGAAACATTCCCCAGGACGAAAAGTTTCAACCTGGAACCGGTGTCGCGGATGCGCTAAGCTGGTATGCAGAGCAACTCGCTGGCGCGCGCGCAACGCTGGTAGTTGCCCCTGAAACCGCGATTCCACTGCTGCCACAACAGTTGCCGCCGGGCTATTGGGAGGCCTTGCAGCAGCGTTACCAAAGTGGCGCCCAGGCTGCGCTGATTGGTGTGCCGATGGGTAGTCTGGTGGACGGCTACACCAATTCGGTCGTCGGGTTCCGGCCTGGGACGGGATTGCCGGGTACCGAGATGCCCTATCGCTACGACAAGC
>JANLVB010000014.1:0-9853 GCA_031363785.1 Betaproteobacteria bacterium
GGTGTGACCCAGGTGACGATGACCGCAGTGCGGCTGGGCGGCGTGAGCGACGAAATCAATGCCGAGCGTTTGCGTATGCACGAATCGTTTTACGGTCCCGCCGGCGCCGGTTCGCCGGACGATGCGGAGATTTTCGAACGCGTACAGCGCGGCCTGGCTGCCGAGGTCAATCCCTGGGTGGAAATCTCGCGCGGGATGCACAGGGAACAGACCGACGCCGACGGCAATACGGTGGGACTGATCAGCGACGAAGTTCCCCAGCGCGGCATGATGCGCTACTGGGCCGAACTGATGACCAAAACACCGCCCAACGCACAGAGCCTGGCATGAACAACACACTTGCTCCATCTGACTGGCAACACCTGCGCGAAGTCGAACTGCTGCTGTTTCGCGAAGCCGAACTTGCGGACGCCAATCTGTACCAGGAATGGTTGGCGCTGTGGGCCCGGGAACTGCTCTATTGGGTCCCGTGTAATGCCGACGACATTGATCCGGCGCGCCATATTTCGCTGATCTACGAAGACCGGCCGAAGCTCGAGGAACGGATATTCCGCCTCGGCACCAAACATGCGCACTCGCAGCGTCCGCAGTCGAAACTCACGCGCCTGGTGTCCAACATCGTGCTCGGCGATGGTTATGACGCGGCGCTGGGTGGTGCAGTCACGGCGCGCTTCGCGGCGGTCGAGATGCGGCGCGATCGCCCGACCATCTGGAGCGGGCGCACGCGCCACGTGCTGGTGCGCGAGGAAAGTCGATTGCGCATCAAGGAAAAACACGTCTTTCTGGTGAACAACGACGCGCCCATGAGCAACATGACGTTCGTCATCTAAAAATCACCATTGAACCGGAGACAAGTTCATGAAGACACTGTTTCAGAAATCCGGCGGCGCACTGCTGTTGTCCCTGTGCGCGCTGCTTTTCACCCCGGCCTCATGGTCTCAGTCGGCGGCCGGTTATCCGAACAGGGCCGTCAAGCTGATAGTCTCGTACCCGCCGGGAGGATTTGCGGACCTGGTCGGCCGGTCTTTGGCGCAGGCCCTGGCGCAAAGCTGGGGGCAACCTGTCACGGTCGACAACCGTCCCGGTGGTGCGGGAATCCTGGCGACCGACTTGGCTGCCAAAGCCGCCCCGGATGGTTACACCCTGTACCTTGCGACCGATGGTCCGATCGTGATCAACCCCTTCCTCTACAAGACACTGCCCTACCACCCGGTGAATGACTTCATGCCGGCTGCGCTGGTGGCGTACACACCGCTGGTCCTGACAGTGAACCCTGCAAAATCAAGCGCCAAGTCATTGCCTGAATTCATCGCCGAGGCCCGTGCAAACACCAGCAAGCTGGACTATGCATCCGGGGGCGCGGGTGGTCCGCATCACCTGGCAATGGAGGCTTTGGGCGCCCTTACGGGCGCAAAGTTGAACCATATCCCCTATAAGGGCGGCGCTCCCGCACTCCAGGCGGTGCTCGCTGGTGAAGTAGCCACTGCGTTCTCGGCGCCCTCGACCTCCTTGCCGCATGAAAAAGCCGGGAAACTCAGAATCATCGCCTCAGGTGGGCTCAAGCGCTCCATGCTTGCGCCTGACGTGCCCACGATCTCCGAATCCGGTTACCCGGGTTTCGAGGCCGGCGCCTGGGCCGGGGTGGTGGCGCCCAAAGGTACACCGCAAGCCATCGTGGACAAGATCGAATCGGATGTTCTGAAAATTGCGCGCGATCCCCAGTTCAGCCAGAAACTCCTGACCGCGGGCGCGGATCCCTACCCTGGCACCGCGTCGGAGTTCACAGCGCTGATCGCCAAAGACCAGCAAAGGTACAGCAAGCTGATTCGCGATCTCAACATCAAGGCTGACTGATCATGACACTGCTTACCGACGCAGCCACCAGCAAATTCGCCCGGGTCAAGGAAAACGGGCTGGAGCTGCAGGTGCATTACAACGACGCCGGACAAGGCCCGGCAGTGATCATGTTGCATGGCGGCGGCCCCGGCGCAGCCGGTTGGAGCAACTTCAATCGCAACATCGATGCATTTGTTGCAGGCGGCTACCGCGTCATCCTGCTCGATTGCCCGGGCTTCAACAAGTCCGATCCCGTCATGGTGACCGAGCCGCGCGGATTGGTGAACGCACGCGCGGTCAAGGGTTTGATGGATGTGCTCGACATCGGGCGTGCGCATCTGGTGGGCAACTCATTGGGTGGGATCACCGCGCTCTCGTTCGCGCTCGAATACCCCGAACGGCTGGGAAAACAAATTCTCATGGGCCCCGGGGGCCTTGGACCGAGCCTGTTCCAGGCGATGCCGATGGAAGGCATCAAGCTGCTGCTCACGCTGTACAGGGATCCGACGCTGGACAATCTCAAGCGCATGGTTCAGGTCTTCGTTTACGAGCCGAGCCGCATCACGGATGAGTTGCTCAACGGGCGTTACGGCAACATGGTTCGCAACCCGGAACACCTGAAAAACTTCGCCGACAGTTTTGACAGGAATCCCGGCACGCTGATGAAGGACCTGTCGCCGCGATTGGGCGAGATCAGCGCCGATACGCTGGTGGTTTGGGGCCGCGACGACCGCTTTGTGCCATTGGACCACGGCATCAAGCTGGTGTGGTCGCTGCCAAAAGCGCAACTGCACGTGTTCAGCCAGTGTGGGCATTGGGCGCAGTGGGAACACGCCGACGCATTCAATCGTCTGGTATTGGATTTCCTGGCGCACTGAGCGCCGTATTGACTTATTCACAACAGCGGAGACATCATGAAACTCAACACCTTCTTCTCGCGCGCCATTACGGCGTTGCTGGCATTGACCTTTGCTGCGCTCAGTCATGCGCAGGAGTATCCCAGCCGTACCGTCAAGATCATCGTGCCGTATGCGCCGGGCGGCCAAGCCGACAGCGGGGTGCGCATCATCGCGAATTCGCTGACCCAGCAATTGGGACAAGCCTTCGTGGTCGAAAATATCAGCGGCTCCAGCGGCATCGCCGCAATGCAGGCGGCCATAAAGGCGCCGGCGGACGGCTACACACTGGTTTACAGCGACGCCGGTCAATGGGCCATCAATCCCGCGCTTTACACCACCAAGCTGCCGTACGACACGTTACGCGATCTGGCGCCTGCGGGCCTGTTCGGCTACTCGGCGCTATTTTTGGTCACCCCCGCAGCGTTTCCCGCCAACACCCTGCAGGAACTGATTGCGCTTGTCAAGGCCAAGCCCGACTTTTACACCTACGCCTCGTCCGGCGTCGGCAGTCCTCACCATCTGGCGATGGAAGATTTCAAGGCCGCGCTGGGTTTGAAAATCCTGCATGTTCCGTACAAGGGCTCTTCGCAGTCCGTGCCGGCGATCCTGGGCGGCCAGGTGTCGATGGGCATGGCGGCGCTGACCTCGATCGCCGGCTTCGTGAAAGAAGGAAAAATCAAGCTGATTGCAGTGAATTCCAAGGCACGCTCACCGTTCGCGCCGAACGTGCCACCGATGGCCGATGCCGGTATACCGGACTTCGACCACCTGGGTGGACTCGGTCTTTTGGCCCCTGCCGGTACACCCCGGCCCATCATCGACAAACTTTCGGCCGCCATCGCGAAGGCCGTCGCCATGCCCGATACCGTGAGCCGTTTCGCGACCATCGGTCTTGAGCCGGCAGCCAGTTCAACGCCCGAGCGCATGAACGAACTGGTCCGCGCCGACAAGCTGAAGTTTGCTCGCATCGTCAAGATTTCCGGCGCTACGCCGGAATGACAACCGCTGACGCGGTCGATCGATCATCATTCACAGGAGATTACAGTGAGCCAAGAAGATCCAGAAATCGGTAAATCGGTTGTCGCAGCCGGTCTCAACACAAACTACCTCGAACAGGGCAGCGGCGCTCCCATCATCCTGGTGCACGGATCGGGGCCGGGCGTCACCGCCTACGCCAACTGGCGTCTGACCATTCCCGAGCTGGCCAGGAAATTCAAGGTGTACGCGCCCGATATCGCCGGCTTCGGGTATACCGAACGCAAGCCGGGCGTCGAATACAACCTGGACTTCTGGGTCAAGCACCTGGTGGGGTTCATGGACGCGCTGGGTATCCAGAAGGCCGGCTTTATCGGCAACTCCTTTGGCGGCGGGCTGACGCTGGCTCTCGCGGCGCGCCATCCGGAGCGTGTTGATCGATTCGTGCTGATGGGCTCCGCCGGAACCGACTTCCAACTGACGCCCGGCCTGGACGCGGTGTGGGGTTACCAGCCGTCCATGGAGGGCATGCGTGCGTTGGTGAAAACCTTTGCCTATGACCAGTCGATCATCACGGACGATCTGGTCCGCTCGCGTTACGAAGCCAGCATACGCCCCGGTTTCCACGAGACCTATTCGCAAATGTTCCCGGCGCCGCGCCAGTCCGGCATCAGGATGATGGCGACACCGGATGCCGACATCCGCGCCATACCCCACCAGGCGCTGGTGGTGCACGGACGCGATGACAAAATACTGCCGCTCTCCTCCAGCGTGCATTTGCACACGCTGCTGCGGCACTCCGACCTGCACGTGTTTGGCGAATGCGGCCACTGGACCCAGATCGAGCGCAAGGACCGTTTTGCAGCGCTGGTGCTTGAATTCTTTTCGCGCTGAATGGCCGCTAACGTGACAACGCTGCCGCTGATAGCCACGATGATCGGCGACCCGGCCGGCATCGGGCCCGAAGTTTGCGTCCAGGCCATCGGAAGCGGTGAACTGGCCGGCCTGTGCGAACCCCTGTTGATCGGTGACGTGGGCGTCGTGCAGCGCGCCGCCGCCGTCAGCGGGGTTTCGCTTGCAGTAAAACGCATCACCACGCTGGAGGATCTGGAGCCCGGAGCAAAGCTGATCCAGGTCCTGGATCCGGGCGGATTCGACGTCTCGGCGTGCCCCTTCGGTCAAGCCTCGGCAGTTTCCGGCGCAGCCGTGCTGGAATGGATCCGGATCGGCAGCGAGCTGGGTGCGGGCGGCCGCATTCAGGGCCTGGTCATGGGCCCGGTGGACAGTACCTCCTTGAAAATGACCGGCCGCATGCCCGACATCGATGCGCTTCAGCCGCCCGATACGTTCATGTTGCGCATTACCGGCGCACTGCGCGTCGTGCCCCTGAGCGAACACGTCAGGATCACGCGGGCAATCGAGTTGGTGACGCCCGATCTGGTGCTGCGCGTGGTGCACCTGCTGCATGACAACCTGAGCCGGTGGGGCATGCCGAAACCGCGCATTGCAGTGGCCGGCATGAATCCGCATGCGATGTTCCCCGAGGATCAGGAGCGCATCGCGCCGGCGATCGATGCGGCGCGCAAACTCGGCATTGATGCGCAGGGGCCACTGGTGCCCGATGCGGTGTTCCGCCAGACGATCGAAGGACAGTACGACGCGATCGTCACGATGTACCACGATCAGGGACAGATCGCCGTCAAGACGGTCGGTTTCGAAGGCGCCTGCACGGTTTATCTCGGTTTGCCTTACATCATGCTCAACGTCCCGCACGGCAGCGCGTTCGATATCGCCGGCAAGGGGGTGGCCCAGCATCTGAGCATGCTCGCAGCGATGAAGACGGCGGCAAGTCTGGCCTCCGGCCGTGGCATCCCCACGCCATGAACCACGGTCCGGGCCGCGCGGCAGACGCCTGCCGGCCAAACGCGCTGACGGATGAAGAATGAAGAATGAAGGATGAAGGATCTCATGTGTCAGAAAGGCTGATTGCGCTGGTCACCGGCGGCAGCGCGGGTCTGGGTGAAGACATCGCCCGCGCGTTGCGGCTGGAGGGTTATGACGTGCTGGTGTGCGCGCGGCGCAAAGACCGGCTGGCCACCATGGGTGCGGACGGCTTTGCGACGCTCCAGTGCGATGTCGGCACGGCGGACGATGTGCAAGCACTCGCGCAATGGGTCACGGAAAAGTTTGGCCGGCTCGATGTGCTGATCAACTGTGCGGCGGTGGCATTGCCGAAGACCGAATTCATCGACATGCAACTCGCGGATGTGGAAAAGCTGCTGCGCATCAACCTGCTGGGCACCCTGTCGGTGACGCACGCGCTGTTGCCGCTGCTGGTTCGCCAAGGCGGCAGCATCGTCAACTTCAGCAGTACGCTGGCGCAGCGCCCGCGCGCCGGATCGTCGGTGTATTCGGCCTCGAAAGGGGGCGTCGAGGCGTTTTCAAAGGCGCTCGCGGTGGAAGTGGCCCAACATGGTGTGCGCGTCAATTGCATTGCCCCGGCGCTGGTGCGCAGCGAAATCTATCTGTCGGCAGGCATGTCGCAGGCGGACTACGCAGCTTTGCTGCAGGCCCGTGCGGCCGAATTTCCGCTGCGCCGCGTCGGTGAACCGAAGGATGTCACCGATATGGTGTGCTACCTCGTGTCGCCGCGTGCGGCGTGGATGACCGGCATCTGTATTCCCATCGACGGTGGCGCATTGCTGCGTTAGGCAAGCGCCCACAGCCACGAGACCAGTCTGGAAAAAATCGACATGACAACACCGGTACCTGCGGGCGCGCACGCGCCAGCCATCGATATCCACACCCACTTCGTTCCGGAGCGCATGCCGCCGCGCCCGCACGGGGCGCGTGAAGAAACCTGGCCGTCCATGGCGCCGGCGCAGACGTGTGGCCATCGCCATGTGATGATCGCCGGGAGCGTCTTTCGCACCGTCACCGACCAGTGCTGGAGCCCGCCGCGCAGGATCGAGGACATGGCGTCCATGGGTATCACGCACCAGGTGCTGTCGCCGATGCCGGAACTGTTGTCGTATTGGCTGCCGGCCCGCGACGCGCAGGTACTGCTGCGCGACGTCAACGAACAGATGGCGCAACTCGTTGCCAACCATCCAGGCCAGTTTTCCGCGCTGGCCGCGGTGCCGCTGCAGGACGTGGACATGGCGATCGCCGAACTCGAATACGCCAAACACACACTCAAGCTGGCCGGCGTCGAGATCGGCAGCAACATCAATGGCCTGCCCGTGGGCGCGCCTGCGCTGGGCCCGTTCTTCGCCGCCGCCGCGCGGCTGGACATGCCGGTGTTCGTACACGCCCAGCGCCCGGCCGGCCTGGAACGCCTGGTGGGCCCGCCCATTCTGGAGGCGGCGCTTGCATTCGCCAACGAAATCGGCAACGCGGCGGCCTCGGCGATCACCGGTAACCTGTTGCCAAGGCACCCCGGCCTGCGTATCGCCTTCAGCCATGGCGGCGGCTCACTCGCGATGCTGTTGCCGCGCCTGCAACACGCCTGGAGCGTGTTCCCCGCGCTGCGCGAAACCATGCCCGTTGCACCCGACGCGCAGGCGCGCTTGCTGTTTTTCGACACCCTGGTGTATGACGCTAAAACTCTGCGCTACCTGGTGCAGCGTTTCGGCGACGGGCAACTCATGGTTGGCACCGACTACCCATTCGCCATTCTCGAGACCGACCCGATTGGCCGCCTGGCCGAGGCCGACTTTGACCCCACCGTCCTTACGCGGCTGCGCCACGACAATGCGGCGCGTTTTCTGTCCGGCACAGGTACGCCTGCGCCCATCCCCACCGCGCCAACTCCCTGACCGACCAGAAACCCACTGACAAGGCTTCTCCCATGCCCGCAATGAACGACGAACTGACCCAGCGCCTGGGTAACGAATTGCACGAGGCGCTGGTTGCCAGCAAGACCGTGCTGCCACTGACCACGCGCCACCCCGACATCACCATCGAGGACGCCTACCGCATACAGCAGCACATGCTGGGCCGGCGTCTCGCGCAGGGCCAGAAAATCGTGGGCAAGAAGATCGGCGTCACCTCGCAGCCGGTGATGCAGATGCTGGGTGTTTCCCAGCCCGACTTCGGGAGCCTGCTTTCGGGCATGATCGCCGACCAGGTAGCCGCCGTGTCCTTCGACTCCCTGATACAGCCGCGCGCCGAGGGCGAGATTGCCTTTGTGCTGAAACGCGACCTGCACGGCCCGGGCGTGACCAACGCCGACGTGCTTTCCGCCACCGAAGGCGTGATGGCGTGTTTCGAGATCGTCGACTCCCGCATCGAGAACTGGAAGATCCGCATCCAGGACACCGTGGCGGACAACGCATCGGCGGGTGTGTTCGTGCTCGGCAGCCGCATGGTGGACCCGCGCAGCATCGACCTGAATCTGTGCGGCATGGTGCTGGAACGCAACGGCGAACTGGTGGCCACCGGCGCCGGCGCCGCGGCGCTGGGCTCGCCCGTCAACGCCGTCGCATGGCTTGCCAATGCGCTGGGGCAGTTCGGTATTGCGCTCAAGGCAGGCGAGGTGATCCTGTCGGGATCGCTGGCGGCCATGATCAGCGTGCAGCGCGGGGATCGCTTCCGCATGCAGATCGGCGGTATCGGCGACTGCCAGGTGCGGTTCGAATAAGCGGGCCATGGCCGCGTCCGCCGAAGTCCGCAAGATCGCCGCCTGCGCCGCCGACGCCCTGGAAGAAGGTTGCCTGCTCAAGGTCGAACCCCCCGGCCATTCGGCGCTGGCCTTATGCAGGATCGAGGGCCGGATCCACGCCTTCGACGACACCTGTACCCATGGCGAAGCCTCATTGTCCGACGGCGAACTGTTCGGCGAGGACGTGGTCTGCCCGTTCCACTCCGGCACGTTCTGTGTACTAACCGGCGCCGCCACGGGTTACCCGGCGGAACAGCCCGTGCGGGTGTACCGGACCAGTGAGGAAAATGGGACGGTGTTTGTGGAGATTCCGGTAGCTGCAACGTAGGTCGGAAACCACCACCATCACCGCGGCATGGTGGCTAGCTTCCTACACGCACTGGGCATGCAAGCCTACGCGGAGGCTGTTGCACGCGCACTAGAGTGGTTGCTGTTCATCCACCCGCTGCCGCGTGCAGCACCCCCGGAGGCTATCCATGAAACCACCCAATGCCGGTCCGCCACCCACTCATGACGAGCCCAAACACCCCAAGCCCCTTGGCAGTCAGCAAGGCATCGCGGAAAAGTCCGCTGATAACACGTCCAGCGTCAAGGCGCGTGTGGATTCACAAAACCTGCCGAACAAACCCGCGTTGCACCGCCAACACACGCCCAACAGCTCAGGCAGGAAATAATGGAAAAGCTTGGCCTCCAAGCGTGCATTCCGTGCCCGGAGAAAACCCTCACCATATTTTGCGCACAGCCCTGTAGGTGCGTGGGTGCGGGCGGTTTCACTTCCGCGCATCGCGGCAAGGAAAAGATTGGGTCATAGCCCATCGCTACAGCATCATCATCGCAACGCCGACGATGGTCGTGAGCATGCCCAGGACCGCGTGTAGCCCGATGCCTTCCCTGTTCCTGAACAGCGCCTGGCTCAGTGGGAGGACGACCAAGGGTGTGCACATGGTGATCAGTGCCGCAAAGGACGCGGGAATGTGCGCCATCGAGGCGATCATGAGCGCCTGGCCCGCCAGCTGCATGGAGCCAGCCACGCAATACATCCCTGCGGCGGCGGGTTGTGCCGCGATACGGGCGCGAAGCGATGTGAAGTTGCGTCGGTTGACGAGCAACAGCGCCAGGGACCCGGCGGCTGCCCCCAAAGCCACGCCCGCGAGAGGCTCGTTCCATTCACGGACGGAGGCGGCGCGCAGCACGTGGCTGACGGCATAGGCGGCTGAGCTGCCCAGGCCGATAACGATAATGCCGCGCACGTTCGCGCGGTGCCGGGCTGACGCTGCCTGGTCCAGACTCCCCCTGCGGCGAAGGGAGCCCAGGCTCGTTGCGGCCAAGCCAGCTACTCCCAGAGCCATGCCGGTGAGGGCGATGGGACTGAAGTGTTCGCCCAGCAGCAACCAGCCCAATAGCGCAGTGACGAGCGGGCTGCTGGTCTGGAAACTCGAAGCGCGTGTGGGAATAGGATTTTCAAACGCCATAGGACGCC
>JANLVB010000050.1:0-34807 GCA_031363785.1 Betaproteobacteria bacterium
TGACGACGAAGGTGCGGCTCGCGCCGCTCAACTGATTGGTCAAGGCCCGGCGCTTGAGCCATTCATCGAGGCTGGCTTCCCCACAATCGAATTCGTCCAGGACGTGGGTGGCAGCGAGTGGAAGTGGCGCGCCCAGATACAAGCTCATCAGGCATCCTTCATGCCGCGCCGGTGCTCCAGGGTGCCTTGACGGCCATGAGGCGTTCGAGCCCGGGATTCGGACCCGGGGGTGCATCAAGCATGGCAGTGAACTGCTTGAACTTGTCAGCATCCAGGCTGAAAAAGACCTGATCCAGCACCACGGCCTGCGCTCGGTCGCAGGCCGCTTCGAGCATGAAGTCAGACCGGTTCTTGCCAAGCAGGCTGGCAGCCTGATCGATCAGATCACGCTGTTCAGGCAGGGCCCGCAGATTGATGGCGGCGTCGCGCATTGGCTTCTCCTACACTTGCATACACAACAGATACACGAATTGTCGCCCCACCTGTAGCCGTTGTCAACACGCAGGCGCGGCCAATGCCGCAGGCTCGGGTGCCGATTGGTGGGCAGTTTCGGCCTCCGAAACCGGCTGTGTTGGCGCCGACCAAAAACTGACCCATTGGCGGTGACGTGTTGAATGGGTTCTTCCGGACTATTTGTGGGTACCGAACGCCGATCCTGATCGATTACACGAGTTGTCCACCGCGTGGGTCGTGCGCATCGTCGCAAGCGACTATTCCGTGATGTGGTCGATCAGCCCAGGCCGCGCGGGGTCCAACGGACACCTGTGTGTTGTTGCAAGTCATTCAACACAAGAGCATACTTTCATGCATATACTTTGCGCCGTGGAATTCACCTGCAACGCCGTCAAGAACCAGGTCAACGTAAGCGAGCGGGCCTTGCCCTTGCTGGCTGCCAGAGCCATGTTCAATGCGGCAATGCTGGTGCGCGAAGATACGCGAGAGGCTTATCCGGAACGCCGCTTCATCGGCTACAACACGATCAACGGGCGTTTGATGGTAGTGGTGTTTTGCTGCCCAACACCCACGCAAACCCACATCATCTCTTTCAGAAAGGGCAACATCCGTGAACAAAAGAAATTTGAAACTCAAAGCCTCTGAGACTGCACCTGCAATTGATTGGACGGCGGTGAAGGCGGCCTCCAAGGCTGACACGCCGGATGAGGACAGCCCTGAGCTGACCAGTGCACAGGCAACCCAACTACGTCCATTGACCGACGTGCTGCCTACGTTCTCAACCGGCAAGACACGCATCACCATCAACCTGGATGATGCGGTTGTACAAGCCTACAAGGCGCGCGCAGGTGGGCGTGGCTATCAGACGCTGATCAATGAGACGCTACGCCGTGGTCTGACAGCAGACGCCGTGAAAGAAGCCTTGCGCGAAGTCATTCGTGAAGAACTGCGCACCGCCAGCTGATCGGCGCTCGATTTGACCCCCGATGGTTTGGACTTTGGCATGGCGTATGACTTCTCTATCGTTGGCTCGGCGAAAACTTATGACACGAATTCCGTCGTCGGTCTCAGTGAAACACAGTCCTGGTCATTGCTGCACCAGCCCGTGTTTGCGCAGGATCACCAGCACCTTGTCCTGCAGTATGGTTTTGGTGAACGGTTTGATCACATAACCGGCGGCACCGAGTGCGGTGGCTTGCAGAATATCCTGGCGCCGTGCTTCGGCCGTGACCATCAATACCGGTGTGTTGCGCAGCGTGGCGTCTTTCTTGATCTCAGCCAGCAACTCGAAACCGTTCATGCCCGGCATATTGATTTCGCTGACCACGAAGTCGAATTTGTCGCTGCGCAATTTCTGCAGCGCTGCGACGCCATGCTGGGCTTCTTCAACCGCGTTGAACCCGCATTCCTGAAGCAGGTTGCCGATGATGCGACGCATGGTGGAGGAATCGTCCACCACCAGGAAACGCAGGGGTTTTGCCATCGTCGGATGGTCCTTGCACGGGCGCGCCAATGCGCTCGGAGTTACCGCGACGGCGTGCTGCTCGGTGCAACCGGGCTTGCCGCAGCGGCGCCGTCAGTGCCGCCTTGCACCGGGGTGCGACCGGCACCGAGCAGCCGCTCTTCGGCCTCGCGCGTCATGACCAGGATCGTGATGCGCCGGTTGCTGGGGCTGTTCGGGTTTTGTGTGTCGAGCAGGTTGCTGGATGCCAGCCCGGTGACACGCACCAGCTTCTCGTCCGGCATGCCGGACGCCACCAGTTCGCGGCGCGACGAATTGGCGCGGTCGGCTGACAATTCCCAATTGCTGTAGCCACGATCGCCGTTGCCATAGGGAGATCGGTCGGTGTGACCATCCAGGCTGATCTTGTTCTCCACGCCGCCCAGCGCGCTGCCGATCTCGCGCAGGATCTCGCGCATATAGGGTTTGACCAGGGCACTGCCGACATCGAACATGGCGCGGTTCTGGTCGTCCACGATCTGTATCTGCAGGCCGTCAGGCGTGGTTTCCAGGCGGATCTGCGAGCTGAACTCCGCCAGCCGCGGGTTGTTGGAAATCACCGAACTGATCTTGGCGCTCAGCGCGGCCAGCTTGCGGGCGTCCTGCCGGGCGATCTCGGCCTTGGCCGATTCCAGCGCTGCTTTCTTGGCCATGATCGGCTCAGCCGACTCCGCGCGTTTGTTTTGCCCGCTCTGTTTGGTCAGGTCGGCGCCGCCACCCTGGACCACACTGTTGCTGGCACCCGCACCGCTGCCACCCATGAGAGACACCTTGAGGGGTGAGCTGAAATAGTCCGATAAACCCTTTTTGTCGCCCTCGGAGGTGGAGCCAAGCAACCACATCAGGAGGAAAAATGCCATCATGGCAGTCACGAAGTCGGCGTAGGCGATTTTCCAGGCACCACCATGCACGGCGTGGCCGCCCTTCTTGACCTTCTTGACGATGATCGGCTGCAGCTTCTTGGCGTCGCTGGCCATGTCAGGTTCCGGGCAGCATGGCGGCTATTTTTTGCCGCGCACGTGGGCTTCGAGCTCGACAAAGCTCGGACGTTCGGTCGAGAACAAGACCTTGCGTCCGAACTCGATGGCGGTCGAGGGGTTGTAACCTTGCATGCTGGCCAGCAGGGTGGTCTTGATGCATTGCAATTCCTTGGCGGCGTCTTCGGTTTTCTGTTCCAGCAGTCCACCCAGGGGTTCGACAACGCCATACGCCAGCAGAATGCCCAGGAAGGTGCCGACCAGGGCGGACGCGATCATGCCGCCCAGCACCGCCGGTGGCTGGCCTACCGATCCCATGGTGTTGACCACACCGAGCACGGCGGCGACGATGCCAAAGGCCGGCAAGGCACCTGCCAGACGCGCAATGGCTGCAATCGGCGCGTGGGCCTCCTGGTGGTGGGTGTCGATTTCACTGTCCATCAGGGCTTCGATCTCATGCGCGTTGAGGTTGCCCGACACCATCATGCGCAGATAGTCGGTCATGAACTCGACCACATGGTGGTCACTGCCGACCGTGGCGTACTTCTTGAAGATGTCCGACTCGTGCGGCGTCTCGACGTCCTTTTCGATCGCCATCAACCCTTCCTTGCGCGCCTTCTGCAGGATGTCGTAGAGCAGCGCCATCAACTCCATGTAGCGCGCCTTGGTGTACTTCGAACTCTTCAGCGCCTGTGGCAGCAGCTTGATGACGGCTTTGAGCACCTTGGGCTGGTTGTTCACCGCAAAGGCGCCCAGTGCTCCGCCGAAAATGGTGACCAGCTCGAATGGCAGGGCGGTCAGGATCACCTGAATGTTGCCGCCGTGGAAGACGTACACCCCGAAGATGCACCCCCTGGCGACGACGTAACCGACGATAACAATCATGGTGGAGTGTGGTCACGCGGCGTGGCTTGGTTCCACGCGAGGTGCAGGGCAGTTTGTGGGCTTGGTCGATTCTAGGGAATTGGCCCTGCCGCAAAGCCGGAAAAGGGCCGGTATTGCGGCCTTAAACGGAGCTTTGTGCAAACTCCGCCGGGATCCTCAGTGCACCATGATGCCGCCCGACAAGGCGCTCTTGCCAGCGCGTGCCGGTGGATCACACAGGCCACACACATAGTTGCGCGCATTCTCGTACGGCTCGGTGACGAAGTGGCCGCCGCAACGCGAGCAACGCGTCATCACCAGCATCTGGTTGTCGACGAACTTGACCAGCCGCCAGGCCCGTGTGATGGACAACAGGGGTTCCACGTCACAGGATGCGATCTGTTCCGAGTACAGTTTGTAGGCTTTCATGACGGCGTCGATGTCATCCAATGCGCTGACCTTGCCCAGGTACTCGTAGGTGTTGAGGAACAGCGAGGCATGGATATTCGGCTGCCAGGTCAGGAACCAGTCGGTCGAGAATGGCAGTTGCCCTTTGGACGGAGATTTGCCGGCCACCTCCTTGTACAGGCGCAGCAGGCGTTCATACGACAGGCTGGTTTCGCTCTCCAGCACCTGCAGCCGGGCACCGAGTTGAATCAGTGCCACCGCGCGCTCGATCTGGCGCGACTCATTCAGAATACTCTTGCTTGCCATGGGCTACCTCTGGATGGCTTGGACCATGATCCGGCTTGGGGCGTGGCTCACATCGCCTCGGCGTACTTGCCGGACATCAGGATACTGGCGTGCAGGCGCGTCGTGGCATCGTTGTTCACCTTGCGTGTGGTGTGGTTGGTGAGAAGGTTCCAGACGATGTCGTCGTCGACACGGAAACGGCACAACAACATGTTGCCCGAGGCGATCTTCAGTATCTGGGCTGGCGACAGGTTGGCAATCAGGTCCGCCGAGTCTTCCGACATGCCGAGGCGAAACAGGGCTTCGGCGCGATCAGACCGGATCAGGTTTTGCGCCAGCATCAGGTAGGTGAGATTGGCGTCCCGGATTTCCGAAAGTATCTGTTCGTTTGTCATGAGGTCCCCGTGCTCTGCTTGACGACCATGATGGGCCGCTGTGAAAGGATTCTCGGCGGAGCGTGAAAAACTTGAATCGGCAAACGGATGCATCGGTCGTCAGGTTTTCCACCGGCGCCTGTAAGGCAAAGCCCTAGTTGCATGCCCTGGCGTTTGAAATGACCGCATTCTCGGGGCCTTATTGATCGATCAGCAGGGCCACGGAAAGTTACCCTCTTGGTGATTGGCCCAAGGTGCACTACATGGATGAAGAACTGGTCGCCGACGCGAATCACAACCTGGCCGTGATCGTGCAGGGAGGCGGCGACGCACTTGCCGCCTTGCCGCACTTCCAGCGTGCGCTGCAAGCGCAACCCGGCCACTGGCAATACTGGATCAGTTATGCCGATGCCTTGCTGCTTGCCGGGCAATTGGACAGCGCCGCAGACGTGCTGGAGGCGGCGCGGCTGGCCGGTCTGCCCACGGATCTATTGGACGAAATGATCCAGCATATCGTCACCACGCCGGTCGCGGCGCTGTCGGTTGGCGCAACCCATGCCCCGGCATCCGACATCGTGTTGTTGACGCAGTTGCTGAACCAGGGCCGGTTTGCCGACATGCAGCATGCCGCCTTGCGCATGGTCGAAGCTCGCCCCAATGACCCTTTCGCCTGGCGCATGCTGGCCATCGCCCATCAAGCCCAGGACCATGAGGCCGCGGCCATCGAGCCGCTGCGCCAGCTCGTGCGGCTGCAGCCGTGTGAGCCGGATGGCTGGTACAAGCTTGGGCTGGCCCATAACAATCGGGGCCAGCTGGTCGGCGCCGAAGTGGCTCTCAGGCGCACCGTGGGCCTTGACGCAGGCCACGTTGACGCCCTGTGCAACCTGGGCATGGTGGCGCACCGGCGCGGCAAGTTACAGCAGGCCATGGAGTGGCTTGTGTTGTGTACTGCGCTGGATGCGCAGCATGCAGTGGCATGGGTCAACAGCGCCGTGGTGCTGGGTGACCTGGGTCAAACCGAGCAGGCCAGCGAGCACTTGCAGCGCGCGCTGCAGATTCAGCCGGACCTGGCGCATGCGCACAACATGCTGGGTTACCTGCAGAAGGAGCAGGGGCAGGTGGCCCTGGCGTTGGCGAGCATCGAGCAGGCGCTACGGCTCGAACCCGACAACCGCGCGGCCCACAGCAACCGGTTGTTTGTCCTCAATTACCATCCCGACAAGTGCGCTGAAGAGATCTTTGCCGCCTACCAGCAGTTCGACCGTTGTCTGGGTGAGCCGCAGCACGCGGCCTGGCGTGCCCATGGCAACGACCGCAACCCCAGGCGCCGCCTGCGCGTGGGATATGTGTGCCCGAGTTTTTGCAAACACTCGACCCGTCACTTCCTGTTGCCGCTGCTGGAGCACCACGATCACCAGCGTTTCGAGTTGTTTGCCTACGCAGAGGTTCTGCAACCGACGGACCCGTTGGCAACACATTACCGCGCCCTGTTCGAGCATTGGACGGTGACCAACGCGCTGTCCGACGCTGCCCTGGCGCAACACATCCGCGATGACGGTATCGACGTGTTGATCGATATCGCCGGCCATACCCGCGGCAACCGGCTCGGCGCCATGGCATACAAGCCGGCTCCAGTGTCGATGCATTGGCTGGACTTCGGATACACCACCGGGCTGCGCGCCATCGACCACTACCTGACCGATTGGGTGACCGTGCCACCCGGCTCAGAGCACCTGTTCGCCGAGGCGCCGTGGCGCTTGCCGGTACCCGCGTTGGTGTACCGCCCGGGACCCGGCATGGGCGAGGCGGGTGTGTTGCCGGCGCTGCAGCGTGGTTTTGTCACCTTCGGCAGCCTGACCCGCTCCATCCGCATCAACCGGCATGTGGTCCGGGCCTGGGCCGAACTGCTGCGCCGGGTCGAAGGTTCACGGCTGGTGGTGGACAGCGGCAACTTCGCTACCCCCGAGGCGGCGCAGGCGCTGGCTGGCCAGTTCGCAGCGCAGGGCGTAGCCCCCGGGCGCCTCAGCATAGGCTGCCACAGCCCGCCGTGGGACGTGATGCGCGGGATCGACATCGGGCTCGACTGTTTTCCGCACAACTCCGGCACCACGCTGTTCGAGATGCTGTACCTCGGCATTCCCTTTGTCACCCTGGCCGGCCGCCCCAGCGTGGGACGCATCGGCAGCGCCATCTTGCAGGGCGTGGGCGAACCGGGCTGGATCGCCACGACGGCACAGGACTATGTCGGGAAGCTGGCCGCACTGGCCGCCGACCTGCCGGCATTGGCGCAGACGCGCCAACGCCTGCGCTCGCAGATGCAGGCATCGCCGTTGATGGATGAAGCGGGGTTCGCCCGCCAGGTGGAGGACGCCTTTGTGCAGATGTTTGAGCGCTGGAGCCAGGCGCAGGATACGGTCGAGCCGGTGACGGCGCGATCGCCAGCCGTCCCCGTACCCGAGCCCATGCCGCAGCCCGGCGTCGGGTCGGTTGCGGATTTGCAGCCGCTGG
The DNA here is from genome assembly GCA_031363785.1 of Betaproteobacteria bacterium. GTDB lineage: Bacteria > Pseudomonadota > Gammaproteobacteria > Burkholderiales > Burkholderiaceae_C > CAISIP01. Next base: position 7,371 of record JANLVB010000050.1, read on the forward strand.
TCGCGCGGGCGGCGCAACAGGCAATGGAACTGGGCCTGCGGCAGCACCGCGCGGGGGATCTGGATGCTGCTGCGGAACTCTACCGCGGTGTGTTGGGGCTGGTACCAACGCAGCAGGACGCCAACCACAATCTGGCGGTGATTCTGCTCGGCCAGGGCCATGCCAAAGAGGCGGTAGAGCGATTTCGTCAGGTCCATCTGGCCCAGCCCGGCCATTGGCAATACTGGCTGAGCTATTTCGATGGCCTGCTGCTGGCGGGTGACCGGCACGGCGCCACACAGCTGCTCGAACACAGGCGCCGGCTTGGCCTGGAGGTGGCCGTGGTGCAGGAACTGGTGCAGCGTGTGGTCGATGCCAGACGGTCCTGCGCCATGACGACTGCCCCTCGCAACACTGCAGCGAGGCCGTCGCCGCAGGCCTTTGCCCGCATCGACTCGTTGTTCAAAGCCAATCGCATGGACGAAGTCGTCACACTGGCCCGCGCCATGACCAGGAAGTTCCCGCAGGTCGCTTATGGCTGGAAGGCGCTGGGCGCTGCATGGGTCAACCGGGGCGAGTTCGGGCAGGCGCTGCAGCCGCTGCAAAAAGCGGTGGCTGTTGCGCCGGCAGACGCTGGTGCGCTGAGCAACCTGGGTTTTGCGCTGCACAACCAGCGCCGCCCGGTAGAGGCCGAAGTGAATTTGCGCCTGGCGCTGCAGCTGCGCCCGGGTTTCGCCGCAGCCCTCATCAACCTGGGATCAGCCGTGCTGGGGCAGGACCGGTACGCAGAAGCCGCTGAGCTGTACCAGCAAGGCCTGGCCATCGAGCCCGACTACATCCCCGCGCACAGCCATTTGGCGCAGGTGCGTGATGAACAGGTGCGTCTGGTGGAAGCGGCAGCTGGTTTTCGCCGGACGCTGGAACTGCTGCGCACATCCACGCTGGACTTGCGCGCCGCGCGCTTCGACATCACGCAGGCCCATGCGCACCAGGGCCTGGCCAGTGTCATGGCGAAGTTGTCCGACTTCCATGAGGTGGTGGCGCAATCCGACGCAGCGCTGGCGGTGCTGCCGGAAGACCCGGTGTTGTGGGAAAAGCGCCTGTATGCGTTCTCCTACCACCCCGATCTGCCGGTGGCCGACATCTTTGCCGAGTTCGTGCGCTGGGGTGACCGTTTCGCCCTGCCTGCCGCTGACTTCGGTCAACATGACCGTACGGTGGCCAGACGGCTGCGGGTTGGCTACGTGTCGCCCGACTTTCGCCAGCACACCTCGCGTTTCTATTTCCTGCCGTTTTTTGCCAACCATGACCACAGCGTGGTCGAGATATTCGCCTACTCCAACGTCAAGGTCGAAGATGCCTTCACCGCAAAATTCAGGGCCGTGTTCGACCACTGGCGCGACATCCGCGAGCTGGGAGACGACGAGGTGGCAACGCTGGTTCGCGCCGACGGCATAGATATTCTGGTCGACGGCTGCAACCACATGCGCGACGACCGGCTCGGGGTATTCACGAAGAAGCCCGCGCCACTGCAGGTGACATGGCTGGGCGCTGCATGGACCACTGGCCTGCCAGCGGTCGACTACGTGTTGTTTGACCCCTATATCGCACCCCCAGAGACCATCGCGCGCGAAAACATCGTGCGCCTGCCGCATTGTTTCGTGCCGTTCCAGTCGATGGTGCAGACTGACCTGCCGGCGCCGCCACCCTGCCTGACCAGCGGCACTGTCACGTTTGCCTATTCCGGCCGCACCGAGCGGCTGAACCACCATACCTTCCGGGTCTGGGGCGAGATTCTGCGCCGCCTGCCGAACGCCCGGCTGGTGCTCGACTTCCGCAGTTTCGCCGACCCGCTGAACCGCGATCACTTTCGCGCCCTGATGCAACGGCACGGTCTGGGTCCGCAGCGCGTGGAGATGCGCAACAGCAGCGACATCTTCAAGGCCTTGCACGACTTCGACATCCTGCTGGACTGTTTTCCGCACAGCGGCGGCACCATGCTGGTGGACGCCCTGTGGATGGGTGTGCCGGTATTGACACTGGCAGCACGCCCACCGCTGGGCCGCATCGGTACCAGCTTTGTCAGCAACATCGGCCTGGCAGACTGGGTTGCGCACAGCGAGCAGGAGTACATCGACAAGGCCTGCTCGTTTGCCGCCGATCCCCAGGCACTGGCGGTGTTGCGCGCTGGCATGCGCGAACGCATGCTGGGCTCGCCCCTGATGGACGGTGTGGGATTCGCGCGCGGCGTCGAGGCGGCTTACCGCACCATGTGGGAGCGCTTCTGCGCAGGTGAAAAACCGGCGCCGATAACGGTGGCGCCAGTGCCAGCGCAGGGGTCTGGCGCGGCGCCAGGAGTGGCGGCATGAAGTCGGTCATCCTCGCCGGTGGCCTGGGCACGCGTATTTCGGAAGAAACCCATTTGCGGCCCAAACCCATGGTCGAGGTGGGTGGCAAGCCCATCCTGTGGCACATCATGAAGATGTATTCAGCGCACGACGTCAACGAATTCGTCATCTGCTGTGGCTACAAGGGTTATGTGATCAAGGAGTATTTCGCCAACTACTTCCTGCACATGTCGGATGTCACCTTCTGCATGGCGAACAACCGCATGGAGGTGCACCACAAACATGCCGAGCCCTGGCGGGTCACGCTGGTGGATACCGGAGACGACACCATGACCGGCGGCCGCCTGCGACGTGTTGCGGATTACCTGCAGCACGAGCGGGATTTCTGTTTCACCTACGGCGATGGTGTGGCGGACCTGGACATTGCGGCGTCGATCCGGTTCCACCGCTCGCACGGCAAGCTGGCCACGGTCACCGCGGTGCAGCCGCCCGGTCGTTATGGCGCCTTGCAGATCAGCGCAGCGGCGGTGACCGGGTTCACCGAGAAGCCGCGGGGCGATGGTGGGCTGATCAATGGCGGGTTTTTCGTGTTGTCGCCGCGCTGCATCGAGCGTATTGCGGGAGACTCCACAGCGTGGGAAGTCGGTCCGATGGCCGGTCTTGCCAGCGATGGCGAACTGATGGCGTTTGAGCACACCGGCTTCTGGCAGCCGATGGACACCTTGCGCGAAAAGAACATGCTGGAGGACCTCTGGCTGTCGGGTCGCGCACCCTGGAAAACCTGGTGATGCTGCCGGACGCGGCATTCTGGCGCGGCAAACGCGTCCTGCTCACGGGGCATACCGGCTTCAAAGGCGCCTGGTTGACGTTGTGGCTGCACCGGCTCGGGGCCGAGGTGGTTGGTGTTGCGTTGGCGCCTGCCGGTCAACCCAACCTGTTCCACCAGGCCGCTCTGGCTGGGTTGGCGCAAAGCCACCTGCAGGATATCCGTGATGCCGACGCGCTCGAGCGACTGGTGCACCAGACGCGCCCCGAGATCGTTCTGCATCTGGCGGCACAGGCCCTGGTGCGCGTGGGTTATGAACAGCCAGCAGCCACGTTTTCCACCAACGTCATGGGCACGGTCAACCTGCTTGATGCCGTGCGCCGGCAGGGGCAGGTGCGGGTCGCCGTGGTCGTGACCACCGACAAGGTGTATCGCAATCGCGAATGCGTCTACCCGTACCGCGAAGACGACGCGCTCGGTGGACACGACCCCTACAGTGCCAGCAAGGCGGCTGCTGAACTGGTGGCTGCAAGTTACCGCGACGCGTTCCTGGCGCAAGCCGGCACGGCGCTTGCCACGGCACGCGCGGGCAATGTGATGGGTGGCGGTGACTGGGCCCTCGACCGACTGTTGCCCGACGCGTTTCGCGCCTGGAGCACCGGCCGCGTGCTGCAGGTGCGCCGGCCAGAGGCCGTGCGGCCCTGGCAACACGTGCTGGAGCCATTGGCCGCTTATCTGGTGTTGGCCGAGCGCTTATGGCAGCAGCCAAACCTCGCGGGCGCTTACAACTTCGGCCCGGCGAGCTCGGATGCTTGCACCGTACAGCAACTGGTTGGTCTGGCCCGGCAGGCCTTTGGCAGCGGTGACAGCCAGTTCCACAGCCTGGGTAACAGCGTGGTTAACGGCCCGCACGAGGCAGCGACTTTGACACTGGAGGTGGCCCTGGCACGTGCGCGGCTGGGCGTTACACCGCTGTGGGATGTGGCGCACGGCGTACAGCAGACGATGGCGTGGTACCGCAGCTACCAGCAGGGCCAGCCGGCACGCGACCTGTGCCTGGCCGACCTGGCTGACTACGAGGGCAGCCATGCAGCGCCTGCGGGTCGTTGATACGCCCATAACCGGTGTGCGGGTGGTCGAACGCGAGCCGCTGGCAGATACGCGCGGATTCCTGTCCCGTGTCTTCTGCGCCGGGGAACTGTTGGCCGCAGGCTGGGCCAAAGCGATTGCACAGATCAACCACACGCAGACTGCGCACAGCGGCACGGTACGCGGTCTGCATTTCCAACAGGTGCCCGCCACAGACATGAAGCTGGTGAGTTGTCTGCGCGGTGCGGTGTGGGATGTGGCGGTGGATCTGCGCCCGCAGTCCAGCACCTATCTGCAGTGGTACGGTTGCGAGTTGTCAGCCGGCAACCATCGGGCCCTGCTGATCCCCGAGGGCTGCGCGCATGGATTCCAGTGCCTGGAAGACGACACCGAGTTGCTGTATTGCCACAGCGCCGCCTACGCGCCACAGTTCGATGCCGGGCTGCACCCGCAAGACCCGCAGTTGGCGATCGCCTGGCCACTGCCGGTGACCCTGTTGTCGGCGCGTGATGCAGCGCTGCCGGTTTTGCAGGTTTGGACGCAGGGGACGCGGGCATGAAATGTCGCCATTGCGCCGCGCCGCTGCAACTGCCTTTTCTTGATCTGGGCAGCGCACCACCGTCCAATGCCTACCTCGACGCCCCTGCTCTGGACGCACCCGAGGTCTGGTATCCGCTGCGCCTGCTGGTATGCACCCGCTGCTGGCTGGTGCAGACCGAAGACTACGCTGGCCGGGAAGCCTTGTTCGCCAAAGACTATGGCTACTTCAGCTCGGTCTCCAGTTCCTGGCTGGTGCACGCCCAGCACTATGTGCACGAGACGCTGCAGCGCTTTGCGCTGGGCGCCAGCAGCATGGTGGTCGAGGTGGCGGCCAACGACGGTTACCTGCTGCAGTACGTGCGCGATGCAGGTGTCCCCTGTTATGGCATCGAGCCGACGGCGCTTACCGCGGCGGCGGCGCGGGCCAAGGGAATCTGCATTGAAGAGCGCTTCTTTGGCGTCGAACTGGCGCAGCAGCTGGTCGCGCAGGGCCGCCAGGCCGACCTGATGGTGGCCAACAACGTGCTGGCCCATGTACCGGACATCAATGATTTTGTAGCCGGATTTGCCCTGTTGCTCAAACCTGCGGGTGTTGCCAGCTTCGAGTTCCCGCATCTGCTGGCCATGGTGCGCGGCAAGCAGTTCGACACCGCTTACCACGAGCATTATTCCTACCTGTCATTGCACACCGTGCAGCGCGTGCTGAACGCCAGCGGCCTGCAGGTCATTGACGTGCAGCAGTTGTCTACCCACGGTGGCAGCCTGCGCGTGTTTGCACAGCGTGCCGATACCGGTGCCCGTGCGGTCACCGCCGATGTGGCGCGATTGTTGGCGCTGGAGGCCGCCGCCGGCATGCAGAGCGCCGGGTTCTACCGGGGTTTTCAGGTGCAGGCGCACCGCATCAAGAGGGAGTTGCTGGAATTTTTGTTACGCTGCAAGCGCGACGGCCTGTCGGTCGCTGCCTATGGTGCCGCCGCCAAGGGCAATACGCTGCTCAATTTCGCCGGCGTGCGAGCCGACTTGTTGCCTTACGTGGTGGACCGCAGTCCGGGCAAGTTGGGTCGCTACCTGCCGGGTAGCAGGATTCCGGTGCTGGACGTTGCGCATCTGCTGGCGAAGCGGCCAGACCGGGTGCTGATCCTGCCCTGGAATCTGAAATTGGAGGTGATGGCCCAGTTGCCGCAGGTGGCGGCATGGGGCGGGCGTTTCGTCACCGCCGTGCCTGCGCTGGAGTTGCTGTCGGCATGAAAGTTTTGCTGACCGGTGCCGGCGGCTTTTTGGGCCGCCATGTGGTGCAACTGCTGCAACAACAAGACATTGCCACAGTGGCGATCGGGCGCCGGCGCCCGTTGACACTTGCGCCAGCGCAGTTTCATCAGGTCGATCTGCTCGACTTGCGGGAGCTGGCGCAAGTGCTGGGCGCCTGTGGTGCCACCCACCTGCTGCATCTGGCCTGGGTGACGGATCACGGCACCTATTGGGAGTCGCCGCACAACCTGCGCTGGGTGGATGCCAGCCTGCGCCTGGTCGAAGCTTTTGCCGCAGCCGGTGGCCGCCACGTGGTGGTGGCCGGTAGCTGTGCGGAATACGACTGGAGTGGTGATGGTGTGTGTGTGGAAGACACCACGCCGTTACGTCCCGCCACGCTGTATGGCGTCTCCAAGGACAAGACGCGCCAGCTGCTGCTGGGCTGCGCGGCACGCTGCAAGCTCGGTTTCGCTTGGGGCCGGGTGTTTTTCCCTTTCGGCGCGGGTGAAGATGCGTGCCGGCTGCTGCCCTCGCTGGTGGCCGCATTGCAGGGCCATGTACCGCCGTTTGGTGTCAGTCCACGGGCCCGGCGCGACTTCCTGCATGTCGCTGATGTAGCGTCCGCATTGCTGGTGCTGCTGCAGGCACAGGTAACCGGTGCGTACAACATCAGCTCTGGTGTGGCAACGCCGATCTTCGACGTCGTCCGGCTGGTGGCAGGGCAGCTCGGAGCCGATGCAGACACCATCCTGCGTTTGCCGTCAGCGCGCACGGATGGGCCGGAGTTGCTGCTCGGGAACAATGAGCGCTTGTGCGCGTTGGGCTGGCAGCCGCGCGACGACCTGGCAGCGGCACTGCGGCATGCGGTGGCGCAATTGGCGGCAGCAGAACCGGTGCAACCCTATGCCCATTGACCGTTGTCCGGTTTGCCAGGGCCTGGACACCCGCTTGTTTCTGCAGCGCGAGCACGTGCCGGTGCACCAGAATCTGGTGCTGGCGCAGCAGGCACAAGCGCGTGCGATCACTCGGGGTAGTCTGCAGATGCATGTGTGCTGCAGCTGCGGCTTTGTCTTCAATGCGGCTTTCGATACCGACCGGCTGTCCTACGGGCAGGATTACGACAACACCCAGGCGCACTCTGCAGCCTTTGACGCCTACCTCGATGGTCTGGCCGCGCAACTGGTCGGTGAACATGGCGTGCGCAACGCCCGCATCGTTGAGGTTGGCTGCGGTAAAGGACACTTTTTGCACAAGCTGGTCAACTTCCCCGAAGCGGGCAATAGCGGCTTCGGGTTCGATCCGAGTTATGTCGGACCCGAGGTGATGCTGGACGGGCGCCTGCGGTTTCGCCGCAGCCTGTACGACGCCAGTTGCGCCGACGTGCCAGCCGATGTCGTGGTGTGTCGCCATGTCATCGAACACGTGGCCGATCCCTTGCCCCTGTTGCGCGCCGTACGCGCCGCATTGTCCCGCTCACCCCGGGCACGGGTCTTTTTCGAGACCCCTTGTGTCGAATGGATTTTGCGCAACCAGGTGGTGTGGGACTGGTTCTACGAGCATTGCTCGCTGTTCGGCGCGCCGTCCTTGTGCGCCGCGTTCGAGCGCAGCGGATTCGTGGTCGATGCGGTAAGCCATGTCTTTGGCGGGCAATACCTGTGGCTGTGTGCACGACCAGCCGACGTCGCCGCAACGCCGTGCGTGGTTGATCCGGGGGCCGTGGTGCAACTCGCTCTAGCTTATGGCCGGGTGGAGTCGTCGTTACGCTCCGACTGGCTGCAACGGCTGACATGCCTTCGCGAACAGGGCCCGGTGGCGCTCTGGGGTGCTGGTGCCAAGGGTGTCACTTTTGCCAATCTCACCGACCCGCAGGCCACGCTGCTTGACTGTGTGGTCGACATCAACCCGAACAAGCAGGGGCGTTTCGTGCCCGGCAGCGCGCACGCCATCGTGGCGCCGCAGGCATTGCCAGCACGCGGTGTGCGAAGTGTCGTGCTGATGAATCCGAACTACCGGCGTGAGGTCCGGCAGACGCTGGCTGGCCTCGGCAATGCCGCCCGACTGATAACCTGGAGTGACACATGTTACTGACGATAGATACCGACGCCCGAACCCTGACCCTGGCGGACCAGGCCGGGTTGCGCAGCATGCCCCTGTATTCCCGCGATGCGTTCGAGGCCATCTCGCGGCAATGGGTGCGCGTGGGCTGGAATCAGAAGCACCAGTACACGTTTTCGTGGATGGGCCGCCCGGTCATCCAGTTGCCCGAGGACATGCTGCGCATGCAGGAGGTGATCTGCCATCTGCAGCCGGATGTGATTGTCGAAACCGGTGTCGCCCATGGGGGTTCGCTGGTGTTTTACGCCAGCCTTTGCAAGAGCATGGGCCGGGGCCGGGTGGTCGGGGTTGATATCGAAATCCGGCCACACAACCGTGTCGCTATCGAGTCGCATCTGCTGGCGCCCTGGATCACATTGATCGAAGGCTCGTCCACTGCGCCCGATGTGGTGGCGCGGGTGGGCGCGCTGGTGCAGCCGGGACAGAGTTGCCTGGTGATCCTGGACTCCAACCACAGTTATGCCCACGTGCTGGCCGAGCTGCAAGCCTACGCCACCCTGGTCACACCCGGCTCTTACATCGTGGCGACCGACGGCATCATGTTCGATCTGGCAGACGTGCCGCGTGGCCAGCCGGAATGGAGCAGCGACAACCCGACAGCTGCGGCGCGAGATTTTGCCGCCACCCGTCCGGAATTTCGCATCGAACAGCCGGTCTGGCCGTTTTGTGAAAGTGAGTTGGCATCCAACATCACGCATTGGCCGGGTGCCTGGTTGCGGCGGCTTTCCGAAGCGCCCTGCGCCTGACGTACTGCAAAACAAAAAACCCCGCGTGCGGGGCCCTCGTGGTGCAGCACCGACCAGCACTTACTGGCGCAACAGCGCCAACACACCCTGCGGCAACTGATTCGCCTGTGCCACCATCGCAGTGCCGGCCTGCTGCAGAATCTGGGCGCGCGACAGGTTGGCAGTTTCCTGCGCGAAGTCGGCATCCATGATGCGAGCGCGTGATGCCGACAGGTTTTCGGCCGTCACCTGCAGGTTGGCGATGGAGGTCTCAAAACGTGATTGCAGGGCGCCCAGGCGTGCCCGCTCACCACTGATGAATGCCAAGGCCGAGTCCACCGTCTTGAGCGCTTCAGTGGCCTTGCCGAAGGTGGTCACATCCAGGTCCGAGACCTTTTTCAGCGTCGAGCCGATGTCCGCCACCAACACATTCGAGGTCGTCACATCGGCCGCGAAGGACTTTTCCGAATCCAGCGTGATGTAGCCCACCGCCGTGGCCGTGGCCGCAGTGGCATCTGCCGTCAGGGTCAGTGCCGCACCACTGGCAGCACCAGTGTTGTCGAGTTTTTGCACCACCACGTTGCCGGCGTTGACCACGGTGGTGTCAGCCACGGAAATGTCGTTGCCGGTGGCATTGGTCAGGACGATCGCCGTGCCGGCTGCGTTAAGCGCCGCTGTGATGCCGGTCTTGGAGGTCTGGTCGTTGATCGATGCCACGACCGCCGACAGACCATCGGCGGTGTTGGTAGCTGACACTGAAAACGAGGTAGCCTGCGTCGTGCTGTTGTCCGACTGCAGTGTCAGGCTGTAGGCGCCGGCTGCCGCAAAACTCAGGCTGAGCTCGGTGCGTGCAGTTGCCACGACGCCGGTGCTGGCCTGCGCAAGATTGATCTTGTCGGCGTTGGCCTTGGCCGTGCTGTTCACTGCCACGGCAACGGTTGCGCTGCCGAGTGAGCCGTTAATTGCCAGCGTGCCGGCCGTCGTGGCATTGGCGCCAAACGCGGCCAGTGTGCCTGCCGCACCGGCGGCTTGCAGCTGGTTGTTGCCGTAGATGTTGGTGCGCAGGTTGGCAGTACTGGTGGTAATGGTCTGGTTCGAGTTGGCGCCGACCTGGAACTGCTGTGTGCCGAAGGTGCCGTCCAGCAGCCGGGTGCCGTTGAATTCGGTGGTCTGCGCGATGCGGTCCAGTTCACCCACCAGTTGCCCGACCTCGGCCTGCAGCGCCTGCCGGTCGCTGGCGCTGTTGGAGGCGTTGGCCGACTGCACGGCCAGTTCGCGTACCCGCTGCAGGATGTTGCCGGCACCGCTCATGGCGCCCTCGGCCGTCTGCGCCAGCGAGATACCGTCGTTGGCATTACGTGCCGCCTGTTGCAGACCACGGATCTGTGTGGTGAAGCGCTCCGAGATTGCCAGACCAGCGGCATCGTCCTTGGCGCTGTTGATGCGCAGACCGGATGACAGGCGTTGTATGGCGGTGGACAAAGCCATCTGGGTTGCGCCCAGATTGCGCTGCGCCGTCATCGAGCTGATGTTGGTGTTGATGGTGGATGCCATTGCATAACTCCTTTGCAATATGTGCTTTTCGGCCGTTTGTCGGTGCCAGCGCTGCAGCCGACAACTTCGGAAAGATGACTGCATTGTGGGCAGCCAGGCGCGGCGTGTGCCCCTGATAAGGCGGTCAAAGACCGGTTACTTTTTCGCATCACCCCTAAAGTTTTGCCAAACCGACCCGAAAACACTTGCAACGGGTTGCATCTAGGGCTCGTCGTCAGGTGACCGCCGCCCGGGTGGGCCCGACATGGCGGCCAGGTTCACACTGGCGTTTCGGCCGGCGGCAACGTCGGATTCAGTCAGTTTTCTGGAGGTACTCCATGCCATCAACCATCAATACCAACATCAACTCGCTTACCGCGCAGCGTAATCTGGGAACAAGCCAGATGTCGCTGTCTACCTCGATCCAGCGGCTGTCGTCCGGCCTGCGCATCAACAGTGCCAAAGACGACGCGGCCGGGCTGGCCATCTCCGATCGTCTTTCAGCACAGATCAAGGGCCTGAACCAGGCGGTGCGCAATGCCAACGACGGCATCTCGCTGGCACAGACGGCTGAGGGCGCACTCAAAGCGTCCAGTGACATCCTGCAGCGGGTGCGTGAGTTGGCCGTGCAGTCGGCCAACGCCTCCAACAGCGCCAGTGATCGCCAGGCACTGCAGGCCGAGGTGGGTCAGCTGATCGCCGAGCTGGACCGCATTTCGCAAACCACCGAATTCAACGGCACCAAATTGATCGACGGCAGCTTCGGCACGCAACAGTTCCAGGTCGGCGCCAACGCGAATCAGACCATTACTGCTGCGACAGCGAACCTGCGCACCAACGGATATGGCAACAATCAGTTGCAGGCGGCAGGTGCTGCCGGCACGCTGGCCGCATTCGGCTCCAATGCGACCACGGCGGGTACGCTGACCATCAACGGCGCGTTGGGCAGTGCCACCGTCACGGTGGCCGTGAACAGCACGGCCAAGACTAACTCGGACCTGGTCAATGCGCAAAAGGCCACCACCGGTGTCGGCTCTACGGCCCGCACCGACCTGAGCTTGGCGTTTGCCACCGCCGGCAACTACAGCCTGACAATGCGCTCGGACAACTCCACGACCCAGGCGGTCACGTTCTCGCTGTCGGCTGTCAACACGGCGGATGGCCTGTCCGCTGCGGTGTCTGCGATCAACGACCAGTCGTCCAAGACCGGTGTCACCGCCGCGCTGAATGCGGCCGGCACGGCCGTGGTATTGACCAACGCCAGCGGCAACGACATCTCGGTAGCCGACACCACGGTTGCCAACGCCGGCAACGTCACTGTGCAAAAGCTCGACAGTGCCGGTGCTTCTTCCGGGGCGGCATTGACGCTCACGGCCGACATCACGGCAGCCACTGCCACGGTGGTCGGGTACATCACGCTGGACGCCGAGAAATCGTTTGCCGCCGACGTAGCCACATCCACTGTCTTGTCGGCAGACGCAAGCTCGACCCTGATCAAGGTCTCGGACGTGGACCTTAGCACTTTCACCAGGTCGACAGATGCGTTGAAGACGGTCGATTCAGCGCTCGCCTTCATCAGCGGCGCACGCGCCAAGCTCGGTGCCCTGCAATCGCGCTTCGAGACCACCATTGCCAACCTGCAGGTGACATCAGAGAACCTGTCGGCATCCCGCTCGCGCATCGTCGACGCCGACTTCGCGCAGGAAACCGCGAATCTGTCACGCGCCCAGATTCTGCAACAGGCTGGTACCGCCATGGTGGCACAGGCCAATCAGTTGCCACAGGGTGTGCTGGCGCTGTTGCGTTAAGGCTCGCAAACGGATCGGCTCGCAGCGCGAACCGGCCCGCTCCAAGGTTTGACGGTGGCCGGCATTCTTGCCCGCCACCTTTTTCTGTTTGCGCAATTGGCACTGTAATGGTGGTCCAATTTGGCGCTTAGCTCACGGGCATGCCGCCGGATAATGACTGGGCGCAGTGGCGCAGGAGGCTTTCATGGCAACGATTTCATCGCCCGGAATTGGCAGCGGCCTGGACGTGAAGTCCATCGTGTCGCAGCTTGTGGCCATCGAACGTCAGCCCTTGAGCAAGCTGCAGGTGCAGGCGGCCACGGTGCAAAGCCGCATCTCTGCCTTTGCCCAGGTCAAGTCACTGATTTCCACTCTCTCGGATGCCGCATCCAGCCTGAACAGCCTGACCACATATAACGCTGTCAAGGCCACATCCTCCAACAGCAAGGCGGTTGCGGCAAGCGCGATTGGTGGTACCACGGCCAACAGTTTCGCCGTCAAGGTGGACAAGCTTGCGCAGGCCCAGGCGACTGCATCGGTTGCCTTGTTGCCGGTAGATGGTGCCATCGGGGCCGGCACGATACGTTTGCAGCTGGGAAAATGGACCCAAGTGCCGACACTGTTTACTGCGCAGGTCGGCGCCAGCCCGGTCGATATTGTGGTGGCTGCGGCAGATACGGTGAGCGATGTCGCCAGCAAGATCAATGGTGCCAATGCCGGTGTGACGGCCACTGTGCTTAACGACAGCAGCGGGCAGCGGCTGTTGTTGCGCTCCAAATCCACCGGTGAAGCGGCCGGATTCGAGCTCTCCATGGTGAGTGATGCTGACGGTTTTCCGGCTGACGCGGCGGGCTTGTCGCGCCTGGTGGTGGGATCGTCCATCGACTATGCGCAAGATGCACAGATACAGATCAACAACATCGCGGTGACATCTGGCAGCAACACCTTTACCAATGTCGTCTCGGGCGTGACCCTGACGGCGGGTGAAATCAGCGCCACGGCAGTCGAGGTCACTGTGCAAGCGGACAGCGCGGTGGCCAAGGCAGCGCTGGACAAGTTCGTCTTTGCCTATAACGCGGTCAACCAGTTACTCAACGACCTGACCAAATACGATCCGTCCAGCCGAGCCACTGGTTTGTTGCAGGGCGACTCCACGGCCATCGGCTTTCAGAGTTCGCTGCGTGGCATGTTGCAATCCACCACCACCGGCTCGGCCTATGCGCGTCTTGCAGATATCGGCGTGACCCAGCTTCTCGGCGGAAACCTGTCGGTCGCCACGGGCAAGCTCGACACCGCGCTGGCCAATGGCGACGAGGTGAAAAAGCTGTTTCGCAACGACAACGGCAATGCGCTGACCAACGGCGTGGCACTCAAGTTCAAGACGTTCTCCCAGGGTGTGCTCGCAGCCGACGGGTTTTTCAGCGCCAAGGATGCCACCCTCAAGCGGTCCCTGGAACTCAATGCCAAGGACCAGACGCGCCTGACCGAAAAGGTGGCGCGCATCGAGACCCAGTTGAACCGGCGCTACAACGCACTCGACGTGCAGCTCAACAGCCTGACCGCGCTCAACACCTATATTACCCAACAGGTGGCGCAGTGGAACCGGAGTACCGCATGACGGCCCCACGCGCAAACCTGGCGTGGCCGGTGGTAGACGCGGCGACGGCTGATTCCAGGGCACTATCCATGTGATGGACCGGCATGAAGATCACGCATCCCACTGCCGAACAACCGGCCCGGATTGCCGCGTATGTGCAAGGCTGAGTATGCGGCCTGTTGAACCGGCTGTTTGCCTGATCAGATGCTTGAGTTACTTCGCAGCCTGCCGATAACCATGGTAGTCACTCAAAGGATGCCTGCCATGTTTTCATCTGTAGCAGCCCGGCCAGCATTGGCCTACCGAAAAGTCAGCGTGGAAACCGGTCTGGACCGCGCCAGCCCGCACCACCTGGTCAGCATGTTGTTCGATGGCTTGTTGCAGGCTATTGTTGCCGCCCGTGGCGCGCTGGCGCGCGGCGACATCAAGGCCAAGTGCCAGCAGGTGGGTATCGCCGTGCGCATCGTCGATGAAGGACTCAAAGGCGCCCTGAACCTGGAGCACGGTGGTGAGCTGGCCGCCAACCTGCATGCGCTGTATGCGTATTGCGTGCTGCGTTTGACCCAGGCCAACGTGCGCAATGACGACGCCGCATTGCGCGAAGTCGCCGGCCTGATCGAACCTCTGGCCAGTGGCTGGAAGCAGATCGGCCATGTGGATGCGCCGGCACTGCTGGCAGCCTGATTGCCGGGAACAACAACCATGTCACCAGAATCACCCGTGCCGCAGATGCTGATCGACTATTACCGCGCCATCGAGGACAGCAGCCGCAAAATGCTGGCGGCCGCCACGAGCGAGGACTGGGATGAAGTGGTGCGCCTGGAGGGTGCCTGCGCCGTGCTCATCGAGCAATTGCGTTACCGTTCCCGAAGTGAAGACCTGCGGGGCGATGAGCGCACGGAAAAGACCCGCATCATGCAGCGCATCCTGACCAACGACGCCCAGATCCGCAACCTCGCTGAACCCTGGCTGGCACACTTCGAGAAGAAGTTCGACAGTCTGCAGCAGTTGCTGCATTGATTGACGGCAGTTAAGCCAACGCCTGTTGCAGTGCCGGTGGCGCGGGTCGTCACACCTGCATGTTCATGATGTCGGTATAAGCCTGCACCATGCGGTTGCGCACATGCAAGGTAGCCTGAAAGCCGATTTGCGCCTTCTGGATGGCGACCATGGTCTCTTCCAGACTGACCGCCGGGTTTTCCATCTGTGTCTCGCGTTGCAGTCTGGCGGAGTGACTCTGTGCCGCACTGACTGAACGCAGGGCGTCTTTCAGCGCGCTGGAAAACCCTGCATCTATGCCCTCTGCCGGCTTGGCGGCGCCAGCGCGGGTGGCGAGGCTCGGCTGGATGCCGACCGGCATGGTTGTTGGGGAAAGGCGCAGGTCCATGGGGTCTGCCAATCAAGGGGTGAGATGATGGTAAGGCGATTTACCCCGACGCATGGCCTGAAATACCCCGTGAATGCCCGCCTTATCGGGCTAATGTTTTGCGGGTCGCGTCGAATAATCGTTGGCATCCGTGGTGCACAGTGGCGCCACCTGACCTGGAACGCCCGATGCCCGCTGTAGCGACTGTCCCGACCCCACCCAATATCACCCAGCGCCTTGCTGGTTTGGAGCCGGGCCAGCGTATGCGCCTGGCACTGGGGCTGGCACTGCTGGTGGTCGTGGGGATCGGCGGTTTGGTACTGGGGCGCCAGGCTGAATGGCGGGTGTTGTACACCAATCTGGCCGACAAGGACGGTGGTGCGGTCGTGGCCCAGCTGTCCCAGATGAACGTGCCTTACAAGATGGGCGAAGCGGGTGGCGCGATCCTGGTGCCCGCCGACAAGGTGCACGATACGCGGCTGCGCCTGGCCACGCTGGGTTTGCCCAGGGGATCGGTGGCGGGTTTCGAGATGATGGAGGCGAATCGCTTTGGCATGACGCAGTTTCAGGAGCGCCTCACTTTTCAGCGCGGGCTGGAAGGCGAATTGACGCGCTCCATCCAGGCCCTGTCGTCGGTGCAAAGTGCCCGGGTGCACCTCGCCTTGCCGAACCAGAACGGATTTTTCCGCGAACAGCAAAAGCCATCCGCCTCGGTGCTGGTGAGCCTGCACCCCGGGCGTACCCTGGACCGCAACCAGTTGGCCGGCATCGTGCATCTGGTGGCTTCCAGCGTGCCGGAGATGACGCCGACCGCCGTCAGTGTGCTCGACGACAGCGGCAAGTTGTTGTCGACACCGGCGGACGGCAGCGGCTCAGGGGTCGACGCGCAACAACTGCAATATGTGCAGCAGTTGGAGCAGCTCTACACGAAGCGCATTCTGGATATTCTGGAGCCGGTGGTGGGCCGCAAAAACGTCAAGGCCCAGGTCACTGCAGAGATTGATTTTTCACAAACCGAGTCAACGTCCGAGTCGCACCGTCCGAACCAGACGCCCGATTCCAGCGCCGTGCGCAGCCAGCAAGTGGTTGAAAGTGGTGCTGGCGCCGCCGGCGCGGGAGCCGTCGGTGGTGTGCCGGGCGCCACCTCGAACCAGCCGCCTGCTGCGTCTACGGCGCCCATCAATGGCGCAGCGCAGGCCCTGGCAGGCGCCAATGCCGGCAATGGCGTCACCGCAGGCGTGGGCAGCGGCGCCAAGCGTGAGTCGATCATCAACTACGAAGTCGACAAGACGGTGCGTGTGGTGCGTGGTGGCACGGGTCTGGTCAAGCGCATCAGCGCGGCGGTGGTGCTGAACCACCAGTCGGTGACTGATGACAAGGGCAAGACCGTGACAACACCACTGAGCGCCGAGCACATCGAAAAACTGACCGCCCTGGTGCGCGAAACCGTCGGCTTCAACAAAGAGCGTGGCGACTCGGTGAACCTGCTCAACACGCCATTCACCAATGAGAAATTGAGCATTCCCGACGTGCCGCTGTGGAAACAGCCGGAACTGCGGGACATGGCGCAGAGCCTGGCCTGGCCTGTGGGTACCCTGTTGTTGGCGGGTCTGGTCCTGATGGGCTTGGTACGGCCGGCGATCAATGCGCTGGCCCGTGCGCCAGCCAGCAGGCCAAGAGGCGCGGCACAGCTTGACGCCCTGGTATCCGACGAGACCGAGCGAGCGCCATTGCTGCCGAGCGCGGTTGCGCCGGCGGCATTGCCAGTTCCAGCGAGCCAGTTGCGGCTGGAGGATGCGCGCAAGCTCACGCGTGACAATCCGGTCGCAGTGGCCAACATCGTCAAGGAATGGATGGGCAGTGAGGCCCCCGCCTGATGGCCCCCCTGCCGGTCTAGTACATGTCTGATGATGGTCTGCAGGACGCTGCAATACTGTTGATGTCGCTCGGTGAGGCGGAGGCAGCCGAGGTCTTCAAGCACCTGTCGCCCAAAGAGGTGCAGAAGCTCGGAGAGGCCATCGCCAGGACCAAGGCGGTGACTCGTGAACGGGTGGACGAGGTGGTTGAGAGGTTTGCCGGCGTTGCCGCATCCCAGAGCCTGCTGGTCAACGACTCGGGTGACTATGTGCGCTCGGTTCTCAAGCGCGCCCTCGGCGACGACAAGGCCGCCTTGCTGATTGATCGCATTTTGCAGGGCGGTGATGTGTCAGGCATCGAAAGCCTGAAGTGGATGGATGCGATGTCGGTGGCCGAACTGCTGCGCAACGAACATCCACAGATCGTCGCGGCCATCCTGGTACACCTGGAGTACGACCAGGCGGCAGAGATACTCAAGCAGTTGTCGGAGCGCCAGCGCAATGAGGTGTTGCTGCGAGTGGCCACCATGGAGGGTATACAGCCGACGGCACTGAAAGACCTCAACGAGGTTTTGTACCAGGTGCTTGCGGGAGGTGACAAGGTACGAAAAGCGTCGCTCGGCGGTGTCAAGACGGCAGCCGAGATGATCAACCTGGTCGGTGCGGCGATGGAGGGCACGGTGATCGAGTCGATCCGCAACCACGATCCGGATCTGGCGCAAAAAATCATGGACAAGATGTTCGTCTTCGACGATCTGCTCAAACTCGATGCCAAGGCGATCCAGCTGGTTCTCAAGGAGGTGGCTTCGGACGTGCTCATCGCCGCGCTCAAGGGTGCACAACCCGAGCTCAAGGAGAAGATCCTGGCCAATATGTCTTCGCGCGCCGCCGAGACGCTGCGCGAGGACCTCGAGTCGCGCGGCCCAATGAGGCTGTCGGAGGTCGAGGCGCAGCAGAAGGAAATTCTCAAGATCGTGCGGCGCCTGGGAGATGAAGGCCAGATCGTTGTGGGTGGTGGTGGCGCTGACGACGCCATGGTGTAGGTCTGGGTCCATGCGCAATCTGTCACGCTTTATCCCCGGCGAAGAGATCGACGCCGTAGCGCAGTGGAGTTTTGGTGCCGTAGATTCGGCTGCGCTGCGCGCCGTGGCCAAGGCCCAGACCGAAGAAGATGCCGCCCATGCCGCGCGCGATGACGTCGTGCGTACGCAGGCTTTTGCAGAGGGGTTTGCCCAGGGACGGGCACATGCCGCAGTGGAAGTTGAGCATCGCATGGCCGAGTACACCCGTGTGCAAGGGCAGGACGCAGCGCAGCAGCTTGCCGCGTTGCTCGCGGCGGCGCAGGCGCAGATTGAACAGGCACGGCAGGCCATGGCGCAGGGTGTGCTGGAACTGTCCGTTGAGATGGCGCGCCAGGTGCTGCGGCACGAGTTGTCGGTCAATCCGAATGTGTTGCAGCCAGTGGTTCGCGAAGGACTTGCTGTGTTGGCGGCGGATAACCAGCATGCGACGATACGGCTGAACACGGTCGATCTGGAGGTGGTGCGCGAGGCCTTGGGGGTAGCATTTGAAGGACTGGCCTTGAAGGCGGTGGCTGATGCGTCGGTGAAACCGGGAGGTTGCATCATCGAGTCGGCTGGCACGGTGGTGGACGCGACGCTGCAAACGCGCTGGCGCCGCGTGGTGGCGAAGCTTGGGCTTGAGCTGGACTGGGACGACTGATGCTGGACGGCCAAACGCCTGCTACCTGGCAGAACTACCTCGCGGCTGCCAGCCATGCCGTGCAGCAGGGCAGTTCACTCGAGGTGCGCGGTACCCTGACGCGCCTGGCCGGCCTGGTGCTGGAAGCCAGTGGATTGCGCATGCCGGTGGGTGCCCAGTGCCTGGTGTCGATGCAGGCACAGCCACCGGTGCTGGCCGAGGTCGTTGGTTTTTCGAACGACCGCACGTTTTTGATGCCAGCGGGCGATATCTATGGCTTGTCCAGCGGCGCACGCGTGACTCCGGTGGCACCATTTGTGCCGGTGCCGCGTTTCGGTGAGCCGGCGCGCAACCTGGCACAACTCGGCGCTGGCTTGTTGCGTCTGCCGCTCGGCCCAGGATTGTTGGGGCGGGTAGTTGACGCCCACGGCGTGCCAATGGATGGGTGCGGGGCGCTGAGCGACGTTTCCTCGTTGCCGCTGGATCGCACGCCGGTCAATGCGATGGACCGTGCGCCCATCCGCGAGGTGCTCGACACCGGGGTGCGTGCGATCAACGCCCTGTTGACGGTGGGGCGCGGTCAACGCATCGGTCTGTTCTCCGGCTCCGGGGTCGGCAAGAGCGTGTTGTTGGGCATGATGGCCCGTTACACCTCAGCCGATGTGATCGTGGTCGGCCTGATCGGCGAACGCGGGCGTGAGGTCAAGGAGTTCATCGAGGACATATTGGGCCAGGACGGGAGAGCGCGTTCCGTGGTGGTGGCGGCTCCAGCCGATGCCCCGGCCATGCTCCGCATGCAGGGTGCGGCGTATGCGACGGCGGTCGCCGAATGGTTTCGCGACCGTGGCAAACACGTGTTGTTGCTGATGGATTCGCTGACCCGCTACGTCATGGCACAACGCGAAATAGCGCTGGCAATTGGTGAGCCACCAGCAACCCGGGGTTATCCGCCGTCGTGTTTCGCCAAGCTGCCACAACTCGTGGAGCGCAGCGGCAACGGATTGCATGGTGTAGGCTCGATCACCGCCTTTTACACGGTGTTGTCAGAGGCGGATGACCAGCAGGACCCCATAGCGGACGCGGCGCGCGCCATTCTGGACGGTCATGTGGTGTTGTCCCGCACGCTGGCTGAGGCAGGGCACTACCCGGCCATCGATATCGCGCAATCGGCCTCACGCGTGATGCACAACGTAGTGCCGCGCCCACACCTCGAGTCTGCGCGGCGTTTTCGCGCTGTCAGCGCGGCCTACGACAAAGGCCGTGATCTGGTGCAGATCGGCGCCTATGTCGGCGGGTCGGACCCGGTGCTGGACCGCGCCATCGAGTTGCACGGTCCGATGGACGAGTTTTTGCGGCAGGACATGTTCGAGCCTGCGGCACTGACCGACAGTGTGGCCGGCATGCGGGCATTGCTGGAGTCACCGTGAAACAGTCACTCAGCCGGTGGGTGTCATGGCAGCGCTGACCATACTGCACACGGCGCAGCAGGTCGCCCGGCAGCAGCGTGACCAGGTATTGGTGCAATTACAGGAGGCGCAACGGCAGTGCGCCGCTGCCACCGGGCAACTGGAACAACTTGACAGTTATGCCGTCGAGACCCAGAACCGTTGGGGACTGGCCGCAGGACAACACACCACGCCGCATACGCTGCAGCATTTCGGCCAGTTCATGCAGCGACTGCAGCAGGCGATCATTTTGCAGCAGCAGGCGCTGCAGCGGCACGAGCAGAACCTGGGCTCACAACAGCAGCAGTTGTTGCAGGTCGAGACACGCATCGCCGCACTCTCGCGGCTGTTGGAGAAGCGGCAGCTCGCGGTCCTGCGGCAGCGCTCCAGGCAGGAACAAAAGCAGATGGATGAGTTCGCCGCGTTGCAGCATCGGCGGCATCGAACAACACTGGACTCCATGGGAACATCATGAGCATCGAAAACAACGCCCCGACACCCCCGACACCTCGTTCAGAGAGCGGCCGGTCGACTGCCGGCCACGCCGCGCAGACCCGCCAGTCCAGCTCCAATGGAGCCGCACCTTCTTTCCTGGCCCTGCTGAGCGCTTTCGGCGCGGAGCCGGAACTGCAGTCGTCCGGTTTGACGATACCTCAAGCGGACGGTGACAAGACCATCGTGCCGGGGTTTTCGCTCGACCTGCGACATACGCCGACCGAGCTTGGCGCCAGCAACCCCATGGGTCCGGTCGACCGTGCGCCCGACGGGTTGGATTTGCCCGAACAGGGAGGCATCGCCGCGGTCGTGGCGCAGGCCGCCCTGGGCGCGCGGCAGCTCGCGTCGTTGGCCGAGCCGCAGGCGACAGGAGGATATGGCGCGATTGTGCTACCTGGTATGACCACGACGGCAACTGCAACAGGGGTTGCGGCGATGCCGCCGGGCGCAGTGGTGATCCGCCAGGACAAGACCCCGGTAACCGTCGACCTGGACCCGGTTGTGACAAACGCGTTTGAGAGCACGCCAACGCGATCAGCTACGGATTCGATGCTGCTGGCCACTCCCGGCCCAGATCAGCCTGTTGCCGTGCAAGCTGCGTCGGCGGTCCCCGTCAAGACCCGTGCACGATGGGTGGACGCCCAGGCCAACGCCGATACTGCCAAGCCGCAGGCCTCCTCCAGCCTTTCGCAGATGGCCGAGCCGCGATTCATGCCTGGCGCCGCAACGCTGGCGACAGTGGCTGGCATGGTCAAGGAGTTCTCCGGCACACGGGAGCCGGAGCGCGTGCCTTCGCGGTGGTCGGGTGCAGCATCCGGGTTCGAGCCGGCAGCGCCAGGCATGCCCGCAGGCCTGGATCCGTCGGTGGCTTTCGACTCCAGCGCCTATGTGATGGACCCGCTGAAGGCTCCCGGTGACGTCACGATTGCCCAACGTGTCCATTACTGGGTCACACGCGGTGTGCAGAGTGCCGAACTGCAACTCGACTCGCCGGGTGGCGGGTCGGTCGATGTCAGTGTGTCGGTGCAGGGCAACGAGGCGACGGTGGAGTTCCGCAGTGATCAGCCGGAGGCACGCAAATTGCTCAACGAGGCCATGCCGCAACTGCGCGACATGCTCAAGTCCGAGGGTCTCATGCTCTGCGGTGGTTTCGTCGGTACGTCGGCGCAGCGGGATTCCGGCGCGCAAGCGCAACGCCGCGACGGCATGCGCGAGGCCAGTCTGCCGGCCCCCGCAGATCCGGCTCAGGCGCGTGGACCACAACGCACCGGAAGCAGCGGCAGCTCGATCGACGTATTTGTCTGATTCCGCTCGATGCCCAGTGGCCAGAATGCCATGGTTTTATGCTCCTAATTGACCCTTCGACCCCGGTGTAGCCACCAATAATCAGGTGACGTCCTCCTCACTCTGGATAAACCGTGTCTGACAAACCTGCTGAAGCTGCGGCTGCGCCACCAAAAAAGAGCAAGAAGCTGCTCATCATCCTGGCGGTACTGCTGGTGGCACTGGCCCTGGCCGCCGGTGGGGCATGGTTTTACGTCAGCAAGCAACGTGCGGCGGCGCTGGAGGGTGAGGAGGAGGCGCCGGTGGCCAAGGTGGAGCGCAGCGGCCCGCCAACCTATCTGCCGCTGGACAACATGGTGGTGAATCTGGCCGACCCGGGTGGCGAGAAGGTGGCGCAAATCGGTATCACACTGGAGCTGGCCGACGCCAAGGTTGTCGACAAGGTCAAGCAGTATTTGCCCACCATCCGCAGCGGTGTTTTGCTGCTGGTGTCACAACGCAGCTCCGAGGAGTTGCTTCAGATCGAGGGGAAGGAGAAGCTGGCGGCAGACATTCTGCTGGTGGCCTCGCGGCCATTCGGCGGTGTGCCGCAAGCCGACGCTGCCGATACCGAAAAGACACCGGCCGCCAGCAAAAAGCCCAAGCCGCCGAAAAAGGACAAGCCGCAGGAGGAGCCGCCGGTACGCCGCGTGTTGTTCTCCAGCTTTATTGTGCAGTGACCCCGCTGCACCAACACACGCCATGAGTGAATCATTTCTGTCCCAGGAAGAGGTTGATGCACTGCTCGTTGGTGTGACGGGCGAGAGCCAGGCTGTAGCCCAGGATGTGGCCCGGGATGGCGAAGTACGGGTCTATGACATGTCGAGCCAGGAGCGCATTGTGCGCGGCCGCATGCCGACGATGGAGGTCGTCAACGAGCGGTTTGCCCGCAATTTGCGGCTGGGTCTGTTCAACTTCATCCGGCGTACACCCGAGATCTCGGTCGGAACAATTTCGGTGCAGCGTTTCAGCGCCTTCTTGCGGGAGCTCGCCGTGCCCACCAATTTCAACATAATGGCCGTGCGGCCATTACGTGGCAACGCGCTGGTGGTGTGTGAGCCGTCCCTGATATTCGGCGTCATCGACACCTTGTACGGTGGCCACGGAAAGTTCCAGGCGCGTATTGAGGGCCGTGAATTCTCGGCCACCGAAAATCGCGTCATCGGGCGCATCGTTGCAGTGATTGCCGAGGAGTACAAGAAGGCGTGGCAGGGCATCTACCCGATCGAGCTGGTTTACCAACGCTCTGAAATGCAACCCCAGTTTGCCAATGTGGCCACGCCGAGCGAAATTGTCATTTCAACGTCTTTTCAGATGGAGATCGGCGAAATTGCCGGGTCGGTTCATGTCTGCCTGCCGTACGCGACGCTGGAGCCGATTCGCGACGTCCTTTACTCATCCACCCAGGGCGATTCGGAGGAGGTCGACCGGCGCTGGATCAATCTGCTGACGCGGGAAATTCAGGCGGTCGAGATCACGGTGGTGGCGGAACTGGCGCGGACCCGCACCACGGTCGAGCAGTTGCTGGCCATGAAAGCGGGTGACTTTATCGAACTCGATCGCGAGCCGCGCATCCAGGCCACGGTCGACGGTGTGCCGCTGTTCGAGTGCCATTACGGCACGCATAACGCCAAATACGCGATTCGCATCGACAAGAACCTGCGAGCCCAGGAACACGATTGGACGGGAGATTGACATGGCAACAGACGATACACCGGAGCAGCCGTCATCCGATGCGGGGGATGCATCGGCCAATTGGGCCGAGGCCCTGACGGAACAGAAAAATGCCGCGGACCAGGCGGCTACAGGGCCTCAAGCCGGCAGCGTATTGCAAGGGGAGCACCCGCGGCCGTTCTCCGCCGCCAACGCCACCGGCGACGGCCCGGTTCGTGACATCAACATGGTGCTGGACATCCCGGTGCAACTGTCGGTGGAGCTGGGGCGCACCAAGGTGTCGATCAAGCACATCCTGCAGCTGGGCCAGGGCTCGGTAGTGGAGCTCGATGCGCTGGCCGGCGAACCGATGGACGTGCTGGTCAATGGTTACCTGATCGCGCAAGGCGAGGTGGTGGTCGTCAACGACAAGTTCGGCATCCGTCTGACCGACGTGGTGACGCCGTCCGAGCGGCTGCGCCGCATCAACAAGGGCTGATGGGCGATCTGACGCAGACCTTGGCCGTGGTGGCCGTCATGGTCGTGTTGCTGGCCATGTTGCCGGGGGCTGTCAAATGGTTGCAGGCGCGTACCAACTCGCGCGCACCAGGCCAAGCCATGACAACCCGTTTGATCTCCGCAGTTGCGGTGGGTCCGCACCAGCGGGTGGTCACGGTGGAGGTCGGCCCACCAGCGGCCAGGACCATGTTGGTCTTGGGCGTGACGCAGCAATCGGTTTCCTGCCTGCACAGCGTGGCGCTCACCTCGGAGGGGCCACGCAGCGGCAACGACCCGGCCCACGCCGGCGCGATGTCAGCGGCAGGGCCATCGTGATGGTCAATTGGTGCAGCGAAAGCCGGACGGACCACCCTCGACTGGCCCGGCGCTGGGTACGGGTCCTGGTCGTGGCCATGTTCTGGTGGATGTTGCCAGCGGCGGTGGTCGCGCAAACGGCTGGGCAGCTGCCGCTGCTGGTGGGCAGTGGGCCGTCGGGCGCGAGTTATTCGGTGCCGATCCAGACACTGCTCTTTTTCACCACGCTGTCGTTTCTGCCGGCCATCCTGCTGATGATGACCGGGTTCACGCGCATCGTGATCGTGTTGTCGCTGTTGCGCCAGGCGCTTGGCACGCAGTCGTCGCCGCCGAACCAGGTGATCATCGGCCTGTCGCTGTTCCTGACGCTGTTTGTGATGGGTCCGACACTGGACAAGGTCTATAACGATGCCTATCTTCCCTACAGCAAGAATGCCATGTCCTTTGAACAGGCGCTGGACAAGGCAGAAGCGCCGATGCGGCAATTCATGAGCAAGCAGACCCGGCAGTCGGATCTGGCGTTGTTCGTGCGGCTGGCCAAGCTGCCTGTCGGATCGACCGCCCAGACAGTGCCGATTCGGGTGTTGGTTCCGGCTTTTGTCACCAGCGAACTCAAGTCGGCATTCCAGATCGGCTTCATGATCTTTATCCCGTTCCTGGTGATTGACATCGTGGTGGCCAGTGTCCTGATGTCGCTGGGCATGATGATGCTCTCACCCGTGTTGGTGGCGCTGCCTTTCAAGCTGATGTTGTTTGTGCTGGCGGACGGCTGGAATTTGCTGATCGGTTCGCTGGCCGCCAGCTTTGTCACCTGAGAAGCACGCCATGAACGCGCAAATGGTGTTGACAATGGGGCAGGAAGCGCTGTTGACCTTGTTGATGGTGTCGGCACCGGTTCTGGGTGTGGTGCTGGTGGTGGGTCTGGTCGTGAGCCTGTTCCAGGCCATCACCCAGATCAACGAGGCAACACTGACATTCATCCCCAAACTGGTGGCAGCGGTCGCGGTGTTTGCCTTGGCCGGCCCGTGGATTCTCAATGTGCTGGTCGACTACATCCGGCGCACCATCGAGATGATTCCGGTCTCGCTGGGTTGACCCGACCGGACACACGTTGATTTCACTGACCGAAGCCCAGCTGGCCGCTTGGGTATCTCCTGTTCTGTGGCCGTTCCTGCGCATCCTGGCGGTATTCACTTCCGCCCCGGTGTTGTCGTCCCGGGCCTTTCCAGTGCGCGCCAAAATCGGATTGGCGTTTTTTGTCGCATTTGCGGCACAGCCCAGCCTGCCGGACCAGGCGGTCATCAGCATCATGGGGCCCGATGCGTTGGGCGCCGTGGTGCAGCAAATCGGTGTTGGTCTCGCCATTGGTTTCACGGTACGCCTGGTTCTCGCCGCGTTCGAATTGGCCGGACAGGTGGTGGGGTTCCAGATGGGGTTGGGTTTTGCCGCTTTTTTTGACCCGTCCAGCAGTGCCCAGTCCAGCGCCATGGGTCGTTTCTATGCCAACCTCGCTGCACTGTTGTTCGTGGTTCTGAACGGGCACCTGTTGCTGATCATGGCTGTGGTACACAGCTTTACCGCCTTCCCGCTGGACCAGAACTTCCTGCAGGCCGCGGCAACCATGCAATTGCACACACTCGGGGCCAAGCTGTTTTCCAGTGCGTTCTGGATATCGCTGCCGGTGGTCGCGATGCTGATGTTTGCCAACCTGGCGCTGGGTATCGTGTCCCGGGTGGCGCCGCAGATGAACATCTACGCCATTGGCTTTCCCGTCACGCTGCTGGTTGGCCTGCTCGGCGTGGCGGCAACACTGCCCATGCTGGACCAACCCTTTGCCGGGCTGATGGAGCAGATGCTGGAGCTTTTTGGGCGGCGTTGAGCGCCGGTTTTGCCGCTGCCGGTGTCACACCAGGTTGTTGCGGATGGCGTAAACCGTCAATTCCGCATTGTTTGTCAGCTTGAGTTTTTCCAATACCCGGGACCGGTATACGCTGACGGTCTTGGGGCTCAACATCAACTCGGTGGCGATATCGGCCAGGCGCCTGCCCGAGGCGATTTTCAACAGGGTCTGCAGTTCGCGTTCGGACAGTGAGGAGTGCAAGACCTCGTTGGTAGGGGCGTGCAGGTTGTCGACCAGCATCTGGGCCACCGTGGTGCTCACGTATTTTCGGCCATGGGCAACGGTGCGTACTGCGGCAACCAGTTCGCTCGGGTCGCCAGCCTTGTTCACATAACCCTGGGCACCGGCACGCAGGCATCGGATGGCGTACTGGTCCTCGGGGTACATGGAAACAATCAGAACCTTGACCTGCAGTTCGGTGTCCTTGATGCTGGACAACACCTCCAGTCCGCCGCGCCCTGGCAGGTTCAGGTCCAGCACCAGCACGTCGCACGGCGTGGAGCGCAGGGTGTCGCGCACTTCCGAATAACTCGCCGCCTCCCCGACCACCTGGATGTCCACCGCCTCTGCGAGGGTGTCCCGGATGCCACGGCGCACCACCGCATGGTCATCACACAGGATGACACGGATCATTCGGCGCCCTCCCGGGTGTTGTTTTCTGCCAGGTGAACCAGCGGAACAGACAGGATGATGGAGGTTCCACGCCCTTCGCGCGAGCTGACGTCGAGCCAGCCGCCGACGGTTTTGGCGCGTTCATGCAGGCCCTTGAGACCGAATGCCTTGGGTTTGCCCATCAGCGCCGGAGAAAACCCCTGGCCGTTGTCGCTGACCTCTAGTGTCAATACGTCGGTGCTGTCCGTCAGATCGATGGACACCTGGTCGCAGCGCGCATGTTTGGATACATTGGTAAGCGCTTCCTGCGCCGTACGGTAAGCCGCCAACTGGATCTCCTTGGTCAATTCATGGTCTGTTGTGGTTGCGCGAAACACGGTCTTGATTCCGGTGCGCCGCTCGAAACCCGATGCCAGCCAGTCTACCGCCGCCACCAGGCCCTGGTCGAGAATGGCAGGGCGCAGGTTCATCATGATGCGCTGGCTCGCTCCGAGCGCATGTTGCAGCATTTCAGCAGCGGCGTGCACATGGCTGAGGGTTTTCTCG
>JANLVB010000066.1:0-5861 GCA_031363785.1 Betaproteobacteria bacterium
GCGGGACTTTGGCGTTTTGCGGCCGCGCCTCGCGATTGCGGGCCTTAATCCCCATGCCGGCGAAGACGGTTCACTGGGTCGCGAAGAGATCGACATCATTGAACCAGCCGTCAGAGAGCTTGTATCTCGGGGTATCTGTGCCACTGGGCCCTGGCCGCCCGACACACTGTTTACCGGCCGTGCCCGTCGGCAGTACGATGTGGCAATCTGCATGTACCACGACCAAGCCCTGATTCCCCTGAAGACGCTTGACGTCGACGGTGGAGTCAACGTGACGCTGGGACTGCCATTTGTTCGCACATCGCCGGATCACGGCACCGCGCTCAATCTGGCCGGCCAGGGCTTGGCTGACCCGGGCAGTCTTGTCGCCGCAATTCGCATGGCGGCCGACATCGTGGCCAACCGGAACGCGACAACAGGGACAAGATGCTGATCATGCGAAAAATCCGCCTTGGTGTGAACATTGATCATGTTGGCACGATACGCAATGCCCGCGGTGGTACCCATCCAGACCCGGTGCAGGCGGCGGTGATGGCCTGCGAAGCCGGTGCGGACGGCATCACGGTGCATCTGCGCGAGGACCGTCGTCACATCCGCGATGACGATGTATTCCGGCTCAAGGCTGCTATCGACGTGCCCATCAACCTGGAGATCGCCGCAGTCGATGACATGCTTGCCATCGCGTT
Organism: Betaproteobacteria bacterium; assembly: GCA_031363785.1. GTDB lineage: Bacteria > Pseudomonadota > Gammaproteobacteria > Burkholderiales > Burkholderiaceae_C > CAISIP01. Next base: position 687 of record JANLVB010000066.1, read on the forward strand.
GCGGCTGGCACCACATGCTGTCTGTCTGGTTCCGGAGCGGCGCGAGGAAGTGACGACAGAGGGTGGGCTCAATGTGGCTGCAAACATGGCGCATCTGCGGGGCATCGTGGGCGCATTGACACAAGCGGGCATCCGCGTGTCACTGTTTGTCGATCCTGACGAAAGTCAGCTCGCGGCGGCATCCCGGCTGCAAGTTCCCGTCGTCGAGCTGCACACTGGCGCATATGCCCATGCGGGAGCTTCCGAACCGGAGTTGCTGCGGTTGCAGCGCGCTGCGGCCATGGCGAACCAACTTGCCATCGAATGCCATGCCGGACATGGCCTGACCTTCAATAACGTGGCCGCTGTTGCGGCAATTCCAGGCATCGCCGAGCTCAATATCGGACACTTCCTGATTGGCGACGCAATTTTCTCGGGCCTGCGGGAAAGTGTCGCCGAAATGGTGCGGCGGATCGAACTTGCGGCATCCATGGTTGTTGGTACACGAAGGCCTACCGACGCGGCGGGTAAAGACGGTTTGTCACCGGATTGAATAGTTGGAAGCGGTTAAACTGAGCGCTCATGTCCCGCCCAATTCGCGCACTTCTGCTGGTGTTGGCTGTTGTCTGGCAAACGGCCGCGCTGTTCACCCCCTGGGTTACTTCCCATTGGGCAGACGAGCTCGACCACATGGCGGTCCATACCCAGGGCAACGGTCACCACCACCATGATGACCAGACTCTGCATCTTGATGACAACGATGCCGGATCGATACATCAGCATGTGGACGCCAGTACACATTCGCTTGGCCTGTGGCACGACACCGTATTGCATCTGTTGCCAGTTCCGCGTGCGGCGTTGCTCTCCTGGGCCGACGCACTGGGGCCGCCGCCGCTGCTGGACGGTCTGCTTCGGCCTCCCCAGTCCAGCAGTTGACTGCCACCGGCCATGAACTGGCCGGGTTCGTCGGTCACCGCGCGTTCGTGACCGCCAGTCCGACGTGGCTCCCGCGCGGGCCATCCGAGGTGCCGCCTCGCACTTGAAGCGCGCAGTCATGGCGTCTTGAACGTCAGTCCAGCGTCACGAAGCGCAATACAAGCACCGCGATACCGACAAACGCGGCGCTGAGGGCCAAAGCTGCCACCAGGACGAGGGTCCTTTTCAGCCAATGGCCGAGGGGCTTGCAGGCATCGCCATGGCGGCTTTCCCATTTCCGGTTACCGGAATCAATCCAATCTTTATCTCCAGAAGGAATTCAGTCAATGACCAACTCAAGACGTTTGCTCATGCACCTCATGACAGCGGCAGCTGTCATGGTGCCAATGGTGGCGATAGCGCATGGAATCTCCGAGGCGGACCGCCAGAGCATGCTCGACGGCGGCTACCTGCGTTACGTCGGCCTGGGCGCGAGCCACATGCTCACCGGCTACGACCACCTGCTGTTCTTGTTCGGTGTGGTGTTTTTCCTCACCGGTTTCAAGGACGTGGCGAAGTTCGTGACGGTTTTTACCATCGGCCACTGCATCACGCTGATTTTTGCAACCTACTACAAGATCACCTGGAACTACTACCTGATCGACGCCATCATTGCCATCAGTGTCATCTACAAGGGCTTTGACAACAACGGGGGCTTCCAGAAGGTTTTCCAGATGGCGTCGCCCAACCTGCTGGGCGCAGTGTTCGGGTTCGGCTTGCTGCATGGTTTTGGCCTCTCCACGCGATTGCAGCAGTTGCCGCTGGGTGATGACAATACCGCGATGCTGCTGCGCATCCTGAGCTTCAACGTCGGTGTAGAGGTAGGGCAAATCGCCGCGCTGACTGTCATGCTGGCGTTGCTGGCCTTTTGGCGCAAGCGGGCATCGTTTGCGCGCTTCAGCTTTGCCGCGAACTTGGCCATCGTCTATGCCGGCGTATACCTGCTGTTCACCCAGCTCCATGGTTACCAGCATGGCAGCCATGACTACAACTTCCGCTTCCCGGCAGAAGAACATCGCCATGTGCATGAAGACATGGATATCGGCAATTCCACGGATGCCAGTCGCAACACGCTGAAATAGTTGTGCTGCATCACCCTTTCACCCCCACATCAACCTCACACTTGACCCAAAGGAAATCACCATGAAATACGCACTCAGCACCGCCGCCATCCTCGCTGTCACCTTGATGGGCCAACCCGCCACGGCCTCGGAGGGTGGCAGCTGCCACTTCCACGGCAGCAAACCCGCTGCCGAGGCCACCGTCCTCGGATGCGCCCAACAACGCAAGGAGGCACTGGTCAAGGCCGACAAAATTGATGCATCCTGGCAGGCCGTCAAACATGACAAGGTCGAAGCGGTCGATGGCAAAAAAGGCAAGGAATGGAAAGTGACCTTCAAGGACCCGGCTGCCAAGGACAAGTCGAAGGAGACGCTTTACATCTTCTTCACCGCGCCTGGCAACTTCATCGCGGCCAACTTCACGGGGCAATAAGACCTTGAAAACCCGGCTGTCCGCCCCTGCGCTGCGCGGCGGCCTGCTGGCCTTGCTGGCGGCCGCGCTGTTCGGTCTCAGCACGCCCCTGGTGCAGCGATTTGGACAGGGGCTGGGCGCTTTCACCACCGCCGCACTGCTGTATGGCGGAGCGGCGCTGGTTGCGCTGTTGATGCGCCATCCACCGCAGCGCGAGGCGGCGCTGCGACGCGCGGACCTGCCGCGACTGCTGGCGATGGCAGGTTTTGGTGCGGTGGTCGGTCCGGTGGCGCTGGCGTGGGGCTTGCAACGCACCAGCGGGTCCAGTGCGTCGCTGATGCTGACACTCGAAGCATTGTTCACCGCGGTGCTGGCCTGGAAGCTGTATGGCGAAACCATGGACAAACGCGTTGTCGCAGCCATGCTGCTGTTGCTGACAGGTGGCATGGCGCTGGTGCTGGAGCAGGGGCTGGCGGGTAATGCCCAACTGCTGGGTCTGCTGGCCGTGCTGGCTGCCACCGCCGCCTGGGGTGTTGACAATACCCTTTCCCGGGGAGTCGCGGAGCGTGACCCTGGTCAGGTGGTACTTGTAAAGGCCAGCCTGGGTGCCACTGCGACTGTTGTGCTGGCCATGGTGATGGGCGAGCCTGTGCCGGGCGCCGTGGCGGCCATGGCACTTCTGGCCGTAGGTGCCACTGGCTACGGGCTGAGCCTTCGGTTTTACCTGCTTGCGCAGAGGGAATTCGGCGCTGCTCGCACCGGGTCGGTATTCGCCTTCGCGCCTTTTATCGGCGCAATGGGTGCGCTTGCCTTGGGCGACCGGTCAGCCACCGGGATGATGGTGGCGGGCGGCTTGCTGATGCTGTTTGGCGTGCTGCTGCATCTGGCGGAGTCACACGCCCATGTGCACCACCATGAGACGCTGGAGCACGAGCATGCCCATAACCATGACGACGGCCATCACCTGCACACCCATATCGAGATGCCAGCCGGAAAACACAGCCACTGGCATCACCATGCACCGACACGGCACACCCATGCGCACGTGCCGGATGCACACCACCTGCATCCACACTGAGAACCTGCCCGCGTATCAATTCCCCGCCGAGCCCAGATACGCCGTCGCCTCAACCTCCAGCAGCACAGCGTCATCGGGCAACATGCGGCTGACCTCGACCACCGTGCTGACCACCGGGTTGGGGCAGAACAATCCGCGCACCCGGTTGTAGGCCGGGTAGTGGCGCAGGTCGCGGAAATACTGCACCAGCTTGAAGACGTCCGCCATGCGGCCGCCTTCTGCAAGCACCAGCTGCTGGATGCGGGACAGTACAAACCAGCTCTGCGCCACCGCCGGCGCTTCAAACACGTCTACGCTCATCTGCCCGGTGTCATAACCCAGTGCCTGCAGCTGCTGGCGCGCCTGCGCTGGCAGGTCGTCGTAGCGGGTGACCACCGTGCGCGCCAGCGGATCGACCGCGATCACACCGCTCAGGTACAACAGGTCACCGACGCGGCGCGCCGCGAGGTAGTTGGCCAATGGTGCTCCGGTGGACATGGTCAGAAGGCGCGCAACTGGCTGCTGACCTTGCGCATGAAGGCTTCGCAGTCGGCCCGGCTTGCGTTGTTCATGTCGTGCAACTGCAGCCAGCGGGTCTTGCAGTGCCGCGCCATCAGTGCACGCAGGCCGCGCATGAACAGTTGGCGCGCTGGGTCACCGATCAGCTTGAGCCACCACCAGGGCGAGCCGCCGTGGGTGATCACGGTCATGCGCACGATATGGCGCAATCCGGGAACCGCCACCGCACCCTTGCGCGGCGGTGGCAGGAACGCGACACCCGGCAACCAGACCCGCTCCAGCCAGCCCTTGAGCATGGCCGGTGGCCCATAGAACCAGATCGGGAACACAAACACCAGGTGCTCGGCCCAGCGCAGTGCATCGGCGTGCTGCTGCACCCGCGCCTCGATCATTGCGGGATCCGTCAGGTAACACTGGCGCTCTTCGAGGGTCAGCACCGGCGAGAAGTTCTCCGCGTACAGGTCGACGCAACGCAGCGCGTGGCCACCCTGGGCCAGGGTCTGCACGGCGCTGGCATACAGGGCACCACTGAAGCTGTCCGGGTTCGGGTGGCAATAAACGACCAGGGTGTTCAATTACTTGATGCCCGCTTTTTGCTTGATGTCCAGGCCCACCTTCTTGTTCACAAACTGCGTTGTCACCACCTTGGACAGGTCCACGTCGCCCGGTTTGTAGAGGCCGGCCTTGACCATCTTGTCGTAGAAATCCTTCACACGCGCCTGACTCATCGCACCAATGCCGTTTTGCAGGGCGTCGCCGCTGTCCACGATGGCGAGTTTTTTCATCAGCTCGATGCCACCCAGTATGTTGGCGTCGGTGGCATCCGGATTGGCCTTCTTGATCATCTCGTTGGCGGCCTTGTTGTCGCCATACAGGTAGTTGTACCAGCCGATCAGCGACGCATCGACAAATTTCTGCACCAGGTCGGGTTTCGTGCGCACCAATTCGGAGCGTGTCTCGATGGTCGTGCTGTAGGTGGAAAACCCGTTGTCCGCCAGCAAGTGCACCACCGGTTCCATGCCCTGGGCTTTCAGGCTGATCGGCTCACTGATGCTGTAGCCCTGTTGCACCGACTTCTTGTCGGCCATGAACGGCCCGACGTTGAACACATAGGGCTTGAGCTGTTCGTCCTTGAAGCCGTGTTCGGCCTTCATCCACTGCCAGAAGCTGAA
>JANLVB010000080.1:0-6812 GCA_031363785.1 Betaproteobacteria bacterium
CTGATGGACGTGTTGTCCGACGCCCAGCCCATCCTGGAAGAACTCGGCGTGCATTTCGAGACCAGTGCGAGCGAGGCCACAGCGGCGGCGACATTGTCGGCGTCGGTGATGTACCCGATTCGCGGCGCGGTGACCTGGAAATCCACGGTGGGCACCAATGTGGCGTCCGACGCGCTGGCGAACCTGGCCTCGGGCGGTGTCACCGGCGGTGCCCTCATCGTCATTGGCGAAGATTATGGCGAGGGCTCCTCCATCATGCAGGAGCGCAGCCATGCGTTTGCCATGAAGTCGCAGATCTGGCTGCTCGACCCCCGTCCCAACCTGCCCTCCATCGTGCAGGCCGTGCATGACGGATTCGCACTTTCCGAGGCCAGCCGCACGCCGGTGATGCTGGAGCTGCGCGTGCGCTCCTGCCACGTGTACGGGAGTTTCGTCACGCGGCCGAACCTGCGCTCGCCCTACACCTTGCGCGAAGCACTCGAGTCGCCGGTGCGCGACACCAGCCGCATCGTCCTGCCTCCGGCGAGTTACCTGCACGAGCACGAGAAGATCATCGACCGCTGGCCGGCCGCGGTGCGTTTCATCGAGGAGCGGGGCCTCAACGAATTCTTCGACGGCGACATCGCGGAGCTGGGCATCATCATGCTCGGCGGGATGTACAACAACGTGTTGCGTGCGCTCATGGGGCACGGTATGGCGGACCTGTATGGAGCCTCGCGCATCCCGCTCTACGTGATGAACGTCGCCTATCCGGTGATCGACTCGGAGCTGCTGCGTTTCTGTTCCGGCAAGCAGGCGATCCTGGTGATTGAGGAGGGGCAGCCCGACTACCACGAGCAGGCCATCCATGCGGTGCTCGGGCGCGCTGGCGTTCGGGTCACCATTCATGGAAAAGACATGCTCGCCAGGGCCGGTGAATATACGGTGGCCGAACTCAAGCGCGGGTTGGCGCAGTTCCTGCAGAAGTACCGCCCGGCGGCTTTGGCCACAGCGGTGCCGCTGGGCATGCCGGTGCGCCGCGCCGAGGCGGCCGATGGCAGAGCGGCTGTGCACACCGCCGCCGCCCTTGCGCCACAGGCGGCGTACTTGCCCGTGACCTCACCCGCGGCGGCGGCGGCAGCTGGCGCGGGCATGCGACTGGGCGCGCCCGAACTGGCGACTGTGGTGCCAGCGCGCCCGCCCGGTTTTTGCGTCGGCTGTCCGGAGCGTCCGATCTTCTCTGCCCTGACGCTTGCGCAGCAGGACCTGGGCATGCACCACATCTCGGGCGATATTGGCTGCCATCTGTTCGCGGCCATGCCGCCATTTCATCTGGGCGCCTCGACCATGGGTTACGGTCTGGGTGCGTCGAGCGCATCGGCACTCAATGTCGCGGCCGGCAAACGCTCCATCGCTGTGATGGGCGATGGCGGCTTCTGGCACAACGGCCTGGCCAGCGGCATCGGTAACGCTGTGTTCAACAAGTCCGACGGTGTCATCGTCATAGTCGACAACAACTATTCGGCGGCCACCGGCGGGCAGGACCTGCCGTCCTCGCGCGATCTGCACCCCGGGCGCAGCACCCAGCACCCGATCGAGGCTGCGGTGCGCGGCGTTGGTGTGGCGTGGGTGCGCACGGTGCCACATACCTACGACGTCAACGCCATGCAGGCCACGCTGATGGAGGCGTTGACCACCGATTTCAAGGGTCCCAAGGTGGTCATCGCGCAGAGCGAATGCATGCTCAACAAGCAGCGCCGCGTCAAGCCGCAGTTGGCGGCCGCTGTGCAGAACGGCGAGCGCGTAGTCAAGGAGAAATTCGGCGTGGATGCTGCAGTGTGCAGCGGCGACCACGCCTGCATGCGGCTGTCGGGCTGCCCTTCGCTCACACTCAGGAATAGCGGCGACCCGCTCAAGCCCGATCCGGTGGCCCAGGTGGACGACAGCTGCGTGGCCTGTGGCCACTGCGGCGAGGTGGCCGACGCGGCGGTATTGTGCCCATCCTTCTACCGCATCGATTGGGTGCGCAACGCCGGCGCATGGGAAAGGCGGCTCGACCGCTGGCGTCGCGCCGCGGTGGGCTGGCTGCAGGCGCGTCAGAGCCGGGCCTTGCAGCGGCGCGCGCTGTACGCGTCTGACGAGGCATGACAGAGCAGCCCGGCGGTGTGCGAAAGCTCGGCGCCGACCGGGAACACGCCATCACGATCGCCATCCTGGCCATGGGCGGTCAGGGCGGCGGCGTGCTGGTTGACTGGATCGTCGACCTGGCCGAACACAACGGGTATCTGGCCCAGGCGACTTCGGTAGCGGGTGTCGCGCAGCGTACCGGCGCCACCGTGTATTACCTGGAGTTGTTGGCGCAGAGCCACGTGCGGGCGAACGGCGGCGCACCGGTGCTGGCGCTGATGCCGGTGCCCGGCGAAGTGGACATCGTGATCGCCTCCGAACTCATGGAGGCTGGACGCGCCATGCAACGGGGTCTGGTAACGCCCGGGCGCACCACGCTTATCGCCTCGTCCCACCGCGACTATGCGACGCTGGAAAAGGTGGTGCCGGGCAACGGCGTGGCCGATGCCGCCGCCGTGCTGGAGGCCGGCCACCGGCACGCCCGGCGTTTCCTGCACGACGACATGCAGGCGCTGGCGAAAGCCAGCGGCAGCGTGCTCTCGGCTTCCTTGTTTGGCGCACTGGCGGGCTGCGACGAGTTGCCATTCGACGAAGCGGCGTTTGAAGCCGCGATACGCCGCGGTGGCGTGGGGGTGGAGGCGAGCTTGCGCTGCTGGCGCGCCGGCATGCAGGCCATGCGGCAGCCGATCCGGCGCGATGTGCGGCCCGACCCCATGGCCACCCTGCCGCGTCCACTGCCCGCGCGGGCAGCGAGTGCCGCGGTGGAGCCGCTGCGCCTGCGCTGCGAGGGCGATTTTCCGCAGGAGGCGCAGGCCATGCTGGGTGCCGGCTTGCAGCGCGTGCTCGAATACCAGGACCTCGCCTACGGTACCGAGTACCTCGATCGCATGTCCGCCCTGCACCGCCATGCGCTGGCCTGCGGGGGAGCGGCGCATGGGCATGTCGCCACGCTGGAGGCCGCGCGCTGGATCGCGGTGGCCATGGCTTATGACGACGTGATCCGCGTGGCCGACCTGAAGACACGTGCCGAACGTGTGCGCCGCGTGCGCGAGGAAGTGGGTGCGGGTGAAGCGGAGGTGGTGGGTACCGTGGAGTTCTTCCACCCGCGTCCGCAGGAGATCTATGGCCTGATGCCGGCGGGTCTGGCGCGCTGGATAGCTAGCATGGCCCCGCTGCGCCATCTGCTGGAGAGCCGCATGGCCAAGGGCCAGCGGATACGACCACACACTTTGAGCGGTCAAATCCTGCTTCAGGCCCTGGCCGGGCTACGCCGCTGGCGCCGGCTCAGCCAGCGCCATGGCGTGGAGATGGCCCATATCGCGCGCTGGCTGGACATGGTGCAGGCGCTGATGGCCGAGGACTATCACCTCGCCACGGAAGTCATTCGCTGCCGGCAACTGGTCAAGGGCTACAGCGACACGCACACGCGCGGCGAAGGCCGATTCGACACCCTGCTGCGCGCTGCCGTGCTCCTGAAGGGCAGGCCGGCTGCGGCTGAGGACCTCGCGGCGTTACGCGCGGCGGCGCTGGCCGACCCGCAGGGCAACCAACTCACGCAGCGGTGGGGTATGCTGGGGTTGCCGGCATGAGTAGCCGGCGCACGAATCACCCTTCCTACACGGGACTGGGCCCACCCGGTTATGGCGAGGCCAGTTATGTGGGCGATCCCACGGACGAAGCTTTTGCCGAGTGCCAGCGCTGGCTTGGCGACGACGTGACCTGGCTGGACCGCAGGACCGGCCAATCGACGCCGCTGCACGGCCACATCGGGCTGCCGTTCCGCCACCTGTATGCCGAAGGCAAGACCGCGCCGGTGCTGGGCATCGAGTACGGCACGCTGCCATCCTCCGAGGTCCGCGCCGAGTTGCGCGCCGACCACTGGCTGCACGCGCGCGGGCAGCTCGACAGCGCGCAGGGGCGCGCCATCAAGCAACGCCTGCGTGACGTGTTCTACGTCGATGCCGACGCCAGGAAGCAGCAGGTGATCACACGCGCGGACGAACTCACCACCCGTGCGATGCGCAACCTGGCGGCGTAATCGCATCAACTGCGCGACAGCAGCTGCAGTCGCGCTGCATCAATCACCACCACCACGCGGCCGACACGCGTGAGCACCTGCTCGCGTTCGAGCTGGGTGAAGACGTGCGACACGCTGACGCGTGACAGGCCACAGATATTGCCCATCTCCTCCTGCGTGAAATGGATCGAGATCGCGGTTCCCAGACGGTGCGGCGCGCCGTAACTGTGCAGCAGGTCGACCAGATGCATACACACCTTGCGCCGTCCGGAGTTCGACCCCTGGGCCGCCACGTGGCGCAACATGATACGAAAGCGCACACCCGAGAGAGCGCGTTGTTGCGCCGCCAGCGCCGGGTGGCGGGCCAGGGCCGCCAGCATGCGGTCCGCCGGCACCATCGCCGCCTGCGTATCGGCTGCGGCCACTGCCGATACCACGTAATGCCGTGTGGCGGGCAGTGCGCAATCACCGACCAGACCATTTGGCCCGACGATCAACAGGTGCCGTTCGTGGCCGTCGAAGGCAAACGAGGTGAGCCGGACGCGGCCCTGCTGGATCACGAACACGAAGTTTGCCGGCTGGCCTTCGAGAAACAGGGTCTCGTCCTTGGCGAATTGCCGTGTTCGTGCGCCTTGCAGCATGTCGCCCCAACGGTATTGCAGGTCGGTGAGCCAGGCCGAGACGCCACTGCCGTGGTCCGGGCGCGCCGCGGCGACGGACACCTGCCTGGAATTGGGGGTTGCGGATTCTGAGCACATGGGCCGGACCAGTTTAACGGCGGCTTCGTGCGGCGATGTAAAGCAGCTTACATACGTTCGCAGGTGAACCTCGTTAGGATGCGCCAACACCCCGAGGCAGAAACCCCATGGACCGAATTGCAGGTTATTTCGCGGAGTCGTACACCGAGGCGCGTGCCAAGTTCCTGACGGCCGTGCAGCAGGGCGGTGCGCGCTTGTTGTCAAGCCACACCAACCCGGCCAAGGGTCCGAACGGCGAGGACTGCATCACCGACGTGGCGTGGATCGGGCCACAGAATGCGCGCAAGTTGCTGATCCTGGTCTCGGGCACGCACGGCGCGGAAGGTTATGCCGGAGCCGGCTGCCACACGGCCTGGCTGCAGGAGGGCTGGTTCGGGCGCGCGAACGCCAACGACACCGCGGTGCTTCTGATCCATGCGATGAACCCGCACGGATTCGCCTGGGGCCGCCGCGTGAACGAGGACAACATCGACCTCAACCGGAATTTCATCGACCACACCCGCCCGCGCCCGGACAACCCCGACTACTCGGCGATCGCCGCCCATATCGACCCGCCCGACTGGGCCGAGCCCGGGCTGTCGGCGCACAACCGCGCGATCGCGCAGTTCCTGGGCCTGGAGCGGCATGACGTGATGTGCAAGGCCATGCATGGCGGCCAATACGTCAACCCGCGCGGCATTTTCTATGGCGGAGACAAACCGGCCTGGTCGAACCTTTTGTTCCGCCAGATCGTCACGCAGCATGCGGCGAAGGCCCGCCATGTGGCGATCATCGATTACCACACGGGTGGCGGTGTATGGGGCTATTGCGATCTGTTCATCGACGACGACCTGGCCGGTCAACCGACGCGCAACTGGTTCTCGCAGGTCAGCGTGATCGCCGAGGACAAGGCGGCGAACGGCAAGAACGCGCAGTCCGAGACACCTGGCAACCTGTTCTATTCGCTGCGCGACATCCTGCCGGGCAAGGCGCTCACCCTGTGCCTGGTCGAGCTGCGTACCGGCGAGGGCGGCGGGCATGACGCGATCCGCGCCGAGAACTGGCTGTTCCAGCACGGCGACCCGTATTCTCCGCAGGGCCTGGCACTGCGCGCCGAGATGCGCGAGCGTTTCTACCCGGCGCGGCGCGAGTGGCGGGTGATGGCTGCCTACCAGTCCAACGCGATGCTGGTCGAGGCCCTGTGCGGCCTGTCCGCGCTGTAGGCGCTCCAACCGGCTAGGATGCAGGCATGCAGCACGGCACCCCCCACACCGACACGATCGACTGTCTGAAGCAGCTGATCGCCTTCGACACCACCAGCCGCAATTCCAACCTCGCGCTGATCGACTGGGCCGAGGCCCACCTGGCGCGCCACGGCGCGCGCATCCGGCGCCGCTACAACCCCGAGCGCACCAAGGCCCACCTGTTCGCCACGTTCGGCGAAGGGCCCGGTGGTGTGGTCCTTTCAGGGCATACCGATGTGGTGCCGGTCGACGGGCAGGCCTGGAGCACCGATCCGTTCCAGGCCGACATTCGCGACGGCCGCCTCTTCGGTCGTGGCGCCTGCGACATGAAAGGCTTCATCGGCGTGGTGCTGGCGCAGTCGGCAGCATTCGCACAGGCCGCGCTGCGTTCGCCGATCCATGTGGCCCTGAGTTTCGACGAGGAAGTGGGTTGCCTGGGGATCGCGCCGCTGCTGAGCGACCTGGCCTTGGCCGGCATACGGCCCGATGGCTGCATCGTCGGCGAGCCCACCAGCATGCAGATGGTCACCGCGCACAAGGGCGGGCGCGTCTACCGTTGCACCGTGCACGGGCGGGCTGCCCATTCCTCGCTCACGCCGCGCGGCGTCAAAGCAGCATCGCGCAACTGGCGCAGTCGCTGTTGCGGCCGCGCCCGTCGGCCAAGGTGTCCTATGGCACCGAGGCCGGTTTCTTCCAGCAGGCCGGTAT
>JANLVB010000372.1:0-1986 GCA_031363785.1 Betaproteobacteria bacterium
TTCAGAAAGCGCCAAAGAGTGCATCCAGCGCAGCGACGATGACCCCGCTTTGTGCACCCAGATGGAGTGTTGGTTTCTTCAGTTCCGCCGCCGGAATTGCCGCCAGGGCTGCGGTATCGAGCACCACCGCCTTGCCAGCGACCTCAAAAACCGGGTTCAGGTCGCGCATGCGCAGCGGGAAGTCTTCCGCCACCCGCATCGGGATCACCACACGGGTTGCGATGCGGCTGATATGGGAGTTCTGCACATCCAGCAGATAGGGTGTCTTCCTGCGCAACACAGGGTCTGGATGGGGAAAGACATCGAAGCGTGCCATGCCATGCCGCCCTAGAAACTGCGGTAACGCGCGAGAGGCAGGCCCTCATCGGCCATGCGCGCGTTGTAGGCGTCGATCGCATTCCGGTTGTCGTCGTTCCACTGCGCCCAATAACGTCGTTGCACCTCGGCACCCAGAAAGTTGTCCACCGTCTGCGACAGGTTCATGCCAAGCTGCTTGGCCAACTCCAGCGTGCGGGTATTGATCAGCAGGTTGACAGGGCGTTTGGTGGTGTCGGAGTTGGTGCGCATGGGTTGACCTTGGCGGGGGTGACGCGTGTGCATGAAACGTGCACATCCTAGCACCGCCTGGCCGGGCTGGCTACCCCGCAAATTGCACGCCAACGCCGCCGCGCCCACGATTGCACATGTTTTTCGGATCGGTTGCCGGGAATTTGCGCCCTCGCAGCCGGGTATCGATACCGAGATCGGCGATGGCTCTCGCCACAGCGGCATTCAAGGGCTCATCAAGGCCCCCAACGAGTGCCTGTTGCACGTCGCCACCACATCCGTGTAACGCGACCACATGATCGCAGTTGGACAGCAACTCCAGACATCGAGGCTCATCAAACCTGTGGCTTGTCAGGTGGAGCGCGGCATCGTTGCCGGCGTGGCGAATTCCTTCGAACAGGTAGAGATTGAAATCCGCCCCTGCACCGTCGCGTGCACCGTCCGAAGTGTACTGCTCGATGCTGCCTCCATGGGGGGCTATTACGGCGGCGGTCGAACCCGCGTTCGTCCGCACGTGGACTCGGTAGTCGGTGCCTTCGACCTGAGCGCTGGCCAAGTCCGTGAAGCCCCTGCAATTGTCCGCGGGGCTAATCATGGCACCTCCACGTCACGAGAAGACGGGCTCGAATGGCGCGCTGGGCTGGCCACAGGCGCGATTCGGTATTGCGCCTCACGCATCGGGACGCCTTTCGAAGAAGAAGCAGTTAGGCAGAATGGCAGGGGCGATGCAGTCGATGTCCCTGGCCGACACGCCGCAGGCAAAGAAACCGTCGCGCCAATGCCGGACGACATCGACGAGTCGATCGATTTGAGCTCGTGCCTCTTCAGCCGACAAACCGAAGCGCCCCGCCTGCGACAGCAGGTTGTAGATGCTGGCCGTGCGACCGGAGTCGCCGACAGTCAACGCCAGATCGCGCCTCTCCAGGCTCACTACGGGCGCGGGCACAAGGTCGTAGGCCGGCGACAACCGCCATCCCTTTTGCCTTCGCAACAGGGCGTGGTTGCGAGGATGATCATCGTTGTTGGTCACGGCAGCATTGAAGACCATCCGCCTGAAGAGTTCGGCACAGTCTGCTTCCGGCTTGTCAGACCATCGGCGCAAGTTGTCGGCCAGCAGCGGGTAGGACCAACGTTCCCGGTCCAGGTGGCTATCGCCGCAGTCGAGCACGGTCAGGCCACTGACAAGACCGAAACGCAGGTAGCCCTTGTCGGTGTAATCGCGATCGAACCGTCGCAGCATCAGCACGTCGCTCTCGCCAACCGCCTCCAGCCGGGCTTGTGTGACGTTCAGACCGCATCTCCGAGCCAAGTCGAGCGTCGCAAATTCGACCCGCTGGAGATTGAAACGGTCATCTCTGGCGGGAAACTTGCCGAGCCAGAGACTTTGCGCGTCCTCGATCGTGGCCTTCGGCCGCGCACCACCCATGCTGGTGCCAGGAT
>JANLVB010000112.1:0-3075 GCA_031363785.1 Betaproteobacteria bacterium
GGGAGCGTTACTGGTGCTGAAGGAGTGACCACAATGTTGGGGATTGGAGCTAATGTGGGCGCTATTGAAGGAATGCACGTGGGTGCTGAGGTCGGACTGACAGACGGTTTGTATGTGGGCATTGCTGAGACGGCGAAAGTGGGGTATGGTGTGGGCTTAAGTGTCGGCTTTGGCGACAGTCCATAAGTGGGGAATGGTGTGGGCTTGGCTGATGACATCACCGTTGGGGCCGCTCAGGCGGTAGTGCAGGGTCAAAAACGAGCCGGATTCGACAACGGGTACTGGGGTGGGCATGAAAGTCACTATAAACTGGCCCCATTGTAGAAAGGCCGCTGCTTCAGACATCGTCCCATGGCGTATAGCCATGCGGACAGGCTGCGGGCGGTATGGCGCAGCTGCAACAGCAACACACGCGATCTGCCATGCCACTCAAAGACCTGCCCTCCGACATGCTGCCGCGCGAAAAACTGCTGGCTCGCGGCCCCGCGGCACTGAGTGACACCGAGCTGCTGGCCTTGCTGCTGCGTACCGGCGTGCGTGGCAAGAATGTGCTGCAAATGGCGCACGAGTTGCTGCACCCTACACCCAATGACGCTGGCGCACCTGGTTTTGACGGGCTGTCGGGTTTGCTCAATGCCAGCGCGCAGGACCTGACGCGCGTCAAAGGCCTGGGCCCGGCCAAACGCGCCGAATTGATGGCCGTACTCGAACTGGCGCGGCGCACACTGGCACAACAGCTGCGCCAGCGTGAGGTGTTCGCCTCACCACAGACGGTACGGCAATACCTGCAACTGCAGCTCGCCGCCCGGTCACACGAAGTCTTCGCGGTGTTGTTCCTGGATGTGCAAAACCGCCTGCTGGCGATGGAAGAGCTGTTTCGCGGCACCCTCACCCAAACCAGCGTCTACCCGCGCGAAGTGGTGTTGCGTGCCCTGCACCACCAATGCGCCGCAGTGGTGCTGGCGCATAACCATCCCAGTGGCTCGGTGCAACCGTCGCGCGCCGACGAAGCCCTGACGCAGACGCTCAAGGCGGCGCTGGCGCTGGTCGACGTGCGGGTGCTGGACCATGTAATTGTCGCAGCCGGACAGACCCTGTCGATGGCGGAAAAGGGGCTTTTGTGAAGGCGGTAGACCGCCCGGTACGCAGCCTGGCCGCACTCGGGCAGGTCAAAGCCGCCCTGCTGGCACGCCAGCAGGAAGCGGCACGACTGGCCAAGTTGCGCCAACAGCAACTGCTCGAAGCACAGGATACGCGCAGCCTGTTTCAGCGTGCTGCGGGCATCGTCACCGCAATGGCACCCGACGGGCGCAGCCACCTGGCGCCGAGCCAGCCCGGCCCGGTGCCGCGCCAGCATCTGCTGGACGAACAGGCGGCGCTGGCAGAGGCGCTCAGTGACGGGTTCGACGTGTCCACCCTGCTCGATATCGACGACCAACTGAGTTTTCGCCGGCCGGGAATTGGCGCCGATGTCACCGGGAAACTGCGCAAAGGCCATTGGAGCATTCAGCGCCAGCTCGACCTGCACGGCCTGCGCAGTGATGAGGCACGTGCGGCATTGTCAATTTTCATTCGTGAGGCCAGCGCCCAGGGTGTGCGCTGTATCCGCATCATCCATGGCAAAGGCTTGGGGTCTCCGGGCAAGGCGCCGGTGCTGAAGAACAAGGTGCACGCCTGGCTGGTGCAGAAAAAAGAAGTGCTCGCCTTTGTGCAGGCACGTCCAGCGGCAGGCGGTAGCGGCGCGCTGATCGTTTTGCTGCAGGCTTTTCAGCCGCCGGGACGAGTCGCCTGACGGCGGCGTGCCACAGCACCCATCAGCCACAGGCCAGCCAGCAGCATGGCCCAGGAATGCGGCTCCCTGTTTATCCTATCTTCCTGCTCGTCACGCAATAGTCCGTTCGCCCTATTCAAAAATGACCGTCGCTGCGGCTGCCAGCAGCCCGGGCGGACAGTACGGGATGGTTCGGCAGGCGAAACACCGGCACGGCCCCGGGGTGCCGCCCCGACAATACAGGATTGATGTCTCTGATCTCCACATTCTTCGGGATTCCCGGGCTCGAGCCGGCGGTGCAGAGAAGTTACCGCCGCGAGCTGCTCGCCGAGATCAACCTGCCGATCGCGCTGAGCCTGATGGAGGGCGGCTTTGTGGCGGTGGTGGCGGTCAAGACGTTCAACGTGGCGCCTTGGGTGATCGCCGTGATCTCGGCGGCGCCGATGTTCGGCAACCTCTCGAGTTTTTTCTGGAACCGCATCGCTGCCGGTCGCCCGAAGGTTCCCATGCTCACCATCTTGCAGGGCCTGGTGCTGCTGTGTGTGGTGACGGTGGCACTGGCGCCGCGCTCCGGGCTTGGCATCTGGCTGCTGTTGGCCAGTGTGGTGCTGAGCCGCGTGCTGATCGCCGGCGTATTGACCGTGCGCAGTGTGGCCTGGAGCCTGAACTACCCGCGCCACGTGCGCGCCCGGGCCACCGCACGGCTGCAGGTGGTGTCCAGCCTGATGGTCGTGCTGACGACCAGCGTGGCCGGTCTGGTGCTGGACGCGCATCCGGAGAATTTTCGCTGGTTGTATGTCGCTGGCGCCCTGTTCGGCGCTCTCGGCGTGTGGACATTCAGGGGCGTCACCGTGCTGGGAGAAAAGCGCCATCAGGTGCTGGAGCGGCGCGGCCAGCGCGACCCGACGGACCGCAACGCGTTTTTCTCCATACTGCGGGCCGACCCACAGTACGCACGTTACCAGTTACACCAGTTCAGCTCCGGCGCGGCGGCAATGATGCTCGAGCCACCCCTGATCTACCTGGTGTCCAAACAGATCGGCGCCAGCTACTTCGCCAGCATCGGCGTGGTGATGCTGATTCCTTTCCTGCTGCAACTGGCGACGATCCCGTTCTGGGCGCGTTACCTGGACCGGGTGCATGTGGCCGAATTCCGGGCGCAACAAAACATGCTGTGGGTGGTGGGAATTCTGGTGATGTTTGTCGGCGCCTGGCAGCTTTCGCTATGATGGAACAAATGTAATTGATATTAGAGGTGGTTTTGAAGACACTGTACAAGGAGAAGCACAACAATGTCAAAGTTA
>JANLVB010000376.1:0-1987 GCA_031363785.1 Betaproteobacteria bacterium
CCCTGGCAGCCAGCCCAGGCCCAGGCCGCCAACACCGGCGATGGCTACAAGGCGCTGGCCTGCTTGTACATGGCCGGCGGCAACGACAGCCACAACTGGGTGCTGCCCACGCAGGCAGAACGCTGGTGCCCGCCACGCTGCGCAGCCTGCTGGCCGCCGGCGGCAACAACGCCTTCGAGGCTGAATACCTGAAGGTGGTGCAACGCTCACTGAACACCACCAGCACGCTGCAAACGGCATTGGCGGCCACCACCGTGGCGGCCTTGCCCACCGCGGCCATCACCCTGCCCAACGGCAGCCTGCTGGCGCTGTCCACCGACGCGCTGGCCAAACAACTGCGGGTGGTGGCGCAGTTGATCGCGGCCGGCCCCGGCCTGGGCATGAAGCGCCAAGTGTTCATGGTGCAGATCGGCGGCTTCGACAGCCATTCAAACCAGATGCGCGACCAGCCCCTGCTGATGGCCCGGGTGGCTGAGCCAATTTCAACAACCGACGGATCGCCTTGATATAGCAGCTTGCTCAAGTAGTACCCTGCGCGCTTTACCAACGCCAGGAATTCATGATGACTGCTACAAGCAAAGGCCCGAGACTTGCAACTCTTGCCGTTGGCGCCTTGCTGGCGCTGCTAACCGCAGGTACGGCAAGAGCACAAGTCACCTACATGTTCACGGGCGGTTGGGGCGAGCCCAGCAGCGGCCCACTCGCCCAGACCTTCACGCTCAACTTGACTGGATACGTCGCCGCCGACACCACGTATTCGTTTGCCGACCTCACCACGTGTGAGTCTGCGTTGCTGGCTTGCACTGACATACGTTTTGAAATGGCAGACATCAACAAACCTGCACTCAGCGTGATCAAGTTCAAGACCGAGTACCTGACGCAGCACTATTACTTCACTTCAGGCGCTTTCAGCCAGCCCGGCAGCCATACGGCGGTTTACAGCGGTTACTTCGGGTCGGCTGTGCTGCAAGTAACCGGGCCGGCTGTACCCGAGCCGCCAACAACCTTGCTGGCCATTGGCGCCATGGCGGCCTGGCGTGGCCGGCGGTGCATCGCGCCCCTTGTGGGTGCCCGGCTGCTCGCGGCAGCGGCAGCAGCCTGATGCGGGCAATCGCCGCGTGGCGCTGCTACCGCGCCGCAGTGCGCCGCTGAGCGCGCACGCCCAGCAAACCAAAGCCGCCAAGCATCAGCAGCCAGGCCGCAGGCTCCGGCACCACTTGCACGCTGGTGCCCACCAACGTGAAGGCAGGTACCTCTGCATCCGGGGTCGAGAACGACCAGTCTGCACTGGCAGCCACATCGACAGCCGCCGTGCCCGGCGCCTTGGCCCTGAACTGCAGCGTTGCAATGGCAAAGTCAGCGGACAGTGACATGGGTGGAAAGCCGAAGACGTTGAACGACAGGCCCACCAGCGTGCCCGCCGCGTTGTCGATGACGCCTCCCGCAGGCATGAAGTTCCAGGCCGGCGCCACCTGCACTGACAGCAATTCGAGCAGCCCGGCGCTGTAGCTGAAATCAAGCCCACCACCGACGATTGGCACAAAGTCGGCGCCGTTGACGGCCAGGTTGAACAAATCGCCCGGCGCAACCGACGCCGGCCCGACCACTTGCACCGACGAGCCCGCCTGTGCGGCGCCCATGGCCAGCACCGCTGCCAAAGCAACCAAGCCCTTGACGCCGGCCGAACATTGAATGTGTTTCATGAATCCGCTCCTTGCCCTTGTGATGAAGATTACCGATCGCCCGGTGGTTTGCCAAAGCGCGCCTGGAACAGCGCGAGATCGAGCGCGTTGACACGGCCGTCGCCGTTCATGTCGCAGACGGCGTTGAAGTTGGCATCGCCCCGCTTCGTGCCGAAAGCGCGCTGGAAGATCGCCAGGTCCAGCGCATTGACGTTGCCGTCGTTGTTGAAATCGGCATCGCACAGGTTGCCAATGCCATCGCCGTCGGTGTCGAGTTGGCTCACGTTGGGGGTCTTCTTGCAGTT
>JANLVB010000119.1:0-17284 GCA_031363785.1 Betaproteobacteria bacterium
CAGAATTTCATGCGAGTGAACGTGAACACGGTGTTTGGTCTGGGCGGTATGCTGGACGTCGCAAGCGAGATGGGCATCGAGCGACAGCGGGAAGATTTCGGCCAGACACTGGGTGCATGGGGTGTGCCCAGCGGCCCTTACATTGTGTTGCCATTTTTTGGCCCGTCGACACTGCGCGACACAGTGGCTATTCCAGTCAATACACGTGGCGACATCGTGTCAGCGATCAACCACATCCCGACACGCAACTCCTTCAAAGCGCTGGATCTGATGGACGTGCGCAGCAGCCTGCTCAGCGCGGGTGATACGCTCGATCAGGTGGCTCTCGACAAATACACCTTTGTGCGCGACGCGTTCCTGCAGCGTCGGCGTAACGCGGTGTACAACGGCAACCCGCCGGATGCGCCCGATGGCGCGATCAAGGCACCATGATTTTGTGCCGTTTGTGCCGTTTGTGCGCTGAGTCATGTGCCGGCCGGTCGTCGCACGCGCCTGCTTTGGCGTTAATCCATAATGTATTTCCATGAAAACTGAGAGTCCCGTGATGCGACGTCGAATCCTTTTTGGCCTGCCAATGAATCTGTTTGCAGCGCTTTTGCTGTCAGCGGCGTCCCCTGTCTGGGCCGCTGAAGAGACTCCCGACGGCCTGATCAGGCGCTTGTCCAACGAGATGCTGGAGGGGCATCAAGTCCGACCCGTCCATTCGCCATGGTGATGTGACCCGCATCATCAGCCTGGTCGATCAGAAGATCATGCCCAATGTGGACTTCCAGCGCATGACCGCCTCGGCCGTCGGCCCGCAGTGGCGCCAGGCCACGCCACAGCAACAAAAGCGCCTGCAGGATGAGTTCAAGGTGTTATTGGTGCGTACCTACGCCGGGGCGCTGGCACAGGTCGGTGACCAGACAATTGTTGTCAAACCGCTGCGCGCCGGGGCTGCCGATGTCGAGTTGGTGGTGCGCACCGAGGTGCGCGGTCGTGGTGACCCGATACAACTGGACTACCGGCTGGAGAAAACACCCGGTCAGGGCGCGGGATGGCAGATCTACAACCTCAATGTGCTGGGCGTCTGGCTGGTAGAAACCTACCGCAGCCAGTTTTCCCAGGAGATCAACGCCAATGGCCTGGACGGTCTGATCACGGCGCTGGCAGAGCGCAACAAGTCTGGCGCAAAAAAGGTCTGACATGCTGGTGCTGCCGGCCGACCTGACACGCAACGAGGCGGCAGCCTGCCTGCGCATGCTGGTGCAAGGCCTGCGCACCGAGTCGTCTGGCACGGTTCTGGTCGATGCGGCAGCGTTGCACCGGTTCGACTCCTCGGCGCTGGCGGTGTTGCTGGAGTTTCGCCGTCAGGCGCTGGCTGCGGGCAAGACGCTGGTAATGCGCTCGACGCCGCAACGGTTGCGGGACTTGGCCAGCTTGTACGGCATCTCCGAACTGCTGCCGGCCTCCTGAGGTGGCGGGCTAAAATGGCGGGCTCTGATGCCAGCCATTTCCTTTCAGTCGATTTCCAAGTCCTATCCCTCCGCCCGTGGCTCGGCCAACAGCCAGTTCTTGGCGCTTGACTCCGTCAGCCTGGATATTGCGCAGGGCGAGTTCTTTGGCTTGTTGGGCCCCAATGGCGCAGGCAAGACCACCATGATCAGTATTCTGGCCGGGTTGACCCGGGCCAGCCAGGGCTCGGTATCGGTGCTTGGCAGCGACGTGCAGACCGACTACGCAGCAGCCCGGCGCAAGCTGGGTGTTGTGCCCCAGGAGCTGGTGTTCGATCCATTTTTCAGCGTCCGTGAGGCATTGCGCATCCAGTCCGGCTATTTTGGCGTGCGCCACAACGACGCCTGGATAGATGAACTGCTGCACAGCCTGGGGCTGGCGGACAAGGCCGGGGCGAACATGCGCCAGTTGTCCGGCGGCATGAAGCGCCGCATGCTGGTGGCGCAGGCGCTGGTGCACAAACCTCCGGTCATCGTGCTCGATGAGCCCACAGCAGGCGTCGACGTGGAGTTGCGCCAGACGCTGTGGCATTTCATCGCCAAACTCAACAAGCAGGGCCACACCGTCCTGCTGACCACCCATTATCTGGAAGAGGCCGAAGCGCTGTGTGGTCGCATTGCCATGCTCAAATCCGGTCGGGTGGTTGCGCTGGATCACACCAGCGAGTTGCTGAAAGCGGCGTCGAGTAGTGTGCTGCGCTTCAAGCTCGACGCTGAATTGCCGCCGGCGCTGCTGGCCAAAGCCCGGGTCACGGGGCGCATTGTGCAGTTTCCGGCGCACGACGCCATGGAGATCGAAAACTACCTGGCGGCGCTGCGCCATGCGGGTCTGCAGGCACACGATGTCGAGATTCGCAAGGCTGATCTGGAAGACGTTTTTCTCGACGTCATGACCAAGCACAACAATGCGGAACGGGCGGTGCGGTGAGCGGCTGGCAAACACTTTTCTACAAGGAGGTACTGCGGTTCTGGAAGGTGGGTTTTCAGACCGTGGCGGCTCCCGTGCTGACGGCCATCCTGTACTTGCTGATATTTGGTCACGTGCTGGAAGACCACGTCAAGGTGTACGACACCATTTCCTACACCGCTTTTCTGGTGCCCGGCCTGGTGATGATGAGCGTGCTGCAAAACGCATTCGCGAACAGCTCCTCTTCGCTGATCCAGAGCAAGATCATGGGCAATCTGGTGTTCCTGCTGCTCACGCCGCTGTCCCACTGGAGCTGGTTTTTCGCCTACGTCGGTTCATCCATGGTGCGTGGGGCCGTGGTTGGCCTGGGTGTGTTGCTGGCCACGGCGTGGTTCGCGCCGCCGTCGCTGGTGGCGCCTTGGTGGATCGTGCTGTTTGCCTTGGCGGGAGCGGCTCTTTTGGGAACTTTGGGATTGATAGCCGGGTTGTGGGCGGAAAAATTCGACCAGCTCGCAGCGTTCCAGAACTTCGTCATCATGCCGATGACCTTTCTCAGCGGTGTCTTCTATTCCATCAAGTCGTTGCCGCCGTTCTGGCAAGGCGTGAGCCAGCTCAACCCCTTTTTCTACATGATTGATGGCTTTCGTTACGGATTCTTTGGCATCAGTGATGTATCGCCCTGGGTCAGTCTGGCCGTCGTGGGCGCGGCCCTGGCCGTGGCGTCGGGTGTAGCTGTGCACCTGCTGCGTATCGGCTACAAGATTCGCAGTTGAATGGACCACGCAATGACCGCTGAAGAATTGAAATTGATCATCACGACCGGCCTGGACTGTGAACACTGTGAACTCGACGGTGACGGGCGACACTGGTCGGCCACCATCGTATCCGGGCAGTTTGCCGGCAAACGCGCTGTGCAAAGACACCAGATGGTCTACGCCACGCTCGGCGGGAGGATACATAGCGACGAAGTGCACGCCTTGTCCATGAAAACGCTGACGCCTCAGGAATGGCGGGACCATGGTTGACCCGATGGCGGGTATCGGGGTGGCGGCGTGATCACCCTGGCCCTGTCCAAGGGGCGAATCTTCGACGAGGCCATGCCTTTGCTGCGCGCTGCCGGCATAGACCTGCGGGACGACCCGGAACATTCGCGCAAGCTGATTCTGCGCACCAGCAACAGCGCACTGCGGGTGCTGGTGGTGCGCGCAACCGATGTGCCGACCTACGTCCGGTTTGGTGGGGCTGACCTCGGCATTGCCGGACGCGACACCTTGCTGGAACACGGCAGCGAAGGCCTGTACCAGCCATTGGATCTGCAAATCGGCAAGTGTCGCATCAGTGTGGCGGTGCGCAGTGGCTTTGACTACGCCTCGGCGGTACGCCAGGGGTCCCGGCTGCGGGTTGCGACCAAATATGTGGCGATTGCGCGTGACTTCTTCGCCGCCAAGGGCGTTCACGTGGACATGATCAAGCTCTACGGTAGCATGGAGCTGGCGCCGCTCACCGGAATGGCCGACGCCATCGTGGACCTGGTCTCCACCGGCAATACCCTGGTAGCCAATGGCTTGGTCGAGGTGGAGCACATCATGGACATCAGCGCGCGCCTGATCGTCAACCAGGCGGCGCTGAAACTGCGGCAGGCGCCGCTACGCGCCATCATCGACGCCCTGGCTGCGACTTGCCGGCACTAACGCAACGAGACATGGCACCGTCCTGCGCAACCCCGCTGCGCCTGTCAACCCGGGAGGCCGATTTCGCGCAGCGCTTCCAGGCGCGGTTGCACTGGTCCGGCGCCACTGATGCGGCCATAGAAGACCGGGTTGCCGCCATACTTGCCGACGTGCAACAGCGCGGGGATGCCGCAGTGCTCGATTACACCCGCAGGTTTGACCGGATAACAGCTGCGTCGCTGAGCGAACTGGAGGTTGGGCGGGCGCAACTCCGGCAGGCGTTCGAGCAGTTGCCGATGCTGCAGCGCGAGAGTCTGTGTTTCGCCGCGCAGCGCATTCGGGACTACCACGAAGCGCAGAAAAAGGCCTGTGGTGAGAGCTGGAGCTACCGCGACGCCGACGGCAATTTGCTGGGGCAAAAGGTCACAGCGCTCGACCGGGTCGGCGTCTATGTGCCGGGCGGGAAGGCAGCCTATCCCTCTTCGGTGCTGATGAATGCAATTCCGGCTCAGATCGCCGGGGTTGGCGAGACCATCATGGTGGTGCCCAATCCAGCGCCGGCTGCGGCCGGGGAGCAGCCCGCGGGTACCGCCAACCAGCTGGTGCTGGCGGCGGCCTGGGTGGCAGGCGTCGCGCGCGTCTTTACCATTGGTGGTGCGCAGGCTGTGGCGGCGCTGGCCTACGGCACCGCCACGATCCCGAAGGTGGACAAGATCACCGGGCCAGGCAATGCCTATGTGGCAGCAGCAAAACGACGCGTTTTTGGCGTCGTCGGAATCGACATGATTGCCGGCCCGAGCGAAATTCTGGTGCTGGCCGATGGGTCGACCCAGGCGTCTTGGGTGGCGATGGATTTGTTCAGCCAGGCCGAACACGACGAGCTGGCGCAAAGTATCCTGCTCAGCCCGGACGCCGCCTACCTCGACGCGGTGCAAGCCCAGATCGACCATTTGTTGCCGTCGATGGCGCGGCGCGACATCATTGCCAGCTCGTTGAACGGCCGTGGTGCGCTGGTTCTGACACGGGACATGGAAGAGGCCTGCGAATTGAGCAACCAGATCGCTCCCGAGCACCTGGAGATCAGCAGCCTGCAGCCGCAGCGCTGGGAGCCCCTGCTGCGCCATGCGGGTGCGATTTTCCTGGGGCGCTACGCGAGTGAGAGTCTGGGTGACTACTGCGCCGGGCCCAATCACGTCCTGCCGACCGGGGCGACAGCGCGTTTTTCCAGCCCCCTGGGTGTCTACGATTTCCAGAAGCGCAGCAGCCTGATCGAGGTGACCGAAGTCGGTGCCCGCAACCTCGGTCGTGTGGCCAGTGTGCTCGCCCGTGGCGAAGGGCTCGAAGCCCACGCCCGGGCGGCAGAAATGAGAATGGAGTGAACATGAAAGCACACAGCCGACTCCGGTGCCCAGGCCTGGTGCAAGCCTGGGTGTTGCTGGCAATGGGGGTGCTGCTGGCGGGTTCGGCATGTGCGATGAGTTTGCGCGAATTGCGCGGCCTCGAGCAGTCGGACAAGAAAAACGGTCCGAACTATGTTCAGTACTATCTGGTCGGGGCCATGGAGGGAGCGCTGGAGGCTAACGCGCAGCAAGTGCGCCAGGGTGCGAAGGCGTTGTTTTGCTTGAACGGACGGCGCCTTGAGCCGCGTATGGCCAAGCCCTTGTTCGAGGCCGAATTGACCCGCAACGCCGGCCTGTACGAGGCGGACATGCCGGTGCAGCTGGTACTGGTCAATGCGCTGGCCACTTCCTATACCTGTTGAGGTGCAATGTCCCTGATGCAATATGGGTCTGCAGACATGGTGCGCCGTGTCGTGCGTCCGGACGTCCTGGCGATGGCGGCCTACACCGTGCAGGACGCGTCAGGCCTGCTGAAAATGGATGCCATGGAAAACCCGCACCGCCTGCCGCAGGCGCTGCAGGATGAACTGGGAAGGCGGCTCGGCTCGGTCGCACTGAACCGGTACCCCGGGCCACAGCTGGAAAAACTGCGTACCGCCTTGCAGGCGCACGGGGACGTGCCCCCGGGTTGTGCGCTGATGATGGGCAATGGCTCGGACGAATTGATTTCGCTGCTGGCCATGGCCTGCAGCAAGCCCGGCGCATCGGTGCTGGCACCGGAACCCGGCTTCGTCATGTACGGCATGAGTGCACGCCTGCAGGGGCTCGCCTACCACGGAGTGCCATTGCGCGACGACTTCGAGCTGGACGAAATCGCCATGCTGGAGGCGATGCGCCGGCAGCATCCGACCATCGTCTACCTGGCCTGCCCCAACAACCCGACGGCGAATTGCTGGAATGAGGCGGTCATGGAGCGGATCATCGTGGCGGCACCTGGTCTGGTCGTCGTCGATGAAGCGTACCAGCCCTTTGCGCAGCGCAGCTTCATGGCGCGACTGCCGCGGCATCCAAACCTGCTCGTGATGCGTACCATGAGCAAGTTCGGGCTGGCCGGTGTGCGCATCGGGTTTCTGGCCGGCTGCAGTGAACTGGTGGCGCAGATCGACAAAGTCCGGCCACCCTACAACATCAGCGCCCTGAACGCCGAATGTTGCCTGTTTGCGCTGGAGCATGCGGATGAGTTCGCCTTGCAGGCACAGGACATCATCACGCAGCGCGAGATATTGTTGCGCCGCCTGGGCGCCATGGCTGGCCTGCAGACTTTTCGCAGCGATGCGAACATGGTGCTGGTTCGGGTCCCGGCGGGCTCCGCCAGCCGGGTCTTCGCCGGCATGAAGGCCGCTGGCGTTCTGGTCAAAAACGTGTCGGGCATGCACGCGGTACTGCGCGATTGTTTGCGTCTGACAGTGGGAACCGGCGCGGAAAACGAAACCATGTTGCAGGCCTTGAAGGAATCCTTATGAAAAACTCTGAGCACCCACTTGGGCTTGGGCGCAGCGCCAGTGTGACGCGCACGACCGCCGAGACGAAAATCACGGTACACGTCAATCTCGATGGCACCGGTGTTTCGCAACTGCGCACTGGCATCGGCTTTTTTGACCACATGCTGGACCAGATCGCACGCCACGGGCTGATCGACCTGGCAGTCGAGGCGGATGGTGATCTGCATATCGATGGCCACCACACAGTAGAGGACGTCGGCATCACCCTGGGCCAGGCCGTGCTGCAGGCGGTTGGCGACAAACGCGGTATCCGGCGCTTTGGCCACGCCTACGTGCCGCTGGATGAGGCCTTGAGCCGTGTCGTGCTTGATTTTTCCGGGCGGCCCGGCCTGACGATGCATGTTCCGTTCAAGAGCGGCATGGTTGGCGCGTTTGATACGCAGTTGGCACACGAGTTTTTCCAGGGCTTTGTCAATCACGCGCTGGTGACCTTGCATATCGACAATCTGCGCGGTGACAACGCCCACCATCAGGCCGAAACCGTGTTCAAGGCCTTTGCCCGGGCGCTGCGCGCGGCAGTGGAAATTGACCCGCGCGCCAGTGGCTCTGTTCCCTCAACCAAGGGTTCCCTGTGACAGACTGCAGGGCCGCTGGCGGCGAGGCCTGAGTTGTGACGGCGCGCCGTGTGGTGGTGGTGGACTACGGCATGGGCAACCTGCGCTCGGTTGCACAGGCGGTGCAAGTCGCCGCTGCCGGGACAGATTTTCAGGTGCTGGTATCCGGTGAGCCGGCGCAGGTGCGAGCGGCAGACCGGATCGTATTGCCTGGTCAGGGGGCCATGCCCAATTGCATGCGCGAGTTGCATCACAGCGGCTTGACCGAGTCTGTCATGGATGCTGCGGCCCGCAAGCCGCTGTTTGGCGTATGTGTTGGCATGCAGATGCTGCTCGACCATAGTGAAGAAGGTAGTCGCGGCGGCACGGGCACTGCGGGACTGGGCTTGTTCCCTGGCACGGTGCAAAGATTTTCGCTGTCAGGGCGGCTGCAGCCGGACGGTAGCCGCTACAAGGTGCCGCAGATGGGCTGGAACCAGGTTGCGCAGTGCCTGCACGATGGCCACAAACACGCCATCTGGGCAGGCGTGCCGGACCACAGCTACTTCTATTTCGTGCACAGCTTTTATGCCAGACCGTCTGATGCGCGCCACAACATCGGGCTGGCGGACTACGGTGGAAGCTTTGCCGCCGCAATTGCACGCGATAATATTTTCGCAACCCAGTTTCATCCTGAAAAAAGTGCTACACACGGCCTTGCGTTGTATCGCAACTTCCTTGGCTGGAATCCCTGACCCGATTTCGCCCACGCTGCACCATGTTATTAATTCCGGCCATTGATCTCAAGGACGGGCATTGCGTTCGACTCAAGCAGGGTGATATGGGTCAGGCAACGACGTTTTCCGAAGACCCGGCCGTGATGGCGCGGACCTGGGTCGACAAGGGCGCGCGGCGCTTGCACCTGGTTGATCTGAACGGAGCGTTTGCCGGCCACCCGAAAAACGAACTGGCGATCCGCAAGATTCTCAAGGGTGTGGGTAGTGAGGTCGATGTGCAGCTTGGCGGTGGAATTCGTGATCTCGACACGATTGAGCGTTACCTCGACGCCGGGTTGCGCTACGTCATCATCGGTACTGCTGCCGTGAAGAACCCGGGCTTTCTGCAGGATGCCTGCACCGCGTTCGGCGGACACATCATCGTTGGCCTGGACGCCCGCGATGGCAAGGTGGCCACGGACGGCTGGAGCAAGCTGACGCGCCATGACGTGGTCGATCTGGGGAAGAAGTTCGAGGACTATGGCGTCGAGGCCATCATCTACACCGATATCGGACGCGATGGCATGCTGGCCGGCATCAACGTGGATGCGACTGTGAAACTGGCTCAGGCGCTGAAGATACCGGTCATTGCTTCGGGCGGCTTGGGCAGCATGGCGGATATCGAAGCCCTGTGTGAAGTCGAGGGCGAAGGCGTCGAAGGTGTGATCTGCGGGCGCGCCATCTACTCCGGGGAACTGGATTTTGCCGCCGCCCAGGCGCGCGCGGACGAACTCAACGGCTGACACGCCGCCGCCTAGCCGCATGCTGGCCAAGCGCATCATTCCTTGCCTGGACGTGGCCGGCGGGCGGGTCGTCAAGGGCGTCAACTTCGTCGCGTTGCGTGACGCCGGTGACCCGGTGGAGGTCGCCGCACGCTACAACGAACAGGGTGCTGACGAACTGACGTTTCTGGACATCACGGCCACCAGCGACAACCGGGACCTGACTTTGAACATGGTGGAGGCGGTGGCCGGCCAGGTCTTCATTCCGCTGACGGTGGGTGGTGGCGTGCGCAGTTCGGACGATGTGCGCCGGCTGCTCAATGCCGGTGCCGACAAGACCAGTTTCAACTCGGCCGCGCTGGCGCGGCCGGATCTGATCGACGAGGTGTCGCAACGCTACGGGGCTCAGTGTATTGTGGTGGCGATAGACGCCAAAAGGCGATCAGCGCAGGAGCGGCTGCGCCTGGCTGCGGACGGGGGGCCGATTGGTGCCGGATGGGACGTCTACAGCCACGGTGGTCGCCACAACACCGGGATCGACGTCTTGTACTGGGCCCAGGACGTAGCGCGGCGCGGTGCCGGCGAGTTGTTGCTCACCAGCATGGACCGTGACGGCACCCAATCAGGCTTTGATCTGGAGTTGACCCGCGCTGTCGCGGATCTCGTCGAGGTGCCGGTGATCGCCTCAGGCGGTGTGGGCACGCTGCAGCACCTGGCCGATGGCATACGCATTGGTGGTGCTGATGCGGTGTTGGCGGCCAGCATCTTTCACTATGGCCATTTCACGGTGGCGCAGGCCAAGCAGCACCTGGCGGCGCAAGGTATCCCGATGCGACTCTGAGTAACTGGCCTGGTTTGATGCTGCGCGGCAATCGCCGACAATACCGTGATGGATTGGTTGGACCAAGTCAAATGGGATGCAGCGGGCCTGGTTCCCGTGATCGCGCAGGAAGCCGTCTCGGGCGACGTATTGATGTTTGCCTGGATGAACCGCGAGGCATTGCAGCAGACGGTCGAGCTTGGCCGGGCGGTGTATTTCAGCCGTTCGCGCAACGCACTGTGGTTCAAGGGTGAGGAATCTGGCCACGTTCAAGTCGTGCATGAAATCCGCATGGATTGTGACAACGACGTGCTGCTGCTGCGTGTCACGCAACACGGGCATGAACCATCCATTGCCTGCCATACCGGGCGCCATAGCTGCTTTTTCAAGATGCAGCGCGGCGGCAGCGTGGCAGGCAGATGGGAAATTGACGCGCCGGTCTTGAAAGACCCGCAATTGATCTACAAATAGGATAGTGACGCCCTTGCCTGACTACCAGAACACCCTTTCCCGGCTGGCCACCGTCATAGAAGGTCGCAGTGAGGCCCACGGTGGTGACCCCGCTCAGAGTTATGTCGCCACCTTGCTGCAGCGCGGCCCGGATGCGTTCCTGAAAAAGATCGGTGAAGAAGCAACCGAAGTGGTGTTGGCGGCCAAGGACGTGTCGCACGTACTGTCACAGGGGGCCGACGCCGGTGTGGCGCGTTCACTCCTGGTGGCAGAGGTGGCTGACCTGTGGTTTCATTGCCTGGTCGCCTTGACCTACTATGGCCTGCGTCCGGAGCAGGTCCTGGCTGAACTGGAGCGCCGCGAAGGCACCAGTGGTATCGAGGAAAATGCACTGCGCAAGCTGCTGCAGCGGGAACGGGATACAAGTGTTTAACAAGGACCAACATGACTGATGTAATCGATGTGGTGGCAATCGACAGTGAAAAGGCGCGGACGCTGAAGACCGTTGGCTGGGTCAGTTACCTGCTGCATTTGGTGGTAGCGGTCGGAGCCATCATCCCGGGCGCGCAAGCGGGTGCGGTGTTGCTGATCGTCGCCCTGGTGATCGACCTGGTGAAAAAAGACGAGGCTGCTGGTACTTGGCAGGCAAGCCACTTTTCCTGGCGCATCCGCTCGGTACTGATAGCTGGTCTGCTATATGTTCTGACCGCGCCACTGTTCCTGTTGCTGCTGGTTCCCGGTTATCTGGCCTGGATGGCAGTCTCGATCTGGTTCCTGTACCGCATCGTGCGCGGCATGGTCGCCATGAACGCCAACCGGGCCGTGGCGGCCTAAGTGAGCGCATGCAACACGATCCAAATTGCCTGTTTTGCAAGATTGTCGAGGGCAAGATCCCGTCGCGCAAAGTCCACGAGGACGAGCTGGTGTATGCATTTCACGACATCCATCCCTGGGCTCCGGTGCATTTTTTGCTGATTCCAAAAATTCATATCCCTTCATTTGCGCAATTGCAACCGGCGCACGTGACGTTGTTGGGCCACATGATGTTGTTGGCGCCACGCCTTGCCTTGCAGGAAGGATGTCGGCCCTACCCCGAGGGGGGCTTTCGCATCGTGAGCAATACTGGGGCCGAGGGTGGTCAGGAGGTGCACCATCTGCACATCCATGTAATGGGTGGCCCCAGGCCCTGGCTGAGGGGCTGATTGCGATGGCATTCGCCGCCTGAAGCCCCAGGCGACTAAAATCGAGGCAATCGAACAGGAGTGAAACATGGGATCGTTTTCAATTTGGCACTGGGTGATCGTGCTGTTGATCGTGGTGATGGTGTTTGGTACCAAAAAGCTGAGGAACATGGGCGGAGACTTGGGTGGTGCCGTCAAAGGGTTCAAGGATGGCATGAAAGACGGCGCCGCCAGTGCCGACGAGAAGCCGGCTGCAGCGGTGGGCCAGGTCGCCAATGCGGTGCCGGCTCCCGCAGCCGACAAGACCACCATCGACGTTGAAGCCAGGCAGAAGTCCTGATCTCCGGCCAGGCCTGCCGTGATCGACCTTGGCATATCGAAGATGGCGTTGATCGGCGCGGTGGCGCTGATCGTCATCGGACCGGACAAGTTGCCGAAGGTGGCGCGGACCGTGGGTGCATTGTTGGGCAAGGCGCAGCGGTATGTTGCCGACGTCAAGTCCGAGGTCAGCAGGTCGATGGATCTCGACGAACTGCGAAAAATGAAGGACACGGTGGGCGCAGCGGTGTCGGACATCGGCAGCACGATTCGCGCGGGGACCAGCGACTTCGAAAAGTCCTGGGCCGATGTTACTGATACTGCCAGCGGCACCCCGCTTGATGCCTCGACGCCGGCAGCGGTCATTTATCCGGTGTACCGGCATCCAAACAAGCGCTGGCGCGTCAAGCAGGGTGCCACGCCAAACTGGTTCAAGGCGCGCACCGGCATGCGTACCCGTGCACTGTCGGGCGCGGCCCGCGTCGCCAGATTCAGGCCCCAAAAGATAACTTGATCCTCCGCACGTTTGCAGTGGTCCCTGTGGCAGTGGATTGCGCCGTGGCGACGAGCCTCCAAAGATGACCGACTCCCAGACGCCCAAAGACGAACTCGCAGGAACCGAGCAGCCGTTCGTCCAGCATCTGATGGAGTTGCGCGATCGATTGGTCTACAGCCTGATCGGCCTGGCGGTGTGTATGGCTTTGCTGGCCATTTGGCCATCCCCCAGTGGCTTGATCGACCTGATCGCCGCCCCGATACGCGCACACATGCCGCCAGGCACCAAGCTGATAGCTGTGGGTGTGTTTTCGCCTTTTTTTGTGCCGCTCAAGGTCTTGATGATGGCCGGTGTGTTGCTGGCCCTGCCGTGGCTGATGTACCAGGCCTGGGCATTTGTTGCGCCTGGACTGTATGGCCATGAAAAGAAGCTCGCGTTGCCGCTTATATTTTTCGGCAGCTTCCTCGCCTACACGGGTATTGGGTTCGTCCAGTTCTTTGTGCTGGACAAGATGTTCGCCTTTATCCAGGCGGTGACTCCCGACAGTGTTGCCGCAACGCCGGACATCGCCTCCTATGTCGAGGCCATCCTGAGTCTGTACCTTGCATTCGGTGTTGCGTTTCAGGTGCCCATCGTGGTGGTGTTACTGGCGCGCATGAATATCGTCAGCATCCAGAAGCTGAAAGACTTCCGTGGTTACTTCATCGTGCTGGCGTTTGTGATTGCTGCCGTGTTGACTCCGCCCGACGTCGTGTCGCAACTGGCGTTGGCCATACCCATGTGTTTGTTGTACGAGGCGGGCATCTGGGCCGCGCGTTTTTTCATCAAGCATACCGCGGCGCCGGCGGATGACCCGCAAACCGAAGTGAAGCCCTGACGGCGTCTGGCCGCCTGCCACGTTTACTGCGTCGGCCTGCGTGGCTTGGGGCGTACACCCGGTGTGACGCCGATGTCGAGCTTCTGGTCCTGGCGTTGCACACGAAAGCGCGCTTCGAGGCCTGGTTTGAGGGCGGCCACCCCTGACAGCAGCTCCGCGACACTGGCGACCTCTTTTCCGGCGACTGCGGTAATCACGTCACCCGGCCGGATCCCCGCCTGTGCGGCCGGAGCGTTTTGCAGCACACCGGTGATGATGACTCCCGTCTTGGCCTTGACGCCAAAAGTTTCAGCGATTTCGGCCGACAGCTCGTTGGGTTCGACACCGATCCATCCGCGCGTTACCTGCCCGTCCTTGACAAGGCCTTCCATGACCAATTGCGCCGTCGAGACCGGTATCGCAAACCCGATACCCAGACTGCCACCGGAGCGTGAGTAGATCGCGGTATTGATGCCCATCAGATGCCCGCGGGTATCGACCAAGGCACCACCAGAGTTGCCCGGGTTGATCGCTGCATCGGTCTGGATGAAGTTCTCGAAGGTGTTGATGCCAAGCTGGTTGCGGCCCAGGGCACTCACGATGCCACCGGTAACGGTCTGCCCGACGCCGAACGGATTGCCGATGGCCAACACCTGATCGCCTACCTGCAGTGCGTCCGAACTGCCCATGACAATCACCGGCAAGCGGTCGAGCTCAATTTTCAGTACCGCGAGGTCGGTTTCAGGGTCGGTCCCCAGCACTCTCGCCAGCGTACGGCGCCCGTCATTCAGCATGACCTCAATTTCATCCGCACCTTCCACGACGTGGTTGTTGGTCAGTATGAAACCGTTGGCACTGACAATCACGCCACTGCCCAGTCCGGCCTGGGCTTCATTTCCCTGGTCACCGAAGAAAAACCGGAACCAGGGCTCACTTCCCTTGGGTGCCTTGTTTGCTGCCTTGCTGGTGTTGATGCTGACAACTGCCGATGATGCCTTTTGTGCTGCGAGTCGAAAGCTGCCCAACGGTATGCTTGTGGGCGCAGCCTCCGGTGCCTGGGCCAGCGCCACGACACCCTGCGCCGAGCCGGGGGTCCGACCGAGCCAGTCGGGTTTGAGTGTGGCTACGACAAAGAACGCCGCCAGCGCGATCGTCGCAGCCTGGGAAAACAGCAGCCAGAGTCGTTTCATGCGTCAAATTGTAGGCGGGGCAAGCGACGGGCGAGACGTACCGCGGCTTGCGTTGGCGCATACGTTATCCTTGACCGGAGCCCATACGGCTCGCGCAAGCATGCACAACGACCACCAAACCATCCATGTGGAACCGCTGGCGCCGAACAAGCCGGCATTTGCGGCGCCGTGTAACGGTTGCGGCGTTTGCTGCCTGTATTCTCCCTGTCCGCTGGGAATGCTGTTCTCGCGACGGCGCCGCGGTGCCTGCGCCGCGCTGCGCTGGAACAAGACGGACCGGATGTACCGGTGTGGCGTGGTCGAGCAGCCAGTACCCCTGCTGCGACGCGTATTGCCGCCGGGCACCCGCTTTCTGGCGCGGCTGTTGTCGACTCCCGTGCGACGTCTGGCGCAGCGCTGGATTGCCGCTGGCCAGGGCTGTGACTGCTCGTTGCAGGTGTCTGTGACCGACACTGCGAAGGTGTGGAAGATTCACCCGTCAGTTTGAGGAAGATCGCCTGATGGAACGGCATGCACTGACCCGGACCTTTGATGCGCTGTTGGCGCCGGAGAAGTTTCGCGACTATGGTCCGAACGGCCTGCAGGTCGAAGGCTGCGCCCAAGTGCACAAGATCGTGTCCGGCGTCACCGCGAGTCGCGCCCTGATCGAGGCGGCCATCAGCTTGCGCGCTGATGCGCTGTTTGTGCACCATGGGCTGTTTTGGCGCGGTCAGGACGGGCGGGTTGTCGGCTGGCTCAAACAGCGACTGGCCCTGCTGCTGGCGCACGACATCAATCTGTATGCCTACCACCTGCCCTTGGACGCCCATGCCGAACTCGGCAACAACGCCCAACTGGCGCGTGTGTTGGGCTTGCAGGTGACGGGCCAGTTTGGCGAACAGGACCTGGGTTTTATGGGCCAGTCCGCGGATGGCGGCGGGTTTGCGCATGTGCGGGCGCTGGCCGACCATGTGCAGACCGTGCTTGGCCGACCGGTTACCCTGGTTGGCAATCCCGAACGGCCGCCGCGCCAGATCGCCTGGTGCACCGGTGGGGCACAGGGGTATTTCGAAGCTGCCATTGCAGCGGGCGCAGATGTTTTTCTCACCGGTGAGATATCCGAGCCACAGGCGCACTATGCGCGCGAAAGTGGCGTGGCGTACCTCGCCTGCGGCCACCACGCCACGGAGCGTTACGGCGCCCCGGCGGTAGCGGCGCATGTTGCTGCCCAGTGCTCGCTGGAGCATGTTTTTGTGGACATTGACAACCCGGCCTGACAAGCGCGATCCATCTGCAAACACTTCGCCGGTCGAGCCACACACCACTGTGTGCCGCAACGCCCATGCCGACGACCCGAATCGGGTCTACTTCTTGAGGCTGTCGCGAATCTGGCGCAGCAACAACACGTCTTCCGGGGTGGTCACCGGCGCAGGTGCGGCGACCGGAGCCTCTTTTTTCATGCGATTCATCTGCTTGACCATCAGGAAGATGATGAAGGCCAGAATCGCAAAATTCACCGCGATGGTGATGAAGTTGCCGTAGGCGAGCACCGGTACCCCGGCTTTTTTCAGATCAGCCAGCGCCATCGCCGTGCCTGCCGGTACTTTACCGAGCACCACAAACATGCTGGAGAAGTCGAGGTTTCCAAAAATTGCTCCTACGATCGGCATGATCAGGTCGCCGACCATTGACTCGACGATCTTGCCAAACGCCGCGCCGATGATTACGCCTACCGCGAGGTCCATCACGTTGCCCTTGAGGGCAAATTCCTTGAATTCCGACATCATGCTCATGGGGTTCTCCTGTAATTGTGGTGAAGCCGCCAAGGGCCGACGGCTGGGCGCGATTATCTCTGCGCACTGGACCGTCGGAACGTAAAGTTTGCGCTTCGCGGCCAACCGGGCCGCAAGTGCTTTTCGGGCCGCCGCGCAACTCGCCCGCAGGGCGTCAGCTACAATCCAAGGCTCACCCAATAGTGATGTTTTCATTGAGGAATCCCATGAGTGACACGCAAGTCGACAGCAGCAAACGGACGTGGATCATTGCGTCCGGATGTGTTGGTGCTGTGGGCGGTGGCTTCACCGCCGTACCGTTTGTGAGCAGCTTCTTGCCCTCAGAACGCGCCAAGGCTGCGGGAGCGGCGGTCGAGGCCGATGTGTCGACTTTGAAGCCTGGCGAAATGATGACCGTGGAGTGGCGTGGCAAGCCGGTCTGGATTGTCCGGCGCACGACGGAACAGGTTGGTGGGCTGAAGTCCTTGACCGGTCAATTGGCCGACCCGGCGTCCAAACGCAAGCCGGATGAACTCACTCCCGCCTACGCCCGCAACGAAGCGCGGTCGATCAAACCCGAGCTGCTGGTGGTCGTCGGCATTTGCACCCATCTGGGCTGCTCCCCATCGGAAAAATTCAAGGCCGGGCCGCAGCCGTCCCTGCCGGACGATTGGCAAGGTGGTTTTTTCTGCCCGTGCCACGGCTCCACTTTCGACTTGGCGGGCCGGGTGTACAAGAACAAGCCGGCACCGGACAACCTGGAAGTGCCGCCTCACATGTACCTGTCTGACAGCCGTTTGCTCATCGGCGAAGACAAGAAAGCTTGAGAAAATGACCGCACGCAGTACCGGAGCAGATCGTGGCTGAAATGAAGGAAATATCCCCCAACGCCCCAGCGGCACAAAAACTGCTGAACTGGGTTGACAACCGGTTTCCGCTCAGCAAGCTGTACAACGAGCACCTGGGTGAGTACTACGCACCGAAAAACTTCAACTTCTGGTACATATTCGGCTCGTTGGCCCTGCTGGTGCTGGTGATTCAGATCGTGACCGGCATTTTCCTGGTGATGCATTACAAGCCGGATGCCGCTTTGGCCTTCGCGTCGGTCGAGTACATCATGCGTGATGTTCCCTGGGGTTGGCTGGTGCGTTACATGCACTCGACCGGGGCTTCAGCCTTTTTTGTGGTGATCTACCTGCACATGTTTCGCGGTCTGATT
>JANLVB010000137.1:0-3530 GCA_031363785.1 Betaproteobacteria bacterium
GCTTGTCATCGAAGGCGACGTGCCCAGCCCGATGAATCCGCCACCGGGCTGCCACTTCCATACCCGTTGCCCGTATGCCGAAGCGCGTTGTCGCGTCGATGACCCTCCCTTGCAGGAGGTCGCACCGGGCCATGTGGTGGCATGTCATTTTCGAACCCGCGACACGCTGGCTGCGGCGACGAAATTGTCGTGAGTGACCTGCACGCGCGTCTCGGAGTCCAGCGGCGCATCAATGCTGCGGGCACCCTGACGCGGCTCGGTGGCAGCCTGATGGAGCCGGAGGTTCTGGCGGCGATGAACGAGGCGGCCGCCGCATCGGTCGATATGGCCGAGATGCAGAGCGCCGCAAGCCGCGTGATCGCTACATGCACTGGAGCCCAGGCGGGCATCGTCACCTCGGGTGCGGCGGCGGGGCTGACGTTGGCGACAGCCGCCTGTCTGGCTGGCTGGGACATCAGGCGCATGGCAGCGCTCCCTGACAGCTCCGGCATGCCGAACCGCATTCTGATGGCGCGCACGCAGCGCAACAGCTACGACCACGCCATCCGCGCCGCTGGCGGGCAGATCGTTGATGTCGGCCACAACGACCGGGGCACAGGTGCCGGTATCCGCGGCCTGGAGCCATGGGAGATCGAGGCTGCAGCCGACAGACAAACGGCGGCGCTGCTGTTCGTGGCGACGGCGCAGACGGTGGCGGACCTGGCCGCCGTGGTGCATACCGCCCATGGGCTCGGGCTGCCGGTGATTGTCGACGCGGCCGCGCAATTACCGCCCAAAAGCAACCTGCGGGCCTTTGTCGATGCCGGCGCCGACCTGGTGGTGTTCAGCGGCGGCAAGGCGATTGGCGGGCCGCAGGCCAGCGGCATCCTGGCCGGGCGGCGCGACCTGATTGGCTCGGCGCTGGTGCAGATGATGGATATGGACGTGAGCCCGCAGACCTGGTCCCCGGCGGCGCTGATCGACCGCTCGGCCATGAAAGGTATTCCGCACCACGGCATCGGGCGCGGTTTCAAGGTCGGCAAGGAAGAGATCGCCGGGCTGCTGGTGGCGCTGGAACGGTTTGTGGCGCGTGATGAGCCGGCCGCTGCAGCCAAACTGACCCAGCGCCTGCAGGCGATTGCCAGCGCACTGGCCGGTGTGGCGGGCGTCAGCACCCGGCTGGTGGCGGCAGACGCCAGTTCTATGATCCCCATGCTCGAACTTTCCATGGCGGGCCCGGCACATGCCTGGAGCCAGCGACTGCAGCTTGGAAGCCCGCCGGTGCATCTGGGCGAGCGCCTGGCTGGCGACGGAATACTGACCATCAACCCGCAGACACTGCGCGCCGAAGACGATGTCGTGCTGGTACGTTGCCTGATCGAATCCTGCAGGAGTACTTCATGAGCACACCAACGCCGCACGGCGACCTGATCTTGCGCGGGGCGCGGGTCATCGACCCGTCCCAGAACCTGGACCGCGTCACCGACGTGCGATTTTCCGACGGCAAAGTCGCGGCCATCGGAGACCAGTTGCCAGCCAGCGCGGGCACCGAGGTGCGCGAGCTGCGAGGCAAGGTGGTCACGCCGGGCCTGATCGACCTGCACACCCATGTGTACTGGGGCGGCACATCGATTGGTGTGGACGCGGTGGCCCTGGCGCGCAGCAGCGCCACCGCCACCTTCGTCGATGCCGGCACGGCCGGGCCGGGCAACTTTCCCGGCTTTCGCAAACACGTGATCGAGCCGGCGCTGCCGGTGCGCATCCTGCCGCTTCTCAACCTGTCGTTTGCCGGCATCTTTGCTTTTTCCAACACCGTGATGGTTGGTGAATGCGAAGACCTGCGCATGCTCGACATGAAGGAATGTGTGCGCGTGGCACAAGAACATGCCGACCTGGTGGTGGGCATCAAGGTGCGTGTCGGTCGGGGCGCGAGCGGCAACTCGGGCATCGCGCCCATGGACATGGCGCTCGAAGTGGCCGAGGCTACCGGGCTGCCGCTGATGGCGCATCTGGATCACCCACCGCCATCGCGGCTGGACGTGATGTCACGCCTGCGCCGTGGCGACATCCTGACACATTGTTTTCGCCCGTTTCCCAATGCCCCCTCTCACCCGGGTGGTGGTGTGCGCCCCGAGGTGCTGGCGGCGCGCGCGCGTGGTGTGATCTTCGATATCGGCCACGGCGCGGGCTCCTGCGGTTTTGCTACCAGTCGGGCCATGCTGGCGGCGGGCTTCAAGCCCGATGTGATCTCCAGCGATGTGCATATCCTGTCGATCAACGGGCCGGCTTTTGATCTGCTGCAGACACTGGCAAAATTCCATGCGCTGGGCATGAGTCTGCCCGAAGTGGTGGCCTGCGGCACGACCAATGCTGCTTTGGCGATCCGCCGACCGGATCTGGGCACGCTCAAGGTGGGTGCCGTGGGCGAAGCCAGCATTTTCGAGGTGCTGGAGGAGCCGACAGACTACAAGGATGTGGTGGGCGAGGTGATCACCGGCCAGTGCCGCTTTGTAGCCCGCGGGCTGGTGCTGAATGGCCAGTGGTGGACCTGACCCGGCCAGCCCGGCCACGCAGATTTTCAGACACGACAGACAGGTAGTCACAGGAGCACCGATGGCAAATCCCAGCATGATTTTTTCCGACGTCGACTACGGGCGCGACGGCAAACAGGTCGATTGGCTGCACCTGCCGCATTCGGTGACGCGCTCGGCCTATGGCGCGCTCGCCATCCCGATTTGCGTGGTGCGTAACGGCGAGGGGCCCACGGTGTTCCTGATGTCGGGCAACCACGGCGACGAATACGAGGGGCAGATCGTGCTGACCAAGCTGATCCGGGCCCTGCAGCCGTCGCACGTCAAAGGCCGGGTGATCATCCTGCCGGCCGCCAACATGCCCGCCGCCATGGCCGGCACGCGGGTGTCGCCGATCGACCAGGGCAATCTGAACCGTGCCTTTCCGGGCGACCCGCATGGCACGCCGACCTGGGCCATTGCGCACTACATCGACAGCATCCTGTACCCGATGGCGGACTACCACCACGACCTGCATTCCGGTGGCTCGTCGCTGCGGTATATGCCGTTCTGTTCCATGCGCATCAGCGGTGACGCATCGCTGGATGAGCGCTCCCTGGCGGCGTTGAAGGCGTTTGGCGCACCGCTGAGTCTGGTGTGGGCCTACAACCCGGAGAACCGCCTTGCCGGTGCAGCTGCCGCGCGGCGCGGCCTGGTGTCGCTGGGTGGCGAATTCGGTGGTGGTGGTGATGTGAACCGTTCCAGTCTGGCGATGCTCGACAAAGGCGTGCAGAACTTCCTGCGCTTCACCGGGGTATTGGCTGGCCAGCAACCGCCGGAACCCACGACAGGGATACGCATGATGGAGGTGGCCAGCCGCGACCACTATGTCTACGCCACCGAGGCAGGATTGCTGGAGCCGGCCGTGGACCTGGGGGCGGAAATCCGCAAGGGCCAACTCGCGGGCACCATCCACTTTGTGGACAACCCGATGCGCGCACCGGAGCCGTGTTATTTCCGCACCGACGGCATGGTGGTGTG
>JANLVB010000146.1:0-10006 GCA_031363785.1 Betaproteobacteria bacterium
GCATTGCCTGCCCGCAGATCGTCTATCCCTATTTGCGTGCCAACGTGGCTGATCTGATCCAGCGCAGCGGTTTCCCGCCGGTGCACCTGTCGGAGATCAATTTCCAGGCCATGTACGAACAACAAAAGGCCCAGCAGGCCCAGGCGCTGGTGGACGACGCGCCGCGTATCGTTACCCAATAAACATGTCGCGCGCCGCTTGGCGCAACGGCCCGGGCCACGCATGAAAATCGCCATCCTGGGAGCCGGAGCATGGGGCACCGCCTTGGCGGTGGCCGCCAGTGCGCGGCAGGACGTCCGGCAACAGGTTAGTTTGTGGGGCCGCGACGCCGCACAGATGGCAGCCATGCGGGCGCACCGTGTGAACCAGCGTTATCTCGCCGCCGTCTCTTTGCCCGATGCACTGGACCTGCGGGACTGGTCGTGCACGAGCAGTTGGGGCGACCAGGATCTGCTGGTGTTGGCAACTCCGATGGCGGCATTACGCGGCGTGCTGACACAAGTCGCATCACTGGAGTTGCCGGTTGCCTGGTTGTGCAAGGGGATCGAACCGGCGCCGATGAACTATCCGGACGCCCCGGCGAACACGAAAGGCTTGATGGCCCATGAGGTGTTGTTGCAGGTGGCCCCGCAGCTGCAGGCCGGGGTCTTGAGTGGTCCGAGTTTTGCGCAGGAGGTGGCGTTGGGCCAACCCACGGCGCTGGTGGCGGCCAGCGCCAGTGCGGCGGTGCGTACCAGCCTGGTGCGGGCGTTTCATGGCGGCAATGTGCGTGTGTATTCGAGTGACGACGTGGTCGGTGTCGAAGTGGGGGGAGCGGTAAAAAACGTGCTGGCCATCGCCACAGGTCTATGTGACGGCCTGCAGCTGGGGCTCAATGCTCGGGCTGCCCTGATCACGCGTGGTCTGCATGAAATGACCCGTTTTGGTATCGCCTTGGGTGCGCGGGCGGAAACCTTCATGGGACTGGGCGGTTTGGGTGACCTGGTGTTGACGGCCACCGGCGACCTGTCGCGCAACCGCAGAGTTGGCCTGGCTCTGGCGCAGGGGAAAGACCTGGTGCAGGCCTTGCATGCATTGGGGCATGTCGCCGAAGGCGTGTTTTGCGCCCGTTCGGTGGTGCAACGGGCGCAACAACTGGGCTGCGACATGCCGATCTGCTCGGCGGTGGATGCGTTGCTGGAAGGTCGCCTGGACGCCAGGCAGGCAGTGGCCGCACTGCTGGCGCGCCAACCGCGCGACGAGTAGCTGCGCCGCGGGCCGTTCAGGCTGTCAGGCCGGGCGATAGGCCAGACGCACGTAAATCGGAGCAAACGACTCGGCCTGCGTTATTTCCACCAGTGTTTCCTTCGCCAGCTCGAGCAAGGCCAGGAACGTGACGACGAGTACCGGCATGCCACGCGCGACGTCGAACAGCTTTTCAAACTCCAGGAACCGTCGTCCCTGCAACTGCCGCAACACCATGCCCATGTGCTCGCGCACAGACAGCTCCTCGCGCGAGATGTGGTGGTGTTCCACCAGCCGCGCACGTTTGACAATGTCTTGCCAGGCTTGTCGCAGGTCTGCCTGATCGACATCGGGGAAACGCGGCTGCAAGGATTGCTCAATCGTGACCTGCGCCCGCAGGAAGTCGCGGCCGGCCTGGGGCGTGGCGTGCAGGGCGGCGGCGGCCAGCTTGATCTGTTCGTACTCGAGTAGCCGACGCACCAGTTCTGCACGCGGATCCTCGGGCTCTTGCCCGGGCGCGGTCTTGCGTGGTGGCAACAACATGCGGGACTTGATTTCTATCAACATGGCCGCCATCAGCAGGTACTCGGCCGCCAGTTCCAGGTTGCGGCCACGGATTTCATCCACATAGACCAGGTATTGGCGCGTGACGCCCGCCATCGGGATGTCGAGGATGTTGAAGTTTTGCTTGCGTATCAGGTACAGCAACAAGTCCAGCGGGCCTTCAAAGGCCTCCAGAAACACTTCCAGCGCGTCGGGCGGAATGTACAGATCCTGTGGCATGGCGAACAGCGGTTCGCCATACAGACGGGCCAGCGCCACCTGATCAACAACCTCGGGCATGCCCGGCATCAACGCGGGCTCTGCCAGTGAGGCTTCTGACGATGCGGTCATAAACAGGGCAATCGGTGCTGCGGGCGCTGCCGGCCACCCGCGGGTGACGGTTGCAGGTTGCTCAGCTGTTGTCTGTCTGGTAGACGTAGGGCTGTTGCGCCACGGCAGCCGCCCGGTAGGCACTCCAGGCCGCCCGGTCGAGCGGTTTGTCCCACAACAACTCGCGCCCCTCGCGCTGTTGCGCTTCCAGTTCCGGCTTCTGCTGCTTGAGCACATTCAGGAATTGCGTGATTTCCGACTCGTAGTCGGGGCGGCGGAATATGGACATAGACTAAAACCTCTGGTGGCAATTTTACAGGGGACCCCATGCGAGCAGTGTTCTGGATGGCGGCGGCGCTGGTTCTGGCCTTTGCAGTGGCGGGCTGCGATCCGCAAAAGATACGGGAGCTCGAAGAGGGCCTGTCAAGCGAAGCAGATGTCCGCGCGCGTTTTGGCGCGCCCGAAAAAATATGGGATGCACCCGGCGGCGGGCGTATCCTGGAGTACAACCGCCAACCGGCAGGCGCCAGGAACTACATGATCACCATTGGTGCTGATGGAAAAATGAGTGCCCTGCGCCAGGTATTGACACCGCAGAACTTTGCCCGCGTGGTCCCGGGCATGATGATGGAGGATGTGCGTCGCATGCTGGGCAAGCCGATGCGCGTCACCTCCTTTGCGCTGAAGAACCAGACGCACTATGACTGGCGCTTCCTGGATGGGCCGAACCAGTTCGACAGCAAGATTTTTTCAGCGGTGTTCGACAGCGACTTGCGCGTGGTGTCGACCATGGTGGTGAATGATCCGGGCGCGGACAAGACAGACCAGCGCTGAAGGCGGGCTGTGGATTTGACCAGTACACTGAGAAAATGGACGCCCAATTGCAAGCCCTTGTTTCGGCCCGTTGGTTTCGTAGCCCTGGATTGCATCGACCAGCAGCGGGCGAAAATCAAGCCGGGGCAGCCGCATGGGTCAGCCGACTCAGCGCACCCGCATGCCGGGTTGTGCGCCGGTGGACGGTTCCAGCACATGGATGCCCGGCGTGGCCTTTTCATCGGCATGGCTGGCAGCCAGCACCATGCCTTCGCTGATACCGAACTTCATCTTGCGTGGTGCCAGGTTCGCAACCACAACGGTCAGCTTGCCAACCAAATCCAGCGGCTGGTAGGTGCTGGCGATGCCGCTGAACACCGTGCGTTCGCGGCCTTCACCGACGTCCAAGGTCAGGCGCAGCAGCTTGGTCGAGCCTTTAACCGCTTCGCAATTGACGATTTTGGCAATGCGCAGATCGATCCTGGCGAAGTCGTCGATGTTGATGGTCGGCGCGATGGCCTCACCGCCCGGTACCGGCGTTGCTGCTACTGGTTGCACCGGTGGCTCGAACAGTGCATCGAGTTGCTTGGTGTCGACGCGCCGCATTAGGTGTGTGTAGGGAGCGATGGTGTGCCCGGCGGAGATCAGGTCGGTGCCGATGTCGGCCCATGACAGGGACGGCACGCCAAGAAATCGTCGGGTTTCTTCTGCCAATGCAGGCAATACCGGTGCCAGAAAGATAGTCAGCAGGCGAAATGCTTCGGTCACATGGGAGCAGATGCGTTGCAAGCGCACAAGCTCCTGCGGCCCGCCCTTGGCCAATTTCCATGGCTCCTGGCTGTCGAACCATGCATTGACCGTATCTGCCAGTTCCATTACCCGGCGCAGTGCACGCGCGGTATCGCGTGCTTCATAAGCGCCGGTAATCTCGGTGGCCGCAGCGCGAATTGCGGCGCAGGGTGTCGGCTGGGAATCTCCCGTAAAGTCGCCCAGCTTGCCGCCGAACTGTTTACCCAGAAAACCGGCGGCACGGCTCG
Source organism: Betaproteobacteria bacterium (assembly GCA_031363785.1). Taxonomy (GTDB): domain Bacteria; phylum Pseudomonadota; class Gammaproteobacteria; order Burkholderiales; family Burkholderiaceae_C; genus CAISIP01. The sequence continues at coordinate 3,948 of JANLVB010000146.1, forward strand.
CAATATTGACGTATTTACCGATCAGGTCGCTGTTCACCCGCAACATGAAGTCTTCGGCATTGAAGTCGATGTCTTCGTTGCGCCCGTTGAGTTTGGCGGCCAGGTAATAACGCAGCCACTCGGGGTTCATGCCCAGCGCCAGGTACTTCAGCGGGTCCAGGCCGGTACCGCGACTCTTGCTCATCTTCTCGCCGTTGTTGACGGTCAAGAAGCCGTGCACGAACACGTTGTTGGGTGTCTTGCGGCCACTGAACTTGAGCACCGCCGGCCAGAACAGGGTGTGGAAATTGACGATGTCCTTGCCGATGAAATGGTACTGTTCGAGCGCCGGGTCGGCGAGGTAGGCGTCAAAATTCTTCCCGCGTTTGTCCAGCAGATTTTTCAGTGACGCCAGGTAACCAATCGGGGCGTCGAACCAAACGTAGAAGTATTTGCCTGGCGCGCCTGGAATCTCGATACCGAAGTAGGGCGCGTCGCGCGAAATGTCCCAGTCCGCCAGGCCTTCGGACGTGCTGCCATCCGCATTGGTACGCACCGAGAACCACTCCTTGACCTTGTTCGCCACCTCGCTTTGCAGGCGTGGTTTGCCGCTTTCGTCCGGACCCTGGGTCCAGCGCTCCAGAAACTCGACGCAACGGGGGTCGGACAGCTTGAAGAAAAAGTGCTCACTGGTCTTCCGCACCGGTGTTGCGCCACTGACCGCTGAGTACGGGTTTTTCAGGTCGGTTGGTGCGTACACCGCACCGCAGTTCTCGCAGTTGTCGCCAAACTCGTCCTTGCTGGCGCACTTGGGGCACTCGCCCTTGATGAAGCGGTCTGGCAGGAACATGTTTTTCTGGGGGTCGAAAAACTGCTCCACACTTTTTTCCCCGATCAGCCCGACCTGGTCCAGCGCCTGGTAGATGGTTTGGCACAGTGCATGGTTTTCTTCGCTGTCGGTGTGGCTCCAGTTGTCGAATGCGATATGAAAACCCTGCAGGTACTGGGCACGTCCAGCGGCGATGTTGTCGACAAACTGGCGCGGTGACAGCCCGGCTTTTTCGGCCGCAATCATGATCGGCGCGCCGTGTGCATCATCGGCACACACGAAGTCGACATGGTGGCCCTGCATGCGCTGGAACCGCACCCAGATGTCGGCCTGGATGTACTCCATGATGTGGCCGATATGGAAGTTGCCGTTGGCGTACGGCAAGGCGGTGGTGACGAAAAGTTGGCGTGGCATGGGCTGAGGCAGGCAGTTTGGCAGGGGCGGGGAACCCCTGATTTTAGTCCCGCCCCAACGTGAGCACAGGTTGCTAGCGAACCCGCAACGGGTCGCGCCGCCGCTCGACAAAGGGTGGACTCGCTGCGCCGACCAAAGCCGTGTCTGCTGTTGCCGCTGGATCATGCCAGTCGAAAAAGGCGCAGATTTGTGTGCGCTGCTGCTGTGCGTCGGCCCGTCCCAAGGCCATCAATTCGCGCGTGAAGCCGGGCTCGAACAGCAAGTAACTTGCCAACACGGCGCCCTTGACGTCGCCGCGGTCCGCCGTCACCCCGACGCCTCCCAGCAGCGTGCGGATGGGGGGCGGCAGATCCCGGACATGCCGCGCAGCAATGGCGTCGATGCGTTGCGAGGGGGCGATCACGAGCAGGTCGATCTGCCGCAGGCCACTGTCCCGGCGCGCTTGCGGCGGCACCAGGCCCAAAGTATGGTTGATGCGCCGCACCCGTTCCACGTCCACTGCCAGCGCATCCAGGAATATGTTGGACAGGGTGTGGCCGGCGATCTGCGCCAATGAGGGGTAGCTGGCCAGGGGTGCGAGCCGGGTATCGTCGCGCGGCTCATGCATGCGCCCCGCGCCCACCACCAGGATACGCCCGGCCCCCAGGTGGATGGCGGCAGCCACCGGTGCCGACTGACGCATTGAGCCGTCGCCAAAGAATTCGGTGCGCCCGTTCAGTTGCAGCGCGGTGGCCGGGAAGACGAACGGAATCGCCGACGACGCCAGCAAGTGCTGGTAGCTGATGCGGTCTCGCACAGCGAATCGCTGCGAGCGTACCCATGGCTGCAAGTGCGCTGCCCCTTCGAAAAAGGTGACATGTTCGCCCGAGGTGTAACTCGACGCGGTGACGGCCAGCGCCTGCACATGGCCCTGGGCCACCAGGTCAGGCAGGCGCTCCAGCGGCACCATGTTGCGCAGCAGGTCCAGCAATGGGGAGTTGTCGAGCAGCGAGCGCGGCTTGAGGCGCCGCCATCTGGCCAGCAACCAGCCAACCGACAGCAGGGTGAGCCAGCTCGCGCCAGTGCGCAAAACACCCAGCGAGTCGGCGCGGTAAACCTGTTGCGCATGAAAGTTGTGCCACACCTGGGCCACCCGCTGTACCGCGGCATCGAAATCGTCCGCGCCACAGGCCAGGGCCGACGCATTGATGGCGCCGGCCGAAGTGCCGGTGATGATGGGAAACGGGTTGACCAGCGGATCGACCCGGCAATCGCGACGGATGTCGGCGATGGCTCCAAGCACGCCCACCTGGTAGGCGGCGCGCGCGCCGCCGCCCGGGAGGAGCAGCCCGGTGGCAGCGGGTGACCCGGTTTCTGGGGGCATGGTCAATTATGGACTGCCCCGGGCAGGGGAGCGACATGGTGTGGTTCCATGTGCCGGATAGCGCGAAACACTGCACTAGACTAGAGGGCTGAAGGAGTAATCAATGGCAGTAACTGAACAGGCGCTTTTGCAGGCGCTCAAGGTGGTGGTCGACCCGAACACGGGGCGGGACTTTGTCAGCGCGCGTGCGCTGCGCAACCTCACCATCACCGAAGGCGATGTGGCGTTTGACGTCGAGCTGGGTTACCCGGCCAAGTCGCAGATTGCGGGTTTTCGCAAGGCGCTGGTGGCGGCGGCCAGGACCGTGCCGGGTGTGGACAACGTCTCGGTCAACGTCAGCTCGAAGATCATCCCGCACTCGGTGCAGCGCGGTGTGCAGTTGCTGCCCAACATCAAGAACATCGTGGCGGTCGCGTCTGGCAAGGGTGGTGTCGGCAAGAGCACCACGGCGGTCAATCTGGCGCTGGCGTTGGCGGCCGAAGGCGCCAGCGTCGGCATCCTGGACGCCGACATCTACGGCCCCAGCATCCCGATGATGATGGGCATCAATGGCAAACCAGAGAGTGCCGATGGCAAGACCATGGAGCCGCTGGAAAACTACGGCGTGCAGGTGATCTCGATCGGGTTTTTGGTGGCGCAGGACGAGGCCATGATCTGGCGTGGGCCGATGGCCACCCAGGCGCTGGAGCAGTTGCTGCGCCAGACCAATTGGCGCGATCTCGACTACCTGATCGTGGACATGCCACCGGGCACCGGCGACATCCAGTTGACGCTGAGCCAGCGGGTACCCATGACCGGTGCCGTCATCGTGACGACACCGCAGGACATTGCCCTGCTCGACGCCAAGAAGGGCATCAAGATGTTCCAGAAGGTCGGTGTGCCGATACTGGGTATTGTTGAAAACATGGCGGTCCATGTCTGCAGCAACTGCGGCCACATAGAGCATATCTTCGGTGCTGACGGCGGCAAGACCATGGCGCGTGAGTATGAAATGGACTACCTCGGTGCCTTGCCGCTCGCGATGCAGATACGGGTTCAGGCCGACAGTGGCCAGCCGACCGTGGTAGCGGATCCCGACGGCGAACTGGCCGGCATCTACAAGGCAGTGGCGCGCCAGGTGGCGGTGGCGATTGCAGCCAAGAACAAGGACTTTTCGTCCAAATTTCCGTCCATCAAGATATCCAAGGACACCTGAGCACAGTCTTGGCGAGATTCCACCATGAACCTGCTTGGCTCGCTCAGATACCTGGTCGCCCTGGACGAGCACAAGCATTTCGGACGCGCCGCGCAGGCCTGCCACATCACCCAGCCGGCCTTGTCCAATGCGCTGCGTGCCATCGAGCAGGAATTCGGTTGTGCCATCGTCAGCCGGGGTCGCAGTTTTGTCGGCTTCACGCCCGAGGGGCGGCGCGTGCTGGCCAGCGCCCGACGCATGCTGCAGGAGCGCGAGCTGCTCGGCCAGGATCTGCAGAGCAGTGCCGATAACCCCTGCGGCACGCTGCGTATCGGGGCCGTGCCGACGGCGGTGCCGATCGCGGCCCGATTTGCCGCCATGTTGCAGGCCCGCCATGCCAGGCTCAAGCCGGTGCTATTGTCCCTGAGTTCGCCGGAAATCGAAACCGGCCTGGAGAGCCTTTCGCTGGACCTGGGGCTGGGGTATACCGACCGCCTGGTTGAAATGGGCATCCGGCTGGCTACGGTGCCGCAGTATGTGGAGCACTATTTTCTGGTTCGGCGTGCCAAGCGCCCGACCCACGACCAGTTGCAGTTCGGGCCACCAAGCAGCTGGGCCGAAGCGGCACAGCGGCCGCTGTGCCTGCTGACGCCCGACATGCACAACCGCACCTTGGTCGACAAGGCCTTCGCGACGGCCGGCGTTCAGCCCAAGCCGGTGATCGAGACCAATTCCATTCTGGCGCTGGCCCTGACGGTGGTGGTGGGAGACGTGTGCAGCGTGTTGCCCGGCGCGCTGGTCGGTGTAGTACGCGGTTACCGCGAACTCGAAGCCCTGCCGCTGGGTACCCCGCAGGTGCTGACACCGGTAGGCTTCATGCTGCAAGCCGGGGACCGGCCGTCCCGTACCCTGGAGGCGGCGATTGTGTTGGCACGGGAACCGCATTGGCTGGCGCATGCGGTAGCCAACAGTGGGGTGTTGGGCTAGCCTCGGTGGCGAAATATGGATGCGGTACGCCTGAGCGAACGACTCGACGAGATGTTCACCATCACGGAGCTGGCAATCACCGGCGAGCTGGTCCGCTGCCTGGCCACGACCAATGTCATCGAGTCGCCCAACTCCGTGGTGCGCCGGGTCAGCCGCAGGGTGACGAACTACAAGAGCGCAGACATGGCGCTGCGATGGACTGCTGCGGGCTTTCTGGAGGCCGAGAAGTCGTTCAGGAAACTGCGTGGCTTCGCGCAATTGAAGTCACTGATAAGCGGTCTTCGGCCCCCAGCCCAGCCAGTCAGGAAGGCCGCATCATTCCCATGACCACCGACTCAAACCTGCAACTGAGTTTGGGACATCGCCCCGCGAAGCGGCCTCCTGGTGTTGCGGGTCCGTGTCGAGCGACATGTTTGCCACCTGCAGCGGCCCTATGCAACATGAAGCTCCTCCCGAAGCACTTTTCGCAACTTGGCAATAGTCAGCGGTTCGTTCTCCTTCTTCTTTGATTTGGACTGTGCCATTGTTGCCCGCAAGGCGGTATTGATCATGGTCTGATATCCAGCGCCCAATGACTCTGCACGGACACGAAAAAACTCAATGACATCGTCATCGAGCATGATTGTGATGCGAGTCTTCCCAGGCGAGGGCAGGACCGCACCTCGCTTGCCTTGGCTGAAATCATATTCTTTACGCATGGTATTGCTCCGTTTCTCCCCGGCTAGCCTTACGCGCGGAAATAAGCCGGGTTCGGCCTTCGCGCGGCGTGTGGACAACGACCAGCACTCGGCCCAGGGCATCGATGCCCAGAGTGACAAAGCGTTGCTCGCCCTCAGAATCAGGATCTTCTACCGTGACCGCCAACGGATCACGTAGCGCCTGTTCCGCGTGAGCAAAGCTGACGCGATGCTTGCGCAGGTTGGCTTGCGCCTTGACGGGATCAAATTCGATGTCCACACCCAGATTATGCATATGAAATGCATATAGTCAATCCGTGGTGCGGCAATGCGGACCTTCAGGCGGCTCTTAAGAAACTTCCCCAGCAGTCCTGAGAAATCGAATGTTGGACTTCATGCTGAAGAGGTTCCCTGTGGTGTAAGTTGAAAGCCCAATTGGTGAGCCCGGCGAGTCAGATTTTGCACTCATCCGCTTTGATGGACACCGGAGGGCCAAACAAATTCGGCTCAAGCGTGCCGGAGGCAACCAACATTCGATCGCGAATCACTTCGGCATCCAATCGTTGAATCGACTTGCGCCAGTAGTAAGCATTCTCAGCATCCATAGCGGATTTCAATGGATCGCGGACGGAGTTC
>JANLVB010000224.1:0-2753 GCA_031363785.1 Betaproteobacteria bacterium
CGCGAATCGATCCGCGACGCCTTGGCCAAGACCAAAGACATTTCGGTGGTGGTGGGTACCGGAAAATACAGCTACGTGGACCGTATTCCGACCTATGGTTCAGTTTTCTTGATGGTGAAGAACGGCACGTTCGTTCCAGCGCCCCAGTAGATAAGTGCGTTGGTAAAGCATGGCGGTCGGGGCGACCCGCCGACTGTTGATCGCCAGGACTAGTATCCAGGCACAGAGGTATCGGAATACCAGGCACCATGATCTCGCAGCAAATACTTAACGGGCTGGTGCTGGGCGGCGTATACGCGCTGTTCGCGCTGGGCTTTACCCTGATCTTTGGTATCCACCGCATCATGAACATGGCGCATGGCGCTGTGTTCATGGCGGGGGCTTTCATCGGCCTGTACACGGTGCGGGCCGGCTTGCCGATCTGGGCGGCGCTGCCCGTTGCCATGGTTGGTGCTGGGCTGATTTCCATCCTCGTCGAAGTGATCGCCTTCAAGCCCTTGCGCAAACTCGCCCTGGCAGATGCCGAGTTGGCGTCCATCATCTCCAGCATCGGGGCGGGTTTGATCATCCTGAGCGTCGGGCAGTACGTGTCCAAGACCGAGACCATGCGGTTCCCGTTTGGTACCGTGCCGGTCGAGGCGATCCAGATTCTCGGCCTGCGGGTCACGATGCTGCAGTTGCTGATGCTGGGCGTGGCGCTGCTCATGGTCGCATTGCTGGCCTATTACCTGTACGCCACGGCGCAGGGGCGGCAGATCCGGGCGGTCGCCGGCAACTACCGGGCCGCGCAGTTGCTGGGAGTCAACCCCAACGCGATCTTTTACCAGACCTTTTTCCTGTCGGGTGCACTTGCCGGGGCCGCCGGCGTGATGGTTGGCTTGGCGTTCAATGCCGTGCAGTTCCTGATGGGCGAGCCGTTTTTGCTCAAGGCCTTTGTGGCGATCATTCTGGGCGGCCTGGGCAGTGTGCCCGGTGCCCTGGTCGGCGGTCTGGTGCTGGGCCTGCTGCAGTCATTGTCGGCGGCCTATTTGCCAGCCCTGTTGGTGGACGCAGTGATTTTTTCATTGCTGTTCGTGATACTGATGGTGCGTCCCGACGGATTGTTCAAGACTACCGTCCTGGAATCACCCACCAAGCGTGTCTAGCCCTCCAACAGATCGACCATGATGGACTTCCTGGCTCCGCACCTTGCGCTGTTTGATTTGATTTTCATTGGTACGGGGTATGCCCTGAGCCAGGCCATCGTATTTCGCGCCGGCACCTTCTCTGTGGCGACGTCAGGCTTTGCCGCCCTGGGCGCGTACGCTGCGGCCATCCTCACTGTCAAGCATGGGTTGCACCCGGCGGCGGCGGTCGCTTTTGGTACCCTGCTGGGGCTGGTTTTCGGACTGATGCTGTCGGTGCCGCTGGCCCGACTGCGGGGTGTCTACCAGGCGATTGCGTCGCTGGCCTTCGTGGAGATACTGGTGGCCCTGATTCTGTTTTTCGAAAACCTGACGGGAGGGCCATTGGGTTTTCATGGCATCCCGCGCGTCGTGACGACATGGGTCCTGTTCGTGGCCGTCGCCGCCACGATGGCGTTGCTGGTCATCCTGGGGCAGGGCGGTATCGGACGCGCCTTCGACGCGATGCGCCAGGATCCACCGGTGGCTGCCTCGCTCGGAGTCAACCCGACCAAGTACCATGTTTTGTCGTTCGCTTTGTCGGGCGCGATTGCGGGTCTTTTTGGTGGTCTGGACGCATTGCGCAATTTCAGTCTGACAGCTGAGCAGTTCGGCTTCAGCATCCTGATTGGCACCTTGTCTGCGGTGGTGCTCGGCGGGCGCCGGTATGCCTTTGGTCCGCTGGTTGGAGTCACGATACTGGTCCTTTTGCCGGAAATTTTCCGGCCGCTTGCTGCGTACCGCCAGGCGATCTACGGCTTGCTGCTGGTGGTGGTGATGGCTTTTCTCCCATTCGGCGTCTACGACACCATCGTCATGAAGCTGCACAACCGCCGACTGGCGCGAGCGGGCATGTTGCCTCAGAAGGCCAAGGCATGAACCACCGCATCGAGACCGTGTCGGTGCCATGCACAAAATCCTGCCGGGTGGGGTTGGTGCCATGAGTTCATTGGTACTCAAGGGCGTCGGCAAGCGTTTTGGCGGGCTGCAGGCGGTCGCCCCGTTCGACATGGAGATCGCCCGCGGCAAGATCACCGGGCTGATCGGACCCAACGGGGCGGGCAAGACCACGGTGGTCAACCTCATCACCGGGGTCTACAAGCTCACCCAGGGCAGCATCCATTTCGGCAACATCGACCTGACCGAGGCACCCCGACACGAGGTGGCACGTGCCGGCCTTGCCCGCACCTATCAGACGATCCGTCTGCTGCCGGATGCCACCGTGGTTGCCAACGTGATGATCGGCATGTACCGGCACCAGAAGTCTTCGCTTCTGTCCCAACTGTTTGGTTTGCCATCGTCACGCGCCGAGACCCGGCGCTTTCGCGACGAGGTATTCAACCTGCTGGACCGGTTTGGCATGACGCGTTATGCCGAGTACCCGGCGGGCGCGCTGTCTTACGGTGACCAGCGACGGGTGGAAATGATGCGTGCGCTGGCGCTCAAGCCCGAGGTGCTGCTGCTCGACGAACCGGTGGCTGGCATCAACGAGGTGGAGGCTGCCAAGCTCGGCGAGATCTTCCGCAAACTGGCCACCGAAGGGCCGGGCATGGCGGTGCTGCTGATCGAGCACAACATGCGTTTTGTGAC
>JANLVB010000323.1:0-3132 GCA_031363785.1 Betaproteobacteria bacterium
GCAAGTAGCACATACTAAATTGTGGAACTTCTAGGTCAGTCGGTTAGTTGGGCGCTCGTTGCCCAACTAACCGTTGGTGGAGTAATACTTGGATCTACATACGCCATATTGGGATTGAGTTTCGGCATAATCTATTCCACAACGGAAGTATTTCACTTTGCCCACTCAGTAGTTTATACAAGTGCGGCGTACGCAGCGGTCGTCTTTTACAATACTTTAAAGTTACCGTGGCCTCTAGCCATTTTCCTAGCAATCGCGGTAGCCACTCTGGTCGGACTGGCAATTGAATTTTTTGGCTATCAACCTATGCATCGGAGTAACTCTCCGAAGATGGTGATATTTATTGTTTCATTAGGCTTGGCAACTTTGGCGCCAAATATCTTTCAAATTATATTTGGTGTAAATAATCAGACATTTTCCGCTTACGAAGCTGTACCCATTACCTGGGGACCGATCAATATCACCTCGATCAGCGCCGGTGGCCGAACGCCAGTCGTTTGGCCAGGTCGCCGGTTTGCACCAGCGCCCGGACGCGCTCGAACTCAAGTCCAGCGTCGCGCTGGTGATCGACCAAGAGACGCGTGAGGTCCTGTTCAGCAAAAACGACCAGGCGGTTCTGCCGATTGCGTCGCTGACCAAACTCATGACCGGTCTGGTGGTGAGTGAGGCGGGCCTGCCCCTGGACGAAGTGATCCTGATTACCCAGGACGATGTCGACACCGAAAAGGGCAGCCGCTCCCGGCTGAAGGTGGGCACCGAACTCAGCCGCGGCGAACTCATGCACCTGGCATTGATGTCGAGCGAAAACCGTGCTGCGCACGCGCTTGGCCGCAGTTTCCCGGGTGGCTTGGCGGCGTTTGTCGCGCGCATGAACGACAAGGCAAGGCAACTCGGCATGCGCGACACGCGGTATGTCGAGCCCACTGGCCTGTCTAGCAAAAATCAATCCAGCGCACAGGACCTGGCGGTGCTGGTGAATGCCGCCCATGCCGAGCCCAGTCTCCGCGAACTCTCCACATCCAGCCACCATGTGGTAGCAGTTGGCAACCGCAGCTTGCAGTTCAACAATACGAATCGCCTGGTGAACAACCCGGGCTGGCAGATCGGCCTGCAGAAGACGGGCTATATTTCCGAGGCCGGCCGTTGTCTGGTGATGCAGACAACGATTGCCGGGCGCCAGCTCATCATGGTGTTTCTGGACTCTGCCGGCAAACTCAGCCGCCTCGGTGACGCCGAGCGGGTACGGCGCTGGGTCGAGGCTCTGGCACCGGTCAAAGCGCGCGTCTGAGTCTGCCGCGCTGGCGCAGGCGCTCAGCTGCGTTTTGTGCCGGCCAGGTAACCCAGCGTTGCGGATATCTCCTCGGCGGTGGCTTGCAACTGGACCAGCCAGGCGTCGTCCAGGCGGCTTGCCGGAGCGGATATGGACAGGCCAGCCAGCAACCGGCCCTGGTCGTCATGGATGCCGCAGGCAATGCAGCGCACACCCAACTCCAGCTCCTCGTTGTCATGCGCGTAGTGCAGCTGGCGCACGCGGGCCAGTTCGCGCTCCAGGCTCGACAATTGGGTGATGCTGTTCTTGGTCTGGCCTTGCAGGCCGGTGCGCGTCGCATAGGCACGTATGCGTTGTGCATCATCCACTGCCAAGAATAGTTTTCCCACCGAGGTCAGATGCAGCGGTGCGCGTTCGCCGATCGCGCGCACCACCTGCATGCCCGAGCGTTCGCTGTAGGCCCGCTCCACATAAACGATCTCGTCGCCCTGGCGCAGGCTCAGGTTCACCGGTTGCTGGATGCGTGCGTGTAATGCCCGCATCGGTCGCAAGGCCGCATCACGTACGTCGAGTCGGCCCTTCACCAGGTTACCGAGCTCCAGCAGTCGCATGCCAAGCCGGTAACTGCCCGGTTGCGCGCGTTCGACAAAACGCCCGATCGTCAGGTCATTGAGTATGCGGTGCGCGGTGGATGGATGCAGCCCGGTTTTTTCGCTGATCTCCTTGAGCGACATGTTGCCTTCGCGTGACGCCAGCACATTCACCAGCGCAAACATGCGCTCCAGCACCTGGACGGCCGGTGTCTCGGTATGCGGCGTGTTGCCGGCTTTCTTCACGCGCCGCTCCGGCCGCAGCCGGTTTGCATTTGCTGGCTCTTGTGGTGCGGCGGGTCGGACTTCCACGCGCCGTCGATCAGCAACTGACGCGGGTGGAAGCGGGACTTGTAGTTCATCTTCGGACTTTGCCGTATCCAGTAGCCCAGGTAGACGTGTGGCAGCCCCAACTTCTGCGCCTGGCGGATTTGCCACAACACGCTATAGGTGCCAAAACTCGCCCGCATGCCCGGCTCGTAGAAGGTGTACACGGCAGAAATGCCGTCTTCCAGCACATCGAGGATGGACACCATGCGCAAGGGCCCGATGCCACCATCGGCCAGTGTGTCGCGAAACTCGACCAGCCGTGAGTTGACGCGGCTTTGCAGCAGGAACTGCGTGTACTGCTCGATGCTGTCCTGGTCCATGCCGCCGCCGGCGTGGCGGCCATTCTGGTAGCGCAGGTACAACTGGTAATGCTCGGGCATGAAGCTCAGCCGGGTGACGCGGGCCTGCAAGTCGGCGTGTTGCGTCCAGGCCCGGCGCTGGCTGCGGTCTGGGCGGAACTCGGTAGCCTCCACCCGCAAGGGAACACAGGCCTGACAACCATCACAATGCGGCCGGTAGGTGAACAGGCCACTGCGCCGAAAACCCTGGCTCACCAGTTCGGAGTAGGTGGCATTGTTGATCAAGTGGCTTGGCGTGGCGACCTGGGAGCGCGCCTGCCGCGCGTCGAGGTAGCTGCACGGGTAGGGTGCCGTGGCGTAGAACTGCAGCGTCTGGAGCGGAAGATCCTTGAGGTGCGTCACGCGGATGTGGGATGCAGCACGAGTGATTTCCAGTATACGGGTTCGAACTGCCAGCGAGCGGCCTCGTGATGCCGCTCGCGCGCCACATGTTGCACAAATTCCGCGCGGGCGATTTCGCGGGCGCCGAGCGACGCCAGGTGGCGGGTGTTCTGCTGGCAGTCGATCATGCGCACCTGCGCCTGCCGGCACCACGCCACCAGGGCGGCCAGGGCGATCTTGGAAGCGTCGGGCACGCGCGTGA
>JANLVB010000416.1:0-9301 GCA_031363785.1 Betaproteobacteria bacterium
CTGCAGCAGGCGGTCGATATCCAGGGCGTGAAGCTGCTGGTTGTCGAACTGGCTGGCGCCGATGCCAAGACGTTGTGCGAGAGCATGGACAAGCTCAAGGACAAGCTCAAGAGCGCCGTCATCGTGCTTGCTGCGGTGGACGGGGCACGGGTGCAACTCGCCGCCGGTGTGACGCCCGATCTGCTGGGGCGCATCCAGGCCGGGGCGTTGGTCAATTTTGTCGCCAGCCAGGTCGGTGGCAAAGGTGGTGGCAAGGCCGATATGGCCATGGCCGGTGGCACCGAGCCTGGCAAACTGCCGCAAGCCATGGCCAGTGTGCGGGCCTGGGTGGTCGAGCGCCTTTGATTGCCAGCCATTGACCTGGTACCAGGTCAATGGCTGGCGCACCACTGCGCCGCTGATGGTCAAACGCGATTCAAGGCAACCAGTCGGCGTTGACCGCGAAACCACGGCGCGTCACCCCAGGTGCAAGCGGGCTGGAGCCCGGCCCCTGGTCCATGACCGTTGCACTGCGCGCACCGGTATCGTCCAGGATGGAGCGCAGGCCGCGCGCCAGATGCGGCGATGTGCCGGGTGCGGTCTTGATCTCCAGCGCATGCAGCAGGTCACCACGATCAAGCAACAGGTCGACTTCCGCACCGCCTGCGGTGCGCCAGAAATACGCCTGGCTGTACGGATGGAGGAGCCGTTCGCGCCGCAGCATGTCCTCCAGCACGAACGTTTCCCAACTGGCGCCGCGGATGGGGTGGGAATCGAGCACCGAGTGGCTGCTGATGTTGAGCAGGTGGTGCAGCAGCCCGGTGTCCCGCAGGTACAACTTGGGGGCTTTGACCAGTCGTTTGCCGATGTTGCGAAAGTAGGGCGGCAAGCGCCGCAGCAGAAAACTTTGCTCGAGGATGTCGGTGTAACGCTGTACCGTTGGTTGTGAAACCCCCAGTGCGCCTGCGAACTGGCTGAGATTCGCAATACCGCCCTGCGCGTGGGCGAGCATGGTCATGAGTCGGCGCATCAACAAGGCGTCGGCGTTGACCCCCAGTGCCGGCAGGTCGCGCTCGACGTAGGTGCGCAGGTAGGCCTCCCACCAGTCGCGAAAACTGCCACCACGTGCGTCTGCCGCCAAGGCGTCCGGAAAACCGCCCTTGAGCCAGAGTGAGCGGTAATCGGTTGTTTGTCCTGCATCGGTTTGTATTTCGACCACCGTCAGTGGCTCCAGTGCAAGAATGCCGACACGCCCGGCGAGGGTTTCGGCCACTTGGCGCACGAGTGCCGGCTGCGCAGAACCGAGAATGATGTAGCGCCCAACGCGCTGTCGATCAGCATCTATTGCGCCGCGCAATGCGTCGAACAATGCCGGCACACGCTGCGCCTCATCCAGCACCAGGCCATCGTGTGCCCGGGCGTCGAGCTGGAACCGCGGGTCGTCCGTGAACGAGAGCCGGGTTGCCGGGTCTTCCAGGTCCAGATAGGGCAAGTTTGGAAACGTCTGCCGGGCGAGCGTCGTCTTGCCTACCTGCCGCGGCCCGAGGATCAACACGGCTGGGAATTGTGTGGAAAGCTGTCTCAGCCGGGCAGCACACGAACGGAGATACATAGCGGGTAAATCTAAAGTTACAACTTTAATATACCTACTATATACTGATTCGTGGCTGTGTGTCAGTGCTTCCTTCGCAGCGGCGTCCGGGGAGTCTGGGTGCTCGCAGTGCGAAACTCGGACCCTTTCGGCCGCATTGCGGTTTGACATGCAAATCTGGGACATGACATGACAGCATTTACGGAACTGATGGCGTTCCAGCGTGACACCGAGGCACTGGGGCAAATTGCCGGCCGGCTGGGTTGGGACCAGGAAACCATGATGCCGCGCGGTGCAGCGGTTCAGCGTGGTGAGGAAATGGCGGCGATCGAGGGTGTGCTGCACGCGCGACGCACCGATCCGCGCATCGCTGGCTGGCTGGCACAGGCAAAACCGCCCGACGCTGCCGGGCAACGTGCAGTCGACCTGATCGCGCGCGCGTTGCACAGGAACGCCTGTATCCCGGGGCGGCTGGCCACCGAACTCGCCCGCACCACGTCGCTCGCGCAGGGTGTCTGGGCTGACGCCCGGGCCAACGATGACGTGGCGCGTTTCCTGCCGACGCTGCAGCAGGTGCTGAACTTGAAACGCGAAGCAGGGCAGGCCCTGTCGGCTGGTGGATTTGGCGTCGATGCCTACGACGCGCTGCTGGACGAGTTTGAGCCCGGCGCCACTGCTGCCGGCATCGGCGCCATGTTCGACCGCATGCGCCCGCGCCTGCTGGTGCTGCGTGAGCAGGTGCTGGGCGCGCACTACCAGCCGGTGGCGTTGCATGGGCGGTTTGGCCGCGAGCCGCAACTCGCCCTCGCGCGCGAGTTGGCCGGCGCCTTTGGTTATGACTGGACGCGAGGGCGGCTCGACTTGGCCGTGCATCCGTTTTCGTCCGGCTCCGGCAACGACGTGCGTATCACCACCCGTGTGGCAGAAGCAGACCCTTTCAACTGCCTTTATTCAACGATTCATGAAGTGGGCCACGCCTGCTACGAACTGGCAATCGACCCGTTGTACCAGTTCACCCCCTTGGGGCAGGGTGTGTCGTCGGGCGTGCACGAGAGCCAGAGCCGCATCTTCGAGAACCAGCTCGGGCGGTCCCGGCCCTTCACGCACTGGTTGTGGGGCCGGATGGGAGCCCACTTTGCCGAATTCAAGAGCGAGTCGCCAGACCAGTTCTATGCCACGGTGAACCGCGTGCGGCCCGGCTACATACGCACCGAGGCAGATGAGGTGCACTACAACCTGCATGTGATGCTGCGCTTCGATCTGGAGCGCGAACTGGTGGCTGGCAGACTGGCGCTGGTCGATCTGCAGGACGCCTGGAATGAACGTTTCGCCCACGACTTCGGCCAGCAGGTCGACCGGCCGTCAAACGGTATGTTGCAGGACGTGCACTGGTCCATCGGGGTGTTTGGCTACTTTCCGACCTACAGCCTTGGCAATGTCTACGCGGCTTGCCTTCACAAAGTGATGCGTCAGGCGCTTCCCGATCTGGACCAAAGCCTTGCGCAGGGTGTGGCGAAGCCGGCGGCCGCCTGGCTGCGAGACGCAGTGCAACGGCATGGCGGTTTGCACCCGCCGCAGGACCTTATAGAGCTTGCGAGTGGTTTTGCGCCGACTGAAGTGCCGCTTCTGGATTACCTGGAAGCCAAGTTCAGCGACATCTACCGCCTCTGATCACCGCCGCGCGCCGGCCGCCCGCAGCAGGTCGGCAATGGCGCGCTGGCCGCGTTGCTCGGCGTGGGACAGCGGCGTCACGCCTTGTGAATCGGGCAAATCCGCCCGGGCTCCGGCAGCCAGCAGCAGGCGAACGATCTCGGTGTGTGACGCGCCTCCGTCCCCCAGGATGATGGCTTCCAGCAGCGCGGTCCAGCCCAGCCGGTTCACGTGATCGACGGCAATGGCCGTCTTCAGCAACTCGCGCACGGTCTCGACATGCCCGTAGTGTGCCGCCGGAATCAAGGCGGTACCACCGTAGCGGTTGGTGCTCTTGAGGTCGGCGCCGGCCGCCAGGGTGAGCCGCAAGATCTCCAGCCGACCCCGGGCACCGGCCAGCAGGTAAGCCGAGTCCTGGATGTTGTCCCGGGCATTCACGTTGGCGCCGCGCGCAATCAACACCCGCGCCGCGTCCAACCGGTTGGCATCGGTGGCCACCAGCAAGGCGGTACGTCCCTGCGCGTCTCGGCTGTCGACGGGGGTGCCGGCGTCGAGCAGCCGCGTCAGCATGGTGATGTCACCCAAGTGCGCAGCGGCGATCAGTCTGTCGGCTGAGGTCTGGGCGAGGGCGGTTCGCGGTCCACCCGCCATGGCAAGGCCGGCGACCGCGACCAGAATCATGCGGCGTGCCGTCATCGTGGTGGGCCGCCGTCGGTCAGTTGTTCGCCATACACCATGCGCGAGATACCGGCCCACATGGCCGCCGTTTCACACATGCGGCAAGGGCGCGAGGTCGACACCAGGATGCTGCCCGACAGGTCGCGTGACCGCAGACGGCGCGCCGCGTCGCGGATCGCCTCCATCTCGGCGTGCGCCGTCGGGTCGGTGTTGGTCACCACCCGGCTCGGTGCGGCGCCGACGATCTCGCCCCCGCGCAGCACCACGGCGCCGTAACCCTGATCGCCGTTGCGCAGCGCCTCGTCGCGCAGCGCCTGGGCGCGGCGCATGGCGCCTTGCAACGCGCTGTCGGCGCCGACCACCGGGCCGCTGGTTATTGCCAGTGCGGCCAGCAGGCAGTTGCGGCGGGCGAGCATGGTGGGCCTTGAGTTATGGCGCGGCAGCCAGCACCGGCTCACACACAATCTCGGTCTTCACCGAGTTGGCGATGAAGCATTCGGCGTGTGCCTCGTGGTGCAACTGGTCCAGCGCGCTGCGGTCAGGCAAGCGCGCCCCGGAGAAAACCACTGCCGGATGCAAAGTGACGCGCGCCACCACCAGTTTGCCGCCGTCGTTCTTGCGCATTTCGCCCACCGCGTTGTCGTGGTAGCTGTCCACGCAATAACGCTGTTTGCCAGCGATCGACAAAAACCACAACATGTGGCAGCTGGAAATGGACGAGACGAAGGCCTCCTCCGGGTCGACCGCATGGGCGTCCGACCACGGCAGCGGCACCACCTGCGGTGACGACGAGCCTGGCACATCGATGCCACCGTCGAAGCGCAGCATGTGCCTGCGGCTGTAACGGCCCGCCACAAAGTCCTGCTCGCCGCGTTGCCATATGACTTCTGCCGTGTAGTGCGCCATGCTGCTGCTCCGTGCTGGATGGCCCGATATTAGCCGCTGCGGCGAGCCGCGTTTTCGCGCTCGCGCAGCTTGAAGCGCTGAATCTTGCCCGTCGCCGTCTTGGGCAATTCAGCGACAAACTCAATCTGGCGCGGGTATTTGTAAGCAGCCAGCCGGTCCTTGACAAAGGCGCGGAGTTCGTCCTCGCTGGCCTGTGCGCCGGCTTTCAACACCACGAAAGCCTTGCTGCGCGTCAGCCCGTCGCCGTCAGTGACACCGATCACGGCGGCTTCGAGCACGGCCGCATGTTGCACCAGCGTGGCTTCGACCTCGAATGGCGACACATAGATGCCGCTGACCTTGAGCATGTCGTCGCTGCGCCCGCTGTAGGTATAACTGCCGTCACTGTTACGTACATACTTGTAGCCGCTCTTGGTCCACCGGCCCTGGAAGGTATCGCGCGATTTTTCGCGATTGCCCCAGTACATCAGAGCGGCGCTGGGCCCGGCGATGTAGAGGTCGCCGGTTTCGCCATCTGGCACCGGCAGCCCGTCGTCGCCGCGCAGTTCGATCTCGTATCCTGGCACCGGCCAGCCCGTGGTGCCATAACGCACCCGTGCGGGCTGGTTGGACAAAAAGATGTGCAGCATCTCGGTCGAACCAATGCCGTCGATGATCTGCACACCGTAGTGCCCGGTGAATCGTTCTCCCAGTTCGCCTGGCAATGCCTCACCGGCCGATGACGCCAGGCGCAGGGCGATAGCGGCGCGCGGTGGCAGGGCGACACTGGCCAACATGCCGGCGAAACCGGTCGGCGCGCCGAAAAAGACCGTGGGCCGTATCGCGCCCACGTCCCCCCGCCAGCGTTTGAAAACAGCCTCCGGCGTGGGCCGCTCGGCCATCAGCAGGGTGGTGGCGCCAACACTGAGCGGGAAACTCAGCGCGTTGCCCAGGCCGTAGGCAAAAAACAGCTTGGCGGCGGAAAAACACACATCCTGCTCGGTCAGGCCGAGTATCTTCGAGCCATACAACTCCGCCGTCCAGTACGGATTGGCCTGGCTGTGCAGTGCACCCTTGGGTTTGCCAGTGGAGCCGGACGAGTACAACCAGAAGCCCGGGTCGTCCGGTGCGGTGTCGGCTGCCTCGCGCAGTGGCGAGTGGCTGGCCAGCACGGTCGCCAGATCGAGCACATGTTGTGTCAGTCCTGCCGCCGGTTTGGAGACCAGGGTCAGCTTCACCTCATGGCCACCTGCCGCCATGGCTTGCTGCAACACCGGCAGCAGGGCGGCGGAAACCAGGGCGGCCTGGGCCCGGCTGTGTTGCAGCATGTAGCGGTAGTCGTCCGCCGTCATCAGGGTGTTGACCGCCACCGGCACGATGCCGGCATACAGGGCGCCGAGAAAACACACCGGCCAGTCGTTGTTGTCGTGCATCAGCAACAACACGCGTTCCTCGCGCCGGATCCCCAGCGTCAGCAGGGCGGCTGCCATGCGCTGGATGCGGTCGGCCAGGCTACCGTAACTCAGGCTGCCGTGGTCGTCGATGTATGCCGTCTTGGTCGGTCGGTCGATGTTGCGCTGTATCAGATGTTGTGCGAAGTTGAAGCGTGCGCCCGGCGCCGCAACCGTATTGGGAATTGACATCGTGTCTCCTGATTTCGTCGCTTGCTGAGCGCAACAATATGAATTATTCTGCGCATAGGCAAGGCCCGGTGATTTAATCCATGTCAAGCACTATACTGCATAAAATTGATCCCCCAGCTGGGGTTGACCGTGTCGGCTCCGAGCGCGGCGTTGACGACACCCCAGCCGACGAGAAGCACCCCTTTCTGTTGGCCCTGGGCGAGCGGGTACGCGCTCTGCGTTCGCGTCGCGGCATGACACGCAAGGCGCTGGCCCTGGCGGCCGACGTCTCCGAAAGGCATCTGGCGAACATGGAGTACGGCGTTGGCAACGCCTCGGTGCTGGTCTTGCTGCAGGTTGCCGGCGCATTGCAGTGCTCCCTGGGTGAACTGGTCGGTGATGTGACCACCTCGTCGCCCGAGTGGCTGATGATCCGCGAACTGCTGGAGCAGCGCGACGAGGGCACATTGCAGCGGATGCGGGTTGCCATCGGTGAACTGCTGGGCACTGGCGACCGCAACCCGCTGGCCAACACCCGCGTTGCCCTGATTGGCCTGCGCGGTGCTGGCAAGTCGACGCTGGGACGCATGCTGGCCGATGACCTGGGTTACCCGTTTGTCGAACTGAGTCGGGAAATCGAGAAGTTCGCTGGCTGCAGCGTGGCGGAAATTCAGGCTTTGTATGGTGTCAACGCATACCGGCGTTATGAGCGCCGCGCACTCGAGGAGGCGATCCAGATCTATCCGGAGGCGGTGATTGCAACGCCGGGTGGTCTGGTGTCGGATGCCGCAAGCTACAACCAGCTGCTGAGTCACTGCACGACAGTATGGCTGCGCGCTGCGCCGGAGGATCACATGGCCCGGGTGACGGCGCAGGGTGATCTGCGCCCGATGGCGGCGAGCAAGGAGGCGATGCAGGACCTGCGTGGCATCCTGGCCGGGCGCGCCGCTTTTTACTCCAAGGCACAGCTGAAGCTCGATACCAGTGCGCAGGCGTTGCAGGCGACTTTCATGTTGCTGCGGCAGATGGTGCGACAGGGATTGTGCCTGCCGTTGTGAATTATTTTGCGTGTTTTATGGTTTAACTTGACATTGGCCAGTTTTGTGCATTATTATGCATTAAGTCATTCATCCATTCCAGGGTATTCACCCCGCAAAAAATAGCCTCAGGAGATCGATTCGTGGGTAATTCTGAAACGGTGGACTACCGGACTGAGGCCTCTCAGTACCGGCATTGGAAACTCAGCTTCGATGGCCCGGTGGCCACCCTGGGCGCTGATTTCGACGAAAACGCGGGCCTGCGCCCAGGCTACAAGCTCAAACTCAACAGTTATGACCTGGGGGTGGACATCGAACTGCATGACGCCATCAACCGCATCCGCTTCGAGCACCCCGAAGTTCGCACGGTAGTGCTGACCAGCCTGAAGGACCGGGTGTTCTGCTCTGGCGCGAATATTTTCATGCTGGGCGTCAGCAGCCATGCCTGGAAGGTCAACTTCTGCAAGTTCACCAATGAGACCCGCAACGGTCTGGAGGATGCATCGCGGTACAGCGGGTTGAAGTTCCTGGCCGCGGTGAATGGTGCCTGTGCCGGTGGTGGTTACGAGATGGCACTGGCCTGTGACGAGATCATCCTGGTAGACGACCGCTCCTCGGCGGTCAGCCTGCCCGAGGTTCCCCTGCTCGGTGTGTTGCCGGGCACAGGTGGCCTGACCCGTGTCACCGACAAGCGCCATGTGCGGCATGACCTGGCCGACATTTTTTGTACCAGTGCCGAGGGCGTGCGCGGACAAAAGGCGAAAGACTGGCGGCTGGTGGACGACATTGCCAAGCCGCAGGTGTTTGCCCAGAAGGTGCGCCAGCGCGCGCTGGAACTGGCGCAACAGAGTGACCGCCCGGCTGACGGGCGTGGCGTGTTGCTCACACCGCTGGCCCGTACCGTGCAAGCCGATGGCCTGCGTTACCAGCACGTCGCGGTGGCCATGGACCGCAGCCAACGCACTGCAAGCTTTACCGTGCAGGCACCAGACGGACCGCAGCCGGCCGACCTCGCCGCCATCGAGGCCGCTGGCGCCGCCTGGTACCCGCTGCAGATGGCGCGTGAACTGGAAGACGCCATCTTGTCCATGCGCAGCAACGAGCAGGGCATCGGCACCTGGCTGATCAAGACCTCGGGCGACGCGCAGGCCGTGTTGGCCATGGACGCGACGCTGATGGCGCACAAGGGGCACTGGCTGGTGCGCGAGACCATCGGGCTGCTGCGGCGCACCTTCAGCCGGCTTGACCTGTCATCGCGCAGCCTGTTCGCGCTGATCGAGCCGGGCTCGTGTTTCGCTGGCACCTTGCTTGAGCTGGCACTGGCCTGCGACCGCAGCTACCAGCTGGCCTTGCCGGACGACGCCGCGAGGGCACCCAGCATCACGGTGGCCGAGTGCAACTTCGGCCTCTATCCGATGGCTACCGGCCAAAGCCGCCTGGGGCGGCGGTTTTACGACGAGGCTGCGGCCCTGGATGCGGTGCGGGGCAGTGTCGGGCAGGCGCTCGATGCCGACGTGGCTTTCGCCCTGGGCCTGGTCAGCGCCAACCCGGACGACATCGACTGGGCCGACGAGTTGCGTATCGCAATCGAGGAGCGGGTCTCGATGTCACCCGACGCACTCACCGGCCTGGAGGCCAATCTGCGCTTCAACGGTACCGAGACCATGGCGACACGCATTTTTGGGCGCCTCACCGCGTGGCAGAACTGGATCTTCCAGCGGCCCAACGCCGTTGGTGAAAAGGGCGCCTTGAAGGTCTACGGTACTGGCGACAAGGCTGCCTTCGACTGGAACCGGGTGTGAGCAGGTCATGCACCTGCTGCGCGGCCCGGTCTTGCGCCTGTGCTGCTCACCGTACGG
>JANLVB010000407.1:0-3075 GCA_031363785.1 Betaproteobacteria bacterium
GAACTTCGCCGGCACTGAACGGGTTGTCTCGCTGCGCGTCTGGCGAAAAGTAGTCTGCGTCGACGCCATTACCAATGGCGTGCACCGTTGCGGCAGACTCCGGCGCCAGTCGCCGGAACAACGCTACCTCTTGGTCTGTGACGAAAAAGGAATGGGTCGCCCGGGATGCGAGCACACGTTCAAAAGCCAACAGGGTTCGCCCCTCACGCGCATATATCCAGGACATGGGCCATTGTCTTTGCCGAGCATACTGCGCCCACTTCAGTGAATCTACATCAACAAAATCGACCAGCAGGGGTTCATCCATTTGACCTGGGCGCGGCAGTGCGTATTGGCCCATGACCGAGGAAAAGACCACTGTGGCGTTGATCTTGCAATGCGCCCTGACACCCGCAATCCACCGCCTCAGCTCGGCGTCCCGATAGTAGGCAAGCGTAAGGGGTTCGCGGTTCAGCAAGCCCCACAGACTGCGCATCTTTGCCACCACCGGTGACAGCGGAACAGCACACAACCCGGCACACATTTCCCGTACCACGGGCAGATACTGCATATCATCGGAGTCATCCACAAACGTCCCCAAATAGACATTGTGGCTCGCAGCCAGGTGCTTTAACAAATGGTACGAGCGCACCTTGTCGCCCTTGTTGGGCGGGTAGGGCAGGCGGTGCACCAGGTACAGCAGGTTGGCCATGACCGGGCTACCCCAGGTTGCGCACAATAAATGGACCCAACCAATTCGCCAGCCCGATCGGCATGCGCCGCCAGGCCTCGATCATGAGTTTGTATTTGGCGTTGGACGGGTTGTTCTGCGGTATCGCATCACGCTTGTACAGGCAGTACTCGTAATGCAGGGGTGTCGGCACGAAGCCCCAGTTTTTCTTGAACGCGAACGAACCAGTTCCCTGCTTGCTGCGCCCGTAATCAAATACCTTCAAGCCGCGAGCGCAGGCGCGGCGCATGAGCTCCCAGTATTTGAAATCATTCGCGGCGAGGTCACGCGCCGATTCATCATCGCCGGCGTAATAGGGCAGCACCTCATCGCGGAAATAGAAACTCATGACACTGCTGAGCAGGCGACCATCTGCAGCGGTGATTGTCAGTACCTCACAGTCGCTGCCAAACTCGTCCATCAAGGCCTTGAAGTAACGCTTTGGCATGGCCGGTGTGCCATGGCGATGCACGTTGTCGGCATACAGTGCAAAAAAGCGCTCCACATCCTGATCTGTCGTACTGGACAACCCATTCTTGATGCCTTTGCGCACCATGGCGCGTTGTTTGCGCGGGATGGCCAGCATGTTGGCTTCTTCATCCGGCAGCAACATCTTGCGAAAAGTAACGTACAAGTTCTGCGTCGGCCAGTCACTGTGTCTTGGCTCGACATTGCGAAATTCCAGATGGTCCACCTTGAGCTGCAATGCGAGCGCTTTGGCGTGCTCCTCCAGCATCGTCCCGGCTTCGTCGCCGACGGCGGCCACACCACCGTACACGGCGAATGGCAGTGCTACCAGCGAGTTGCCGAACAGCCAGCTGTTGACATGGGCCAGCGGCAGCACCCCCCGGACAACACCATCTTCTTCGGCCCAGAAGAAGTAGGTATTGTGTCCAAATACCCCAGTCACCAGACGTTGCCAGCCGGCACGATGAAAAAATGTCGCCCTGGGGCAGGCGAATACAAACTCGTCCCAGCGCCGGGCACCGTCCGCATCCTGGGGGTCGAGTCGTTTGACGATCAGCACGGGCACATCAGGCGGTTGCAGCCTGCAGCGTCTGCGGCTGCTCTGCCACACCCAGAAAAATCTGGTCCATGCGGCCCCATCGAAAATCTTTCAGCAATTGCTGCAAGCGGGCCTCGGTACGCGAGATATTGACGTAGTGGCGAAAACGGGTCTTGCTGCTGATACCCGGAATGCGCGGTTGCCCGGGATCAATCTCCCACGGGTGAAAGTAGAAAATTCCTGGTCGGCGTTCGGTGCGATTCACCCGACCAAGCATCCAACGCGACAACTGATACGGCAACAAGCGGAAATAACCGCCACCACTGGACGGGAAATTGCGGTTGAAAAAGCGCAGTGTGGTGATTGGCACTTCGAGCAGACCCGGGCGCGCCTGGTAGGCATGGCGCGGCGCATTCGGCATGCCGTAGTGGTCATGCGCGATCGGGTAGATGCTCGAACTGTAGCGGTAACCAGCGCGCACCAGGCAGTCGAAGGCCCACAGGTTGCTCTCGCCGATCGAGAAGCTGGGCGCCCGGTACCCCAGCACTTGAACACCGCCAATGTCTTCCAGCAAGGCCTTGGCACTCTGGATATCCTGCGAAAAAGCCTGCTCCGTCAGGTCGCTGGCACGCTCGTGGCCGTAGCCATGGCTGGCTAACTCGTGGCCGGCGGACACGATACGCCGCACCAGTGCCGGATACCGCTCGGCGATCCAGCCCAAAGTAAAAAACGTCGCCTTGGTCTGGTGTTCGGACAACATGGCCAGAATGCGGTCCACATTGCGCTCGACCCGGCATTCCCGCGCATCCCAGGACAACCGGTCGATATGCGGTGCAAACGCCGACACCTGGAAGTAGTCCTCCACGTCGATGGTCAGTGCGTTGGTGAGTTGTTGTTCAGCCATGGCCTGGTTCATCAGCGCTTCAATGACGAAACCAGCTTTTGCAACATCGCCAGAATCTCGATGTTGACGCGCTCCAGGCGCAACATGCTGCGCTCCAGGCGCTGCAGCCGGTCACCCTGTTGTTCTGCGCCGAGACTGGCCAGTTGGCTGCTCAAGCCGTCGACCACAGAGCTCGCGCCCTGCAACTTGGCCAGGTCGATATCGACCATGGAATCGGGGCCGGTGTGGTGCGTCGTGTTATCGAGAAAGCCGCGTGTGGACGGTTTAGCTGCAGCGCCGCCAGACTCGTCCCGCATCTCTTTGACCACTTCGTCAACATCCGCTACACCCAACTCCTCCTTGTTGCCGAGGAAACCAAGTAGCAGAAGACGGTCGCATACGGTATTGATGCGCCGGGGAATACCTCCCGTCGCCTTGAAGATGGCCTCGAACGCGCCGCTGCCGAAGCTTGGCCGC
>JANLVB010000415.1:0-1527 GCA_031363785.1 Betaproteobacteria bacterium
TGCACAAGATCCGCACCGGCCGTGCCCACCCCGGCCTGCTGGACCAGGTGCAGGTCGATTACTACGGCCAGTTGCTGCCGATCAGCCAGGTGGCCAACGTGACGCTGCTCGATGCGCGCACGATCAGCGTGCAGCCCGGGGAAAAGGGCATGGCTGCAAAGATCGAGCGGGCCATACGCGAGTCGGAGCTGGGCTTGAACCCCTCGTCGCAGGGTGAGTTGCTCCGCGTGCCCATGCCGGCACTCACCGAGGAGCGGCGCAAGGAGCTGACCAAGGTCGTCAGGCATGCGGGCGAAGAGGCCAAGATCGCCGTTCGTTCGGTGCGCCGCGAAGGCAACGAGCACCTGAAGAAGTTGCTGAAGGACAAGGTCGCTTCTGAAGACGAGGAGCGGCGTGCCCAAGACGAAGTGCAACGCCTGACCGATCGCACCATTGCCGAGATCGACCGCCTGGTGCAGGGCAAAGAAGCGGAAGTCATGGCCGTATGACGAGCCCTGTGCACTGCGCGGGCTGGTCGCATGAATGCCGGTACGGCTGTTCGCGCAGGCCTGCGTGCTGGCTGCCTTCACTTGAGGCTGCGGCCTGATTGCATGAGCAACAGCGCTGTCAGCGTTGTGTCCGTCGAGCAACCCGCGACGCCTGTTGCGTTGGCGGGGGCATCGCCGGTGCCGCGTCATGTGGCCGTCGTCATGGACGGCAATGGCCGCTGGGCCCGGCGCCGCTATATGCCCCGTTTCTTCGGACACAAACAGGGCGTCGATGCCCTGGTCAGGGCTGTCAACGCCTTCGCCGACCGCGGGGTCGAGTACCTCACCGTGTTTGCCTTTTCATCCGAGAACTGGAAGCGGCCTTCCGAAGAGGTGACCGGCCTCATGAGTCTGGTGCTGGTGGCGGTTTCCAAGTACCTCACCAAGCTGGCCGATGACGGCGTGCGCATCCGTATCGTCGGTGACCGCTCGGCGGTTTCGGACAAATTGCGCCGTGCGTGGGAGCAGGCCGAGAACCTCACCCGCAACAACACCCGTATCACGCTGGCCGTGGCGTTCAATTACGGCGGCCGCTGGGACGTGATACAGGCCTGTCGACAAGCCTTGGCGCTCGGGGTCAAGCCCGACGAGATCGATGAAACGTGGATGTCGCAGCATATGGCGTTGTCATTTGCGCCCGATCCCGACCTCTTCATCCGCACCGGTGGCGAGATGCGCATCAGCAACTTCTTGCTGTGGCAGGCCGCCTATTCCGAGTTGTTCTTCACGGATTGCCTGTGGCCTGATTTTGGCGAAGCCGAGATTGACGCGGCCCTGACGGCCTACGCCCGGCGCGACAGGCGCTTCGGGGGCCTGCAGCCGGGTGCTGGCGCGGCTGCGACCACCTAGTGTCGTGACTCATAAATTTCAAACCATGAAACCGCGCCTTCGTCCGCCATGCGTCGTTGCAAATCCTCGCCATAGAAAAGACTATGGCTGCGGTTTGCGCCTGGGCCGGGAGGCCCAGGCCTTTGCCAGGCACAAACAGTCCTCAGGACTG
>JANLVB010000432.1:0-8031 GCA_031363785.1 Betaproteobacteria bacterium
GATCGCGCAACCCATCTGGTCGAACAACTGCTTCATGAATTGCAGCTGGACGCGCAAGGCATGCCGCTGTCGCAGTCGTTGATCAGCGAGCGGCTGGACGCCCTGTTGCGCGACCTGCGTGTCGACCATCTGCGCCAGTCCCCTGCCCTGTCCCTCTCCGGCGGTGAACGCCGCCGGGTGGAGATTGCGCGGGCGCTGGCCACGCAGCCGCGTTTCATTCTGCTGGATGAACCCTTTGCCGGCATTGACCCGATCGCCGTGATCGAAATCCAGCGCATCATCAATTTTCTCAAGGCGCGTGGCATCGGGGTTTTGATCACGGACCATAACGTACGCGAGACACTGGGCATCTGTGATCACGCCTACATCATCAATGACGGCCACGTGTTGGCCCAGGGAACACCGGCAGAGATCGTCGCCAACGCCGACGTACGCCGTGTGTACCTGGGTGAAAACTTCAAGATGTAGCCATGAAGCCGGGTTTATCGCTTCGGGTCTCACAACACCTGGCTTTGACGCCACAGTTGCAGCAATCGATCCGCTTGCTGCAACTCTCCACACTCGAACTCAGCCAGGAGGTGAGCCAGATGCTGGATGACAACCCGTTCCTGGAACTGTCGGAGGAGCCGCTGGCGCGTGAGGAATTTGGCCTGCCGCAGGCCGACACGCCGGTGCGTCAAAGTGACCGCGAAGCCGAGTTTGCGGCCAGCTCAGACTACGCCGGGGAAGCCGAACGCGGCACCACGGACGACAGTGCAACGCCCCTGTCCGAGGTCGATGCGCAGAATTGGGAGGGCGACGGCACGCTGGAGATGGCGCCGGATGACGGCGAGTGGGGTGGCGACGCCAAGGCCCATGGCAACAACCTGGGCCTGGACGATGATCTTGACGCTGGCGAACTGGCCCGCAGCCAGGAATCGCTGCAGAACCATTTGCACCGCCAGGCGCTGGCCAGTGGCCTGGGTGAGGAAGACCGGGTGGCCCTGCGCTTCCTGATCGAGTCCCTGAATGACGACGGTTACCTGGAGGAGCCGCTGCAGGAACTCGCCACTGCGCTGGCACCGCAGGACCCGGAGGAACTCGAACAACTGGTGCACCACCTGACCGTGGCGCTGCGCATACTGCACGGCTTTGAGCCGCCCGGTGTGGGCGCGGCCGACCTGGGCGAATGCCTGCGCCTGCAACTGCAGGTGTTGCGCCGGGCCTTGCCCAGCCATGCGCCGCAGCAAACGGTGCTGGCGGTGGCCATGCGTATCTGCACGCAGCCGATGGACCTGCTGGCGCGGCGCGACATCAAGCGACTGACCCAGGTGTGCGCGGCCAATGATGCAAGCGTGCGCGAAGCGATTGCGGTGATTGGCCGCCTGGAACCGAAACCGGGCCGGCGTTTTGTCAATGTGGAGCGCAACGTCATCATTCCTGACGTGCTGGTGGTGCAGGTCGGCAAAGGCGCCAACGTGCGGTTTCGGGTCCAGATCAACCCGGAGGTCATGCCCCGCCTGCGGGTCCATGACATTTACGCCAATGCCCTCAAGCAGCACCGTGGCAACGGCTCGGACGCCTCCAACCGCGCGGCTCTGCAACAGCGGCTGCAGGAGGCGCGCTGGTTCATCAAGAACATACAGCAGCGCTTTGACACCATCCTGCGCGTCAGCAATGCCATTGTCGAGCGCCAGAAAAACTTCCTGCAGCATGGCGTGCTGGCAATGCGCCCGCTGGTGTTGCGCGAAATCGCCGATGAGCTGGGTTTGCACGAGTCCACCATCAGCCGGGTGACGACGGCCAAGTTCATGGCGACACCGCGCGGCACCTTCGAGCTGAAGTACTTCTTTGGCTCCGCGCTGGGAACCGAGTCGGGGGCCAACGCATCGAGCACCGCCGTGCGCGCCTTGATCGAACAGTTCATTGAGGCCGAGCCGGCGTCCAAGCCCCTGAGCGACAACCAGCTCTCCGACATGCTGCGCGAGCAGGGAATCGTCTGCGCCCGGCGCACCGTTGCCAAGTACCGGGAGGGCTTGAAGATCGCCCCCGCCAGCCTGCGGCGCGCCCTGTGAACGCCGCCCGACGGCAGCCCTGGAGGCGTGCATGAATCATCTGCAGCTGTTCCTGCCCTGTGCCGCGGGCGTGGAGGATTACCTGCAACAGGAGGTGGTGCACATCACCCGGCAGGACCCGGGTGCGGTGCACAAGCGCCGTGGCGGTGTATCGCTGGAGGCGACCTGGCGCGATGCGCAGTTGCTCAATCTGCACAGCCGCCTGGCGCAACGTGTATTGGTGCAGCTGATGCACGCCGATTACCGCGACGAGCAGGACCTGTACCGCGCCGCGGCGGCGGTGGCATGGGAAATCTGGTTCACACCGCGCCAGTCCATCAAGGTCGAGGTGACGGCCCAGCACAGCCCCGTGCACAGCTTGAATTTCGCCGCTTTGAAGATCAAGGACGCGGTGTGTGACCGTTTTCGCGACCGCGCGGGCGGAGTGCGCCCGGATGTCGATACCCAGCACCCGGACATCCGCATCTACACCCATCTGACTACCGATACCGTGTCGCTGTACATCGACACTTCGGGCGAAGCTTTGTTCAAGCGCGGATGGCGCGAAGACAAGGGTGAGGCGCCGCTGAAGGAAACACTGGCGGCGGCGATGATCGCCGCCAGCGGCTGGGGCGCCGACACACGGCAGAGCCTGTATGACCCCTGTTGCGGCAGCGGCACGATCGCCATCGAAGCGGCGCAGATGGCGTGCAATATTGCGCCCGGCAGCCTGCGCCGTTTTGCGTTCGAGAAGATGCTGCCGTTCCAGGAGCATGTCTGGGCCGCGCTGCGCCTGCAAGCGCAAAGCGAACAGCGTGCAGTTGGCGCCAGACCCATCATCTTCGGCAGTGACGTGGCGCACCGCATGGTGGATTTTGCGCAACGTAATGCGCAGCGCGCCGGCGTGGCCGCGGCGATCGAGTTTCGTGGTGGCGACGCACTGCAGCGCCTGCCGCCGGCAGACGGCCCCGGCACCATGCTGCTGAACCCGCCGTACGGTGAACGTATTGAGGTCGGAGGAGTGGCGGGCCCCGGGCGCCGGGAACATGCGCACACCGTCGATGGAGGCGACTTTTTTGTGCAACTGGCAGCACATTGGAAAAAGAACTTTGCCGGCTGGACGGCATGGGTTCTCACGCCGGACCTGAAGCTGCCCGGCAAGATGCGCTTGAAAGAAACACGCCGGGTGCCGATGTGGAACGGCCCCATCGAGTGCCGGCTGTTTCGCTTCGACATGGTGCGGGGTTCGGCGCGGCCCGCACCGGCGCCGCAAACCCGACAGTTGCCCCCAGGCTGATGCCGACGCAGGCAGCACCAGGCACCGTGGTGCTGGATACCAACGTGGTGCTGGACCTGCTGCTTTTTGCCGATCCCTCAGTGCACGAGCTGGAGCTTGCGCTGGCCGCGCGACAACTTTTGTGGGTCGGCACCGCGGCCATGCGTGAGGAATTCGTGCGTGTACTGGCCTACCCGCAGATTGACCGTCAGATCGCGACACGTGCGCGCAGCCCGGCAGCACTGGTGCAGGAGTTTGACCGGCTCAGCCATTTGACAGCTGCCGTGCCGACGGCGCCGGTGCGTTGCCGTGACAGTGACGATCAGATGTTTGTCGATCTTGCAGTGGCCCACGCAGCGAGCCTGTGGAGCAGGGACCAGCACGTCGTGCGGCTGCGCCGTCGCCTGGCCGCGCTCGGGGTCGCCGTGGTATTACCTGTCAGGCCAGTTGCAGCGTAAAGCTGCTGGCGCTCGACTGGTGCCATGACTGGCGGTAGATCAGCGGCAGCCGGCCCAGGTCGTCCTGCAGCAAGGCGCCGTCTTCCATCTGGATCAGAACCGACTGTGCCAGCGACCTGACCTTCTGGTCGGTGGAGCGGCGCACGATGTGGTGTGCCGTCAGACCGCTGGGATGGGCCAACCCGGCGGCCTGCACCAGCTCCTGCAGGGCATGCAGCGTCATGCGGTGGAAGTTGTACACGCGCTGCGCCTTGTCGGGAACCACCAGCGACTGTTGGCGCAGCGGGTCCTGCGTGGTGACGCCGGTCGGGCAGTGGCCGGTGTGGCAGTGCTGCGCCTGGATACACCCCAGCGCAAACATGAAGCCGCGTGCGCTGTTGCACCAGTCGGCGCCCAGAGCCATCATGCGTGCGACGTCAAACGCGCTAACCACCTTGCCGGCGCAGCCGATACGGATGCGGTTGCGCAGCCTGACGGCGCGCAGCGTGTTGTGCACCAGCAGCAGGCCTTCCTGCAGCGGCGAGCCGACATGGTTGGTGAACTCCAGCGGTGCCGCCCCAGTGCCGCCCTCGGCCCCGTCCACGACGATGAAGTCGGGCGTGATACCGCTGGCCAGCATCGCCTTGACGATGGCAAACCACTCCCAGGGGTGGCCAATACACAGCTTGAAACCTACTGGTTTACCGCCCGACAGCGTGCGCAACCGGGTAATGAATGCCATCATCTCCAAGGGCGTTGCAAACGCACTGTGCGCCGCCGGTGAGACACAGTCGACACCAACCGGCACACCACGCGCCGCAGCAATCTCGGGCGTCACCTTGGGGCCGGGCAAGACGCCGCCATGCCCGGGCTTGGCGCCCTGGCTGAGCTTGATCTCGATCATCTTGACCTGCGGATCAAGCGCGTTCACGGTGAACTTGTCGGCGTTGAAAGTACCGTCCTCATTGCGGCAGCCGAAATAACCCGAGCCTATCTCCCAGATCAGGTCGCCGCCATTGGCGCGGTGGTGGACCGAGATCGATCCCTCGCCGGTGTCGTGCGCGAAGTGCCCCTTCTTCGCGCCGGCGTTGAGAGCCCGTATGGCGTTGGCGCTGAGTGCGCCAAAACTCATGGCCGAGATATTGAACACACTGGCGTGGTAGGGCTGCGTGCACAAGCCCTCGCCGCCCTTGCGCTGCGCCGCTTCGTCGGGCGTGCCGCCAATCCAGACGCGAAAGTCGTGTGTTGCGAGTTTGCTCGGCACCATGGAATGGTTCATCCATTCATAACCTTCCGCATGTACGTCGAGCTGGGTACCAAACGGCCGCTTGTCCGAGTCGCCCTTGGCACGCTGGTACACCAGGGAACGCTGGGCGCGCGAGAACGGCGTCGCTTCGTTGTCGCTTTCCAGGAAGTATTGGCGCATTTCCGGTCGGATGAATTCCAGCACAAAACGCAGATGCCCGATGACCGGGTAATTGCGCAGGATGGAGCGCCTGGTCTGCACTACGTCATACACACCCAGCGCCACCAGGGCGACGAAGACGGGCAAAAACCAGCCACCCTGGCCGAATCCGACAACGGTGAACAGCAACAGCAGACTGCCGATCACACACAGTGCAAAAACGGTGTAGCGAACGGGGAAGAACTGGTTTATGCGGTGCAACATGTCGGGTGTCTCCTGTCAGGCGGTCGGGTGCTTTTCATAACAATCCGGGCAAGGTGTTGCCGAGAAAATCGTATACCTGCCGGATGCGCTGGCTGGTGCGGATCTCGCGGTGTACGGCGAGCCACATGGGCAATGCCGGCAGCTTGAGCATGGGTAGCAATGGCACCAGGCTGTTATCGGCACGGCCGACATAGTCGGCAATGAACCCGATGCCCAGCACGGCGCGAATTGACTCCTGGTAGGCGATCAGATCGTCGGTGCGAACGGCGAAACTCACCGTGCCCAGGGGCACGCCAAAACGTGTGAACCCCTCGATGATGGACTGGTCGGTGTCGAAACCGATCAGCGCATGGGAGAGCAGGTCCAGTGGTTGTCTCGAAGTGCCGCGCCGGCGCAGGTAGTCGCGGTGGGCGTAGACACCGAGAGTCACCTTGCCGATACGTTTGGCAATCAGGGTGGCTTGTTCCGGCTGCACCATGCGCACGGCAATATCTGCCTCCCGGCGCAGCAGGTTGCTGACCTTGTTGCTCACCACCAGCTCCACCTGAATCTCCGGCAAGGCCAGGCGCATCTGGGCCAGCACCGGTGGCAAAAGGTTGCAGGCCACCGGCTGGCTGGCAGTCAGGCGCACGGTGCCGGAGATGCCGACCTGGTCGAGCGCGGCGCCGCGGGCCAGCTTCAATGCGCCGGCTTCCATGGCCCGCGCGGATTCGGCCAGCCGCAGCGCGACCTCGGACGCCAGCAGCCCGCGGCCGGTGCGTTCGAACAACACCACCCCCAGTTGCGACTCCAGTTCTGCGATGTGGCGGCCGATGGTAGGCTGGCTGGCGTGCAGGGCCCGCGCCGCGCCCAGCAGACTGCCATGGTCCAGCGCGGCAAGAAAGGAACGGATCAGGCTCCAGTCAAAGTCCTGCTTCATGCGCGCCGTGCTGCCAGCAGTGCATAACAGGCGGTCTGGATATTCATTGTTGAACTTCTGAATCTCAAGATTGGTCCATTGTGGTTTGGGCGGCCGCTTTCCACAATAGCTCCATGCAAACCCGCACGCAGCGTGGCGTGCAACCCACAACCCAAGGAGCAGATGATGGACCAGGCAGCGCAGGAGACCCGCATACAACGCAGAAACTTCATTCGTCTGGTGGGTGGTGGTGCGGTGGCGGGTGCCGTCAGCGCGGCGAACGGTCGCAACTGCGCGGAGCTGGTGGCCGCGCCAAGCTGATTCGATCAGCCGCTTAAGCCGGGTCGCGGGGTCGGATGCAGCAGCACCAGCAACTGTGACAAGGCGTGCAGCACGGTGGCAGCGCGCACCGCCGCCCGGTCACCGGGAAACTGGCGCACGGCTGTGCTCACCCGTCCACCCACACTCCAGCCAAACCAGACCGTGCCGACCGGTTTGTCCGGGCTGCCGCCCAGCGGACCGGCGACCCCCGTGACAGCAACCGCCACCTGCGCCAGTGCGTGTGCCAACGCGCCCGCCACCATGGCGCGCACCACTGGCTCGCTGACCGCACCGTGCGCGCTGATGAGCGCCGGCGGCACGCCCAGCATGTCGCATTTGGCTTCGTTGGAATAGGTCACCATGCCACGCTCGAACCAGGCGCTGGAGCCACTTTGCGCAGTACAACTGGCTGCAATCAGGCCACCGGTGCAGCTCTCGGCCGTGGCCAGCTTCCAGCCTTGCTGCAGCAGGGCCTGCGCAAGCTGCGCACACAGCCCATCGGCATTTGCGCCAGCCTGGTCGAGTCTCACCAGAACCTCCAGACGGCGATCACCAGCAGCGTGCAAGCCGCCGCTACCAGGTCGTCCAGCATGATGCCCGCGCCTGCCTTGTGCCAGGCCCACCGGTCGGTGGCTGGATCGGCGGCATGGAACAACTGGTCGGCCCAGGCCACCGGCCCGGGTTTGACTGCATCAAAAAAACGGAACAACACAAATGCTGCCAGTTGTGCCATCGCGCTGGCGGGCATGACCAGCAACAACACACACCAGAACGCGGCAACTTCGTCCCAGACGATGCTGCCGGGGTCCCGCACCCGCATGTTGCGGGCGGCGACCGTGCAGGCCCACCAACCCAGAGGCAGCGACAGTGCCACCACCCAGAAGATTTGCGTCGGCGACAACCACCGCTGCATGGCCACAAATGCCAGCCATGCCCACAGGGTGCCCGCCGTGCCCGGCGCCCACCGGCTCAGCCCGGCGCCGCCGCCCAGGGCGATGAAGTGCGCTGGATGGGCCAGCAGGAAAGCAGCGCCAAGCCGTATCGGGGCCGCCTGAACTGCGGCAGGGGAGAGCGGCTGCATCGGGTCCGTCATGGCGGGATTATGGGTCAGCGCAGTGGAGGCCGCGCGCAGGTTCGCAGGCGACAACCAGTCTGGCCTGCGGCCCGGGTATGCTTGGGAGTTGCGGCGCTCCATGCAGCCGCGCAGAAACGACATCCGACGCGGGCCGGAGCGGGTCAACCAACCAATCAAAGAGGGAAAACATGTTGAAACAAGCGATTGCAACCGGCATGGCCGCCGTGCTCGGCTGGGCCGCTCCGGCGTGGGCGCAGGACAACCGGATCGACCAGATCCGCTCGGACGCGCCGGAACTGGCGCAATACGGCAAGTTCAATGT
>JANLVB010000436.1:0-17796 GCA_031363785.1 Betaproteobacteria bacterium
CGCTGGCGGTTGTAGCCCAGAATGGTCAATTTCCGGCCGTCAAACAGACGGTCGAAGTAGTGCAACACGGCCGGGCCCATGAAGTCCTCCAGCGACTCGACCGAGTGGTCAAACGAGGCGAACACCACGCCACCGCGTGTAGCCACCTTCAGGCGCGTCAGGCCATGGTGCGCCATGTCGAAATCGGCCGGCATGCCGCCGTTGACCTTTCCGTCCTGGCGCACGCCACGGCGAAACGGCACACCCTGCAAGTCACCCTGCAGGTTGTAGCTCCACTGGTGGTAAGGACAAATGAACTCGCTGCGGTTGCCGTGGCGCTCCCGGCAAAACTGCATGCCACGATGGGCGCAGACGTTCTCCAGTACCTGTACCTGGCCAGCCTTGTCACGCACCACGATGACCGAGCGCTGGCCCACCACCGTGCGTTTGAAGTCACCTGGATGGGGCAGTTCCGCCTCCAGTGCAACGTAGTTCCAGTGGGCCCGGTAAAAGAACCGCTCCAGTTCGCGCAGGTGCAATTGCTCACTGGTGTACACCGCGAACGGTATCCGGCTGCTGCCGCTGCCGTCCCACTGCGGGGTACCCGATGCAGGCGTTGCAGACATGCTCAATCCGGCGCCCGCGCTGCCTGCAGCAGGTCGCGGGTGCGCAATGCCTCAGCCCGCGCCGCAGTGGCGAAGCCATCGTCCGACGCGGCATACAGGATGGCGCGGGAAGAATTCACCACGATGGCGCCACTGGTCGCGCCGCCCCGGCCGCGCCAGCCGGCACGCACCGTGGCAGCGGCGTCGCCGCCCTGCGCACCCACTCCCGGTATCAGCAGGGGCAAAGTTGGCGCCAGCGCACGCACACGCGCCACCTCGGTGGGATAGGTGGCACCCACCACTAGTCCGAGCTGGCCGTTGATGTTCCAGGGGCCTTGGGCAAGCTGCGCGATGTGTTCGTACAACAAAGGCTCACCAGGGATGCTGGCCAGCCGCTGGTTCTGCAAATCATCACCCCCGGGATTGGAGGTGCGGCACAGCAGAAACGCACCCTTGCCTTCACGCTTCAGGTAGGGTTGTACTGAGTCGAACCCCATGAAAGGGGACAACGTCACTGCATCGGCGCCATAACGCTCGAACGCCTCGATCGCGTACTGCTCGGCGGTCGAGCCGATGTCGCCGCGTTTTGCATCCAGGATCACCGGCACCTGCGGGGCGGCGCGGCGGATGTGGGCCATCAGCCGCTCCAGTTGGTCCTCGGCACGGTGTGCGGCGAAGTAAGCGATCTGCGGTTTGAACGCAATCACCAGGTCGGCGGTGGCATCCACAATGGCGGCGCAGAAGTCATAGATGCGCCGGCTGTCGCCGCACAGGGCACCTGGAAAACGGGTGGGCTCCGGGTCCAGTCCCACACACAACATCGATTGGTTGCGCTGCTCGGCATGCGCCAGAAGTTCGAGAAAGTTCATGGGGGGGTGTTGGAGACAGCCGCGTCACGGCAACGGGTTGGTCGGGTTGGTCGGGTTGGTTGGGTATGAGGGCCGGGCAGCGGATAACGCAAGGCACAGGTCGGCCCAGGCATGGGCCTTGTCCTGCCGGGCACGTAACAGCCGCGCCGGATGGTAGGTCACCACCAGCGGCACACCGAGCAGATGGAAGACGCGTCCGCGCAACTGGCCCAAGGGCACTCCGAGCAGCTCCGGATGGGCCTGCGCCAGTAGCGACTGGGCGGCAAATCGGCCCATGGCCAGGATCACGCGCGGCTGCGACAGCGCGATCTCGCGCTGCAGGTAGGCCAGGCAGGCCGCCAGCTCCGACGGCGCGGGGTTGCGTGCCGTGCCACTGCGGCACTTCACCACGTTGGTCAGGCGCGCGCCAGCCGCGCCAGTACCGTTCCGCGTGACCTGGACCGCACGCAACATGTTGTCCAGCAATTGCCCGCTCTGGCCACTGAACGGCACACCGTGCCGCTCTTCCTCCTCGTCCGGCGGTTCACCCACGACCAACCAGTCGGTCTGGCGCGACTGTGGCTCGGCCAGCATCACCGCAGCCTTGCGCCCGACACACAGGGCACAGGCCTGGCACTGGGAGACGGCCGTCTGTAACGCCGGCCAGTCGAGCCGATCCACCAGGCAACTGCCCCCGGCGTCGGCGTCAATTGGTTTGGGGCCCGGCACCGGCACGCCATCGGCACGGGCCGTGCCGGTGCCCACGCGAGCCGCCAACCGGGGTAGCAGCTTCTCCACCGCTGTCACGGGCGGTACCGGCGCCCGTGGTGACCAATCTGTAACCCCCATTTCACGCAGCATCGCGCGTTGCCGCTCGTCGAGTTGCAAACTCATGGTGCGAGCTCCGCGCTGCGCGCCGCGGTACCGTTCACCCGGGGGCTCACAGCCTCAAGCTCATGACGACCGCGTCTTCGCGTTGCCCGTTGGCTGCAGGGTAATACGCCTTGCGGTGCCCGACGCGCCGGTAACCGTGGCGCTCGTACACCTGCATGGCGCGCAGGTTGCTCGCCCGTGCCTCCAGCCACAACCACTGTGCGCCTTCGGTGCGCGACCATATCGCCAACGCGTCCAGCATCATGCGCGCCCAGCCTTGGCGCTGGTAGGCCGGCGTTACCGTGACATTGAGCAAATGCACTTCATCGACGCCTTTCATGGCGATGAAATAACCCAGCAGTTCGTCATCCGCCAGCAGCAACTGCGCCAGGTAGCCGGACGCCAGGGCATCGCGGAAATTGGCCTGGGTCCAGGGATGTGCATAGGCACTGGCTTCGACCAGCTGGACTTCGCGCAGCCGTGCCGGCAACATGGCTTCAAAACGAACCGGAGCTGGCGACAGGACGGCGCTCATACGAATTCGGTACAGTTGGCTGGCAAGGATGAAGGTGTCAGATCACGGCGGCGGCGACCTTGGCAGCGGCGCGCTCCTGCGTGGTTTGCGCTACTTTATCGCGAATATACGTCGGCCAGGCCATCTCAGGCGGCACCGCCTGACCAGCAGCAAGCAACGCGGGTGCCAGGCGCAACATGGCCGCTGCCTGCGGCAACACTGGCAGGCGCTGCGCGACCGGGTCAAATGCCAAGCGCGCGCCATGCAGGTCAAACACATTGCCGACCAGCACCACGCCCTGCATGTCCCAGCCGGCTGGCCCCTGCACCCGCTGCGGTGATTGCAGTTGCTGGCTGCCATGCAGATGCCAGGCCGTGCCATCGAATTCATAGGCCGCGTTGTACACCTCGTCCATGCGCGCATCAAGCAGGCTCAGCACACGAAAACCTGCACCAGCGCTGAGTGTGTCGCGCGCCACTTCGGCCATGCACAGCAGCGTGTCCACCGGCAACAAGGGCACGCTGCGCCCGCCGGGCAAGCCCTGTGCACCAAACCCCAATCCCTGCGCCACCGAACAGGCGGTGCGCAGGCCGGTGAACGCGCCGGGCCCACGACCGAACGCAATCGCATCGAGCTCGGCGAATCCCAGGCCCGCCTGCTGCATCAAGTCAAGGATTGCCGGCAGCAGGGTTGCGGAGGCTTGTGCCGCACCCGGCGCCGTGTGTTGCCATAGCCGCTTCTCGCCCTGTTGCAGGCGACACACGGCGATCGACATCACGTCGGTACTGGTATCGAACGCGAGCAATCGCATGCTGTTGGCGTCCATCGTCAGGTGCTTCGGCCCTGGCTGACGGCAACACCGGGCACCATGCGCGCGGGTGTCGCCACGCCACGCACACCAAACACGATGCCGACCGTCACCATGGCCAAACCGAGCAGCAGATTCCACTCCATCGGCTCACCCAGCAGCAGCACTGCCGCCAGAGCCGAGAGGCCCGGCACCAGCGCCGTGATCATGGTCGAGCGCACCGGCCCGAAATACTGGATCATGCGGGTGAAGGTGATGCCCGAGATCACCACCGAGCCGACCCCCTGGAACAGCATCTGGAAGGCGATTTCGCCCGCCGGCGCTACCAGCAGGTGGCCTGGCACCAGCCCCGCCAGCAGCAGGCCGGTGTACAGCGGCACGTACAGCACGAAGGCGAATACCGTTATGGCGGCTGTGGCGCGCACCGCCTCGAGCGCATAACGCCGCACCAGCACGCTGTAGACAGACCAGCTCAAGGCGGCACACAGGAACAGCAGGTCGCCCTTCCAAACACCACCGCCATCGAAGGCACGCAACAGGCTGGCGCCACCCACCAGTGCACCACCCGCCACGATGCAGGCCAGGCCCAATGCGCGCACCGATGTAACGCGGGTTCCCAGAATGATCGCGGCCAGCAGTGCCGTCCACAGTGGCAGGCTGCCCGGCAACAACACCGCAGCGTGACCAGCCGGCGCATAGACAAATCCGCTGTAGGCCAGAACGGCATACAGAGAACCGCCAAACAGGCCCGTCTGCACCGTGCGCTGCAGCGACAGCGGCGAGAGCCCGAAAAAGGACGACGCGCCGACCTGGTTTGCACGATCGCGCCGCACCATCCACCAACCCACCGGCAACAATATTGCGCCGGCGCCGATCAGACGCACGAAAACGAGATCGAACGGGTTGAGTGTGCCGCCGTGGGCCGGAACAGCAGACGCCCGCGCGATGACGATAAACGAAGTCCAGATGATGACCGTGATCACCGCCGCCAGAATGCCGATGGTGCGGGCTGTCAGTGGCTTGGGCATGTACATGCCGCAATTATCGCGGGCGCGCGGCGGTAGACTCGCCCGATGCCACTATCGTCTACTTGGCCATTGCGCCGCGCTGGCCTGGCGTTGCTGCTCTTGCTGGCGGCGGCGGCAAAGGCGCAATCATTGCCGGCGGAAGTCGAGGCAGCCCTGCTGCGCGCCAAAGTGCCGCGCGAGGCCCTGAGCATGCTGGTGGTTGATGCCGAAGGCCGCGCGAGCGCTCGCGTCAGCCACCGCGCCGGGGTGGCAATGAACCCGGCCTCGGTCATGAAGCTGGTGACCACCTACGCGGCACTCGACCTGCTGGGGCCGGCGTTTACCTGGAGCACCCCGGTATATGTGGAAGGCGCGGTGCGCGACGGCACCCTGTATGGCAACCTGCATATCCGCGGCCAGGGTGACCCGAAGCTGGTGCTGGAGCGACTCTGGCTGCTGTTGCGGCGCGTGCAGGGCCTGGGTGCGCGCACCATCAGCGGCGACATCGTTCTCGACCACAGCGCATTCGCCCGCGGCGAAGCCGATCCGGGCCAGTTCGACGGCGAACCGCTGCGCCCCTACAACGTGGCGCCCGATGCCCTGCTGCTCAACTACAAGTCGGTCGTCATGACCTTCGTGCCGGATCGCACCAACAACAGTGCACAAGTGCAGTTCGACCCGCCACTGGCCGGGGTGGTGTTTCAGTCCACCGTACCCTTGTCCGGCGGCGACTGTGGTGACTACCGCGGCACGCTGCGAGCCGATTTTTCCGACCCCGGGCGCATCCGTTTTGCCGGCAGTTACCCCGCCGCCTGCCAGGAAAAGGTCTGGCCGGTCGCCTATGTGGACCCACGCAGTTATTCCAGCCGGGCGGTGGAAGCGATGTGGCTGGAAATGGGTGGCAAATTGGGGGGCAGTGTGCGCGAGGGCCGGTTGGCAGCGGCTGCGGGCGTGACACCGGCGCCGACATTCGAGCTGCTGTCGCCCAGCCTGGCTGAGGTGATCCGGGACATCAACAAGTTCAGCAACAACGTGATGGCGCAACAGCTGTTCCTGACGCTGGGCCTGCAGGCGCGCAACAGTGCCGGCGCGGCGACGCTGGAGGGCGCGCGCGAGGTCGTGCGGCGCTGGTGGCAAGAGCGCATGGCGGGGGCGGAGGCGCCGACCATGGACAACGGCTCGGGCCTGTCGCGCAGCGAGCGAATTACCACTTTGTCGCTGGCGAAGATGCTGCAAACCGCTTACCTGTCGCCCCAGATGCCGGAATTGCTGGCCTCGCTGCCGGTGGCCGGCATCGATGGCACCATGCGGCGCAACCGCTCACGGGCCGCCGGCAACGCCCATCTCAAAACCGGCAGCCTGCGCGACGTCGCCGCCGTGGCGGGTTATGTACATGGCAGCAGCGGCAGGCGTTATGTGCTGATTGCCATCGTCAACCATGCCAATGCCGGCGCGGCCAGGCCGGCTTTTGATGCCCTGCTGGACTGGACCATGAAAGACAACTGACCGATGACCCTGATAGAACTGGTTGGCTACAGCGCCGCCATATTGACCACCGGCAGCTTTTTGCCGCAGGTCTGGCACACCTTCCAGACGCGCGATGTGAGTGGAATTTCGCTTGGCATGTACAGCGTATTTGTGGCGGGCTCGATGCTGTGGCTCAGTTATGGGCTGCTGCTCGACGCCTGGCCGGTGGTGATCGCCAATGGCGTCACGCTGACACTGGTGTTGGCCATACTGGTGATGAAACTGCGCTTCCGTATACACCGCCCCCCAGCGGGCTGAGAGCCTGAGAGTCTTTCAGGCAGGCATCCTCAGGCCGCAGCGGCACGCTGCAGCCGGTCCCGCACGCCATCCCACGCGGCGTCGGCTGGAGGTGTCTCGACCCAGATCAGTTTGACACCCTGGTCGTCAAACCCGCGCAACACGGCAAACAGTTGCTGCGCCGTGGCTTCGGCGTCGCCCGGCATACGCCGCTGCAACACCGCCTGTGACAACACACGCAGACCGGTGCGCGCATAGGTGGCTATCAACGGCGTCTGCCCGGCGATGCCCGCACCCAGCACGTCGAGCGCTGTTTGCAGGGCACGGGCGTCCATCAGGCGCAGCCGGGCGTTGGGCGCGTAATGCGCCGCCAGGGTGCCGGACGCGCGCGGCACCTCGGTCTGTGGCCACAACGCCTCAGCCTCCTCGCAGGTCCATACCCGTTGGCCACAGGCTGATTCCAGCTCGGAGCGGGTGATGACCCCGGGGCGCAACACAACAGGCATGGAACGGGTGCAGTCCACGATGGCGGATTCGATGCCGACGGCACACGGGCCTCCATCGAGGATACGCAGTGCGTCGCCAAATTCACTCCTTACATGGGCCGCCGTGGTCGGGCTGACGCGGCCAAACTTGTTCGCACTCGGCGCCGCAAGCCCGAACACGCCGCGTGCTGCGCAGGCCTGCAGCAGCGCCTGCGCAACTGGATGGGCCGGGCAGCGCAGACCGATCGAATTCTGTCCACCCGCCGCAGCGGCGCCGACGGCAGCTTGGCGCGGCAAGATGAGGGTCAACGGACCGGGCCAAAACCGCTGCATCAGGGTGTGCGCAAAAGACGGTACGTCGCGCGCAAAGTGCGCAACGCCACCCAGCCCCTGTTCCAGGTCGTCGACATGCACGATCAGCGGGTGGTCGCTCGGTCGCCCCTTGGCGGCAAATATCTTTGCCACCGCCGCGTCATTGCCGGCGTCGGCTCCCAGCCCGTAGACGGTTTCGGTCGGAAACGCCACCAGCTCGCCGGCCTGCAGGGCAGCGGCACAGTCCTGCACCGCCGCCTGGGAGAGTCCGTCCAGCACCATTGGCCACATCCTGATCAGGCGAAGGGCAGGCCCAGCAAGCCGGCCACCTGCGCGGCAATCGTCCGGGCCCCGGCGGCGCTGGTTGCGGTAATCGTCAGATGCCCCATCTTGCGCCCGGCGCGCGGGCCCAGTTTGCCGTACAAATGCAGATGGGTGCCCGGCAAGGCCAGCACGGCCGACCAATCCGGCGCACCGCGTGCGGGTTGCAACCAGAGCTCGCCCAGCAGGTTGAACATCACGGCCGCACTGTGCAGGCGCGGTGTAACCAGCGGCAGACCGGCCAGGGTGCGCACCTGCAGCTCAAATTGCGACTGGTCACAGGCATCGAGCGAGTAGTGCCCGCTGTTGTGTGGGCGCGGCGCAATCTCATTGACCAGCAATTCACCTGCGACGACAAAAAACTCGACGCACAAGACGCCGACATAGTCCAGCGCCTGCGCAATCGCGCCTGCCGCAGCAACCGCCCGCGCAGCCAGCGGCGCGGGCAGATTGCCGTCAAACACTTCGGTGCTGGCCAGGATGCCGCCACGGTGCAGGTTGCGCTGCACGGGCAAGTTGACCATCGCGCCGTCCCAGCCACGCGCCACGATCACCGAACACTCCATGTCCAGTGCCAGGTGTTGCTCCAGCACACAGGGCACACCACCCAGCTCCGCCCAGGCAGCGGCCAACGCGCTGCGGTCGGACACCAGGCGCTGGCCCTTGCCGTCATAACCCATGCGTGCCGTCTTCAGGATGCCAGGCAACAAGTGGTCCGGCACAGCGGCCAACTGGGCAACATCCGCAACGGCAGCATACGGCGCACACGCCACACCGCAGGCGACAA
Source organism: Betaproteobacteria bacterium (assembly GCA_031363785.1). GTDB lineage: Bacteria > Pseudomonadota > Gammaproteobacteria > Burkholderiales > Burkholderiaceae_C > CAISIP01. Next base: position 8,304 of record JANLVB010000436.1, read on the forward strand.
AATGCGCCTTCTCGCGAATCCGGTCCTGCGCGATCTTGAGCACTGCGGCACCCGGCGCCACCGGACGGTGCGCACCCAGGGTGAACATGGCGGCTGACGGCACGTTTTCGAACTCGGAGGTGATTGCGGCGCAGCGCTGCATCATTTGCGCCAGCGCCTGCTCATCCAGGTAGTCTGCCTGCACGTGGTAGTGGCTGACCAGGCCGGCCGGGCTGGCCGGGTCCGGGTCGAGCACTGCTGTGAAATACCCCATGCGCTGGGCCGCCTGCACAAACATGCGACCCAACTGGCCACCACCCATCACGCCCAGTGTGGTCTGCTGCCCGTTGGCGGTGGTACCCGGGAAGATGGTTTGGCGGCTCATGGATAGTCCTTCGTGCTGCGCACTGCGGAATTGGCTACGACATGACAAGCGCTTTGCGCAATTGTCAGTCTTCGCCGCAACTGCGTTGTCGCCTTGGGAGCGCCGCGCCGCATCATGCCGGTGGCACCTGCATGGCACGCGCAGCCTGCGTCTGCTCCAGCCGGAAGGCTTCCAGGCGCTCCAGCAAGCTGGCGTCTTGATCGGCGAGTAGCGCCACCGCAAACAGGGCCGCATTGGCGGCACCGGCAGCGCCGATGGCGAACGTGGCCACCGGCACGCCCCGGGGCATCTGCACGATGCTGTACAAGGAGTCCAGGCCGGAGAGGTGTTTGCTGGCCACCGGCACCCCGAGCACCGGCAGCGTGGTCTTGGCGGCCAGCATGCCTGGCAAATGCGCAGCGCCGCCGGCACCGGCAATCAGCGCCTTGAGGCCGCGCACGCGCGCCGTCTGCGCATAGGCAAACATGTCGTCGGGCATGCGATGCGCCGAAACGACACGCGATTCATGGCCAATGCCAAACTGTTGGAGAATCTGCACTGCGTGTTGCATGGTGTCCCAGTCGGAACTGGAACCCATGACGACGCCGATGTGTATGTTCATGGTGTTGTCGGCTCTGCAGGCAAACCACCGTGGTCGCGCACTGCCCGTAACGCAATTTTAGTTTGTCGGCATATTGCCCGACATTCGCACCCCGAGTGAAACACAATGATCAATGTCACCGTAGAAAATTTTGAAGCCGAAGTAATCGAGGCATCCGCATCGATTCCGGTGCTGGTCGATTTCTGGGCTCCCTGGTGTGGCCCCTGTAAGGTGATCGGGCCGCTGCTGGAAAAGGTCGAGGCCGGCTACGCCGGGCGCTTCAAGCTGGTGAAGGTCGACTCGGACCAGGAACAGGAGCTCAGCCAGGCCTTCGGCATTCGCAGCATCCCGACCTGTGTGCTGATCATGGCCGGCAAGCCGGTGGACGGGTTCACGGGTGCGCTGCCGGAAGGACAGATCAAGGCCTTTCTCGACAAACACGTGAGCGCTGCGGACGTGCTGGAAGCCGAGATCACCAGTGTGGCGCTTGAGGACGCCCCTGCAGACGACGATCCACAGGCGCGGCTTGAAGCACTGCAACAGACCGCCCTGAAAAGCCCCGACAACGATGACGCGCGATTTGACTATGTGCGCGAACTGTTGCTGCGTGGACAGGTGGCGGATGCCAAGGCCGCGTTTGCGCCTGCAGCGCCACGGGCCGCGCTGGTGCGCCGGCTCGAAGCCCTGCAACGCTGGATCACAGCCATCGAGACAGTTGCCGCAGCTGGCAATCAGGCTGCCATGGTGGCTGCTTTTGACGCCCGTATTGCCGCCAACAAACGTGATTTCGAGGCCCGGTTCGGTCGTGCGCAGGTGTTCATGGCCACCAACACATGGACCCAGGCCATGGACGAGTTGCTCGATATCCTGATGCGCGACAAGGCCTGGAACGAAGACCTGGCGCGCAAGACCTACATCGCCATACTGGACATCATCGAGCCGCCCAAGGTGAAGGTGGCCGACGGCCAGATCCCCCCTGCCGACCCAACCGTGGACACCTACCGGCGGCGCCTGAGCAGCGTGGTACTGAGCTGAGCGGCCGCTCGCCCGCTTGCTGACTGAAGATCAGGCGCGCGGCTGCCGCACCAGGTCGACGATGCCACCCATCGTCGCCAGGCGGTCGGGGTCGAAGCCGCTGGCGGCAAAGTCGATGCCGTAACGCTCCTCCAGATAAACCACGATTTGCATGATGGCCAGCGAATCGACCAGCCCGGAGGCCACCAGCGGCTCATCGATGCCGACGCTGTCGACCGGCTTGTTGGGTTTCTGGATGGTGCGCAAGAACGCCTTGAGTTCGTCCAGCACCTGCTCTGGCGAATCGCTCATGACCGATCTGCCGCGCTGAGTATGCGCAGCAGGTCCAGCGCCGGTCGGTCGGCACATGCGGCCTTGACCGCTTCGCGGTTGATCTTGCCGCACGAGGTGCGTGGTATTTCGTCCACCAGCCACCAACGCGACGGCATCTTGGGTTCGGCAAGGTGCTGTGCCATCCAGCCATGCAGGGCGCGCACCGTGCTGTCCTGCGCGTCGCCCAGCACCACGGCGATGCCGACAATCTGGCCATACAGATCGTCGTCCAGCGCAAATGTGCACACGTCGCTGGCCTGCGCGAAGCGCTCGACCACCGCATCCACGTCGGCCGGGTAGATCTTCATACCGCCCTTGTTGATCTCGTCGCGTTCCCGACCCTTGAGCACCAGTTGCCCGCGCTCGTTCTGCATGCCAATATCACCGGTAAAGAACCAGCCATCGATGACCGCAGCCTGCGTCAGGTCGTCACGCTGGAAATAACCCTTCATGAGTGCCGGCGTGTTGAGCCAGACATACCCCGACTCGCCGACCGCGCACTCGGCCTGCGCCGTCAACGGCTCGCTGGTTTCTGCGGTGCGCAAAACCTTGACCACGGCACCCCAACCCTCGCCCACCAGACCATCCTCGGCTGCCACATCGGCATCTGCCAGACCGACCACCCAGCTGCCGGTCTCGGTAATGCCGTAGGTATTGCAGACCTGGCGTGTGCCGGTCCAGCGGCGTATTTCCTCCCAGGCATGGGCGGACAGCGGTGCCGAGCCGACATGTACACGTTTCAGCGTTCCGCCGCGCGGCGGTGTGGCCAGCTTGAGTGCCATCTTCCAGACCGAAGGTACCGAGGACATGAAGGTGATACGGTGCCCATCGAGCAGTTTGCCCAGGCGCATCAGGATGTCGGGACGAAACGGCGGGGTGATAAACAGGTCCTGCCCCGACAACCAGGGGAACAGGCAGTTGCAGATCAGGCCGTGGCCGAAGTGGGTGGGCAACAAACACAGCGTGCGCTCGAAATCCGCTACACCAAGTTGCCCGCGCAGCGAGATCCAGCGTGCGCGCAGCGAGCGGTGCGTGTGCAGCACGCCCTTGGGGGCGCCGGTGGAGCCCGAGGTGAAGAGAATCAAGGCGTCATCGTCGAGCCGACTCAGGCCAGCCGCGGCCTGCACTGCGCCCGTGTCCTGCGTGTCCACCGTTGGCACCCCGGCCTGCGCCAGCGCCGCCACCAGCGCCGGGTCGGTAGCGTCGTCCACAACGGCCAGCCGCGGCCGGGCGGCGCCGACCAGTGTCGTCACCTCGAACGGGGTCAGGCGTGCATCGATCGGCACGGCGCAGCCGCCCAGGCGCCAGATTGCCAACAGCTCGGCAAAAAACTCCAGCCGGTTGCCAAACGGCATGAACACACGCTCGCCACGTTGCAGGCCATGGGCCTGAAAACGGGCCACGCGCAATGCCACCTCGCGCTGAATCGACGTGCGGTCCCACGAGCGGCCGCTGATCGGCTCGGCCAGATTGCCTGGCTCCAGATCAAGAAACATGAACAAGCTTCCCTTCAACCAACCGCTTCGCCAGCAACGCGTTTCACCATGAAAGGCCGACCAGGCCAGCGACAAAATGCGCGCGCCTGGCAAACGGCGCACCACCCTCCACGTTCCAGACCGAGATCAGACTGAAAAACGTCCAAACCCCAAAAATGCGCACAACGCGCTGCCCCATCCCGGATTGTGCCGCCTGGCCACGGCGCTGCTGCTCACGGCGCATCGACACAAAAATGCCAATGGCCAGCAACAGGCAATAAAACATGCGCGACTGGTGCGCCTGCAACACCTGCCAGCCATGGCCTTGCGCCAGCGCCGCGGCCTGCTTGATCAGGTGGTAATACGCATTGCCAACAAAAGCGGCGGCAAACACCGCCGCGAACAGGCGCAGATCGGGCCAGCGGCGCAGGTGCCGACCGATGCCGGTGAAGGTCGGCATGAAAAAGAAGGTCGACAGCAGTTCCTTGAAGTAATAGAAATAGCGGTTCCAGAACTCGACGATGGACTCGGCCAGCAGTGGCTTGTAGGTGTTGCGAAACACGTTGAAGCCGCAGAGGCGCAACGCGCCGACGATCAGGTGGCCCTTGATCGCCAGGCGCAATACGTCTTCAACCAGCTCGCAGTAAATGCTGGCCCAGCCCAGGGCGACCGGCGCGGCATCGGCGCCGGCCAGCAGCGCGGTCACCGTCGGCACGCCCAAGGTGAAGCCACCCAGAGCGTGCGTCAGGCCGTTGCCCGGGCCGTACACCAGACCTTCAAAGACGGTCAGCAGCAGCCGCCAGAGCACCGCCAGCAGCAGCAGCTTGATACCAGCCAGCTGCGAGCGCGCCAGCGCCATGGTGGTGCTGGCCTCGTGTTGCGTCAGGTAGGCCAGACCCTTGCCATAGGGCGTGTTCGAGCCACCATAGGCCGGCCAGAGATAGATCAAGTGGTCGCGCAGGCCGGTGCCTGCCATGCGCCCATGTTGTCCGGCCAGCAACAGATAGGAACAACGCCAGATCAGCAGCGGATAGAGGATGGCCAGGCCGAACAGTAGCTGGCGCCAGAGCCCGCTGCTGTCTGTGGTCAGCGCCAGCAGCAGCAACAGCGCCCAGTAACTGCCATGCAGCGCCAGTTGCGGATGCCGTCGGATCACCGCGGGCAAGCGCGAAAAATACCGTGCCGACTGGTACACCAGGTACAGCAGCGCGAACTGCAGCAATACCATCAACACCAGGCCCACAGCACCCTGTGGCACCGGCAACGCCTTGTAACGCGCCATGGTCTGCAGGGTTGTGCCCACCCCTACCGCCACGGCCGCGATGGCCAGTGCTGCACGTCGGCGCGGCGGCGGTGTCCACCACACCAGGGCGTGGCCCCACAGGCTCTGCCACCAGGCTATCACCGCCGCGTTTTCGTGAAACTGCATCGGGCCCTGCATCACGCCGCCGTCAATACCGTTGCTTGCGGCGGCGAAGGGTTACAGCCCGGCCGGACGGCCCGTGAGCCGCTCGAACGCTTCACGGTACTTGGCGGCTGTTCTTTCGATCACGTCCAGCGGCAAGGCCGGTGCGGGTGGCGCCTTGTTCCAGACTCGCCCGTTGACCAGCGCCTGCTCCAGCCAGTCACGCACAAACTGCTTGTCGTAGCTGGGCGGGTTGCTGCCCTCGGCATAACTCTCCAGCGGCCAGAAACGCGAAGAATCGGGCGTCAGCACCTCGTCCATCAACACCAGGCGGCTCTGTGCATCCAGGCCAAATTCGAATTTGGTATCGGCGATGATGATGCCGCGCTGCAGCGCAATGGCGGCGCCGGCCTGGTACAGGGCGATGCTGGTGTCGCGGATGCTGGCCGCCAGGTTCGCGCCCAGCAACTCCACCGTGCGCTCGAATGTGATGTTCTCGTCGTGTTCACCGGCAGCCGCCTTGGCAGCAGGCGTGTAGATTGGCGTGGGCAGGCGTGAGGCATTCTTCAGCCCCGCAGGCAGCGCCACACCACAGACTGTTCTGTCATGCTGGTACTCCTTCCAGCCACTGCCAGCCAGGTAACCACGCACCACCGCCTCGACCGGAATCGGCCGCAGCCGTTGCACCAGCATCGACCTGCCGCTGACCTGGGCGCGCTCAGCCGGGGTCACCACCGATTCCGGCGCCTCGCCGGTCAGATGGTTTGGGCACAGGTGACCCAGTTTGTCGAACCAGAACAGTGCCATCTGTGTCAACAAGGCGCCTTTGCCGGGGATCGGCTCGCCCATCACCACGTCAAAAGCGCTCAAACGGTCACTCGCCAGCATCAGGATGCGGTCGTCGCCCACCGCGTAGTTGTCGCGCACCTTGCCGCGGGCCAGCAAGGGCAGGCTCTGGATCGAACTGGTGTGCAGCGCAGACGCGGCGGTGTGCAAGGTGGTCATGCGATCAGCTTCAGTTTTGGCTCGAAGCGGGCGATGTGCCCGAAATCGCGATCCCGGGCCAACAGCACAACATCGGCTTCGATCGCGCATGCGGCTACCAGGCAATCATTGGCGCTGCGCAGCGTGACGCCATGCCAACGACAACGCGCGTACAGCAGCGCCGCATCACGCGCCAATTGCAGCGGATCGGCACTGACATAGTGCTGCATGTCGTCCAGCAAGGCCCGCAACTCCAGGAAATGCAGGACACTGGCAGCACCCTGCAAAACCTCACGGTAGACCACCTCCGGCAGCAAAATAAGCTCACCATCGCGCAGAGCCTGTTGCAGGCGCAAGTCTTCGCGCGAGCCACTGGCCCGGAGCAACTCGATCCAGGCCGAGCTGTCAGCAATCACGCGACGCCCTGCAGCGCCACCTTGCGCCTCGTGCGACCCATGGTGGCAGTCGGCTTTGCCAGCGCTTTCGCTTTGGCCGGGGCCCTGGGTGTGGAGGATTTCCGGGCTGGCTTGTGCGCGCTGGTGATTTGCGCGGAAAGGGCCAGTTGGGCGTCTTCGAAAGTTTTCCATCCCCGACGCTCCAGTGCCGCTGGCATCAAACCATAAGGACCCCGGGGGTCGTAATCCGGGTCAATCGAACCTTTGCCCCGCAAAGCCAACAAGCCCGCGTAATCGGGCTTGCGTACATAGGCTCTGAGTGCCGCTTCCACGGCTGCCTTCTTGGTCGTGACCCGGGCGCGCTCCATGGCCTGAGCAACGAGCTGGTCGTCCAACACAATATTGGTTCGGGTATTCATGCGGCACTCCAGTCGATACACCAAGTATGTGTATGGCCAAATTATGCCGCCAAAAAACCATCCGCCAACGAATCACCCAGGAACACCGGTTGAAGAAGCTGCTGCTGATATTGATGCACAGCCGTCCCCTGCCAAATCAGGTGGCAAACAACGCGCTCAAGTAGCGGCCGCCACGAAATTGAGCGCCACCCCGTTGTTGCAATAACGCTTGCCAGTGGGTTTTGGGCCGTCGCCAAATACATGGCCCTGGTGGCCTTCGCAGCGTGCGCAGTGGTATTCGGTGCGCGGAAAAATCAGCGTGTAATCGGTCTTGGTGGCGATGGCCCCCGGCAGGGCGGCAAAAAAGCTGGGCCAGCCGGTGCCACTGTCGTATTTGCTGTCCGACCCGAACAAGGGCAGCGCACAACCAGCGCAGTGGTAGGTACCGGGGCGTTTTTCATGGTTCAGCGCACTGGTATGCGCGGCTTCCGTGCCCTCTTTGCGCAACACCCGGTACTGGAACGGCGTCAGGCGCTTTTGCCACTCGGCGTCACTCAGGCGCAACGGGCTGATGACGGGCCCGGCGGCGGTGCCACCCACGGCATGCACATGCTTGGCCAAAACACCCAATCCCAGAACTGCAAACATTTGACGACGCCGCATGGCAATCTCCTCGTTGGTAACTCGGTTTGGTCGTGGCGGGGTACAAATTCTTTCAGTGGGCAGGTTTCTGGTTGCGCGGGCCGATCGGATTTGCCAGCCCGGCTGCCGCATGGCGGGCCTGGTTGCACACGGCATGGCTGATGGCCAGATTCTCCAGATGGCTGTTGCCACCGTCGGCCAATGGCCGGATGTGCTCCAGGGTGGCCGCCGCGGGCTCCACATGATCGCCGCAGACCCAGCACGGCACCTTGCCATGCAGTTGGCGTGCGACGGTCTTGTAAATCTTGTCGCGGGTGTGGCCGAGTCTGCTCATACTGGGCTACTTGGCCACGGTCAATCCGGCCAGCCCTTTGACTACGTCTTGTAGCCCGATTCGCGCTGGCTGCGCAGGGCCAAGACGAAAATGGTATCAATGGGTGCTGCATACCGGTACAGCGCGACATACCCGCGGGATGCCTTGCCAATAACCAACTCCCGGTGTGCGCCACGCACAGGGCGCCCAATCAACGGGCTTGTGGCAAGCACCTGCACCGCATCCAGAATTTCCTGGATACGCACGGACGCGGAGCCGACATCGTACTGCGCGATGTGGTCAAAAATACGGTCAAGATCGTCGAACACCTCAGGCGCGATCTCGATGCGCGTCACGTACCGCAGCCGCGTCAGAGTTTACGTGCCGCCGGTTTGCGCGGACGTTCTCCACGGGACCTGGCCGCCAGATAGGTCTTCGTCGCCTCCCAGGGCACGGTCTTTCCCGAGGCCAGAACATGCTCCCAGCGGCCTTCAGCGACCAGGTAGAACTCCGCGTCCATCTCAACCTGCTCGACGGTCCGCGACAGCGCGTCCACAATAAAAGCATGTGCGGACTTGCCAGCGTATTGCGCTGCGGCCGCAACTCGCTGCTTCAACGCATCGTCAATCCGGATGGTGGTAGTGGACATACAAGTTCTCCAAGGCCATGCCCCGACTGTAGCACTATCGTGTCACAAAATGCAATGACAGCAACCGTTTCGACACCCGCAGCCTGTCGCGTCAGGGCGTACCCGAACCCCTACTGCACCACCTGCGCCAACTCACCACGCGCATATTGCCCAGCCACCACCTGCAGGTTATGGCCCTTGACCTTGGCGCCCTGACCTTCGCAGCCAAATTGAAGATAACGTTCCCTGCAAATCTGTTTGGCCGCTTCGCGCGCTGGCTTGAGCCAGTCGCGCGGGTCGAACTTCTCCGGATTCTCGGCCAGGTATTTGCGCACGGCACCGGTCATGGCCAGGCGCACATCGGTATCGATATTGATCTTGCGCACACCAAACTGGATCGCCTTCTGGATCTCCTCCACCGGCACACCGTAGGTCTCTTTCATGTCACCCCCATACTGGCGGATGATGGCCAGCAGGTCCTGCGGCACCGACGACGAGCCGTGCATCACCAGGTGCGTGTTGGGCAGCCGGCGGTTGATCTCCTTGATTCGCTCGATGGCCAGGATGTCGCCGGTGGGCTTGCGGGTGAACTTGTAGGCGCCATGGCTGGTGCCGATGGCGATGGCCAGGGCGTCGAGCTGGGTGCGGCGCACAAAATCCGCCGCCTGCTCGGGGTCGGTCAGCAACTGGTCCATGGTCATGGTGGCTTCCGTGCCGTGACCGTCTTCCTTGTCGCCGCGCATGGTCTCCAGCGAGCCCAGGCAACCCAGCTCGCCCTCCACTGTCACGCCGGTGGCATGCGCCATGTCCACGACCCTGCGCGTGACGTCGACGTTGTAGTCGTAGCTGGCAATGGTCTTGCCGTCGGCCATCAGCGAGCCGTCCATCATGACCGAGCTGAAGCCCAGGTTGATCGCGCCCTGGCAGATGTCCGGGCTCTGGCCGTGGTCCTGGTGCATCAC
>JANLVB010000443.1:0-3072 GCA_031363785.1 Betaproteobacteria bacterium
GCAGAGCGGCGACTACGCGCTGCTGCTGACCGACCTGCACATGCCGGAAATGGACGGCTATGAACTCAGCCTGGCCATCCGTAGCTTTGAGGCTGACAAGCGGCGCATTCCGATCATCGCGCTGACCGCCAACGCCCTCGTGGGCGAGGCCGAGAATTGCCGCGCCGCCGGGATGGACGGCTACCTGAGTAAGCCGGCGCAGCTGGCGGACCTGAATGCCATGATAGAAAAATGGCTGCCGGTGGCTGTCGCCGTGTCACCATCGCCGACTGTCGTGCCGGACTCGATCCGGCATCCAGGGAGCTTGAAGTCTGGATTGCGGATCGAGTCCGCAATGACAACAGCGCCGGTGGACGTGAGCGTGCTCAAGGCGCTGGTGGGCGATGATCCGGCGATGATCAGTGAGCTCCTGCAAGACTTTCGGCGCAGTGCGACCGGGATAGCCGCGGAACTGCGCAGCGCCTGCGCGGCGGGCCAGGCAAGCGCTACCGGCGCTGCGGCCCATAAACTCAAGTCATCGGCCCGCTCAGTGGGCGCGCTGGTGCTGGGCGAGCTGTGCGAAGAGATGGAACAGACCGGCAAGGCTGGAGAGGTCGAAGCATTGACCGCGTTGCTGCCCCGCTTCGAGGCGGAAATGGCCGCCGTGGATGACTATTTGGGTTCGTTGTAAGCGTGGTTTGCGGGGCACGAAAATATTTAGGAGAGGAAAGTCATGGTCGAAAAATCTACAATCAAGATTCTGGTGCTCGACGACGAGCCCTTCATGCTCAAGCTGCACAGTCACATGCTGGCCAGGCTGGAATTTACCCTGGTGACGACCTGCGATAGCGGGCGCGTTGCGCTGGAGTCGTTCGATAGTCCGAACGGCCCGCCGGACTTGATCTTGCTGGATCTGAATATGCCGGAAATGGACGGGGTCGAATTCGTGCGCCACCTGGTCGAACGGCACTATAGCGGCAGTCTCATCCTGGTCAGCGGTGAGGATGAGCGTATGTTGCAGACTGCCGAGAAACTGGTGCAGGCGCATAAAATATCGGTGCTCGGGCATCTGCGCAAGCCGGTCAAGCCGGAGGCGCTGTCCGCGCTGCTGGCGAAGTGGACACCTCCCTCGCTGGCTCGCCCTGGTGCGGCGAAAAAAGTTTACAGCGCGGACGAGCTACGTGCCGCCATCGACAACGGCGAGCTGGTCAATTACTACCAGCCCAAGGTGGCGGTCGCCACGGGTGAGGTAGTAGGCGTGGAGGCCCTGGTGCGCTGGCGTCACCCCCAGGACGGAATGGTGTTCCCCGACCAGTTCATCGGCGTGGCGGAAGCGCACGGCCTGATCGACGACCTGACCCGGGTGGTGCTCACCGGCGCGCTGGCGCAGGCCAAAGTCTGGCAGGAAGCGGGGCTGAAGCTGCGTGTCGCCGTCAACGTGTCGATGGACAATCTGGCGCGCCTGGATTTTCCGGATCTCGTTGCCGGGCTCGCGGCCCAGGCAGGCGTGCCGCCGCAGGGGCTGGTGCTGGAAGTGACCGAAAGCCGGCTGATGCAGGACCTGCGCGCCCCACTTGAAATCCTGACCCGGTTGCGCCTGAAGCGTTTTCGGCTCTCGATCGATGATTTCGGCACCGGGCATTCTTCCCTGACCCAGTTGCGCGATCTTCCCTTCGACGAACTCAAGATCGACCAGAGCTTCGTACACCGCGCCTGGACCGATGAGACATTGCGGGCGATATACGACGCCAGCCTGGGTCTGGCAAGACAATTGGGCATTCAAGTCGTGGCCGAAGGGGTCGAAGAGCGGGCCGACTGGAATCTCCTGCGCCGCACCGGCTGTGATCTTGCCCAAGGCTATTTCATCGCCCGACCCATGCTGGCTGCCGATTTTCCCGGCTGGATGGAGGACTGGCAGGAGCGGGTCAGCAGCGGACTTGTCGCCAATGACTAAGATGTCCACCCCGACCATCCTCGTCGCCTCGGACAACACCGGCGACGCGGCGTTGGTGAAAAAGCTCCTGAACAATGAATTCGAGAACGTCTTCACGTCCACCGACCCTGACAAATCGGCGGCGGACTTCGTGCGCCATCCACCCGATGTGCTGGTACTGGCATTCAATACCTTGGACAAGTCACAGCATTATTACCTGAGGCTTTCCCGCCTGTGCGCCGCCGTCCATCTGCATCCGCACCGCACCCTCATCCTGTGCAACAAGGACGAACTCCGGCAAGCCTACGCGCTTTGCCGCGATGAGGTTTTTGACGACTACATCCTCTTCTGGCCCATGGTTCACGATGCGCTGCGGCTGCCCATGTCGGTGCATCTCGCGCTGCGCGAACTGGCCGTACTCCGGGACGGCCGGCCTACGCCGGCAGACTTCGCCGCCCAGGCACTCCATCTGGAATCGGTTCGCTCCCTCAACGCCATGGCGGAACGCGTCCGGCCTACGGTGCTGGTCGTGGATGACGACGAGTTCCAGCACAAAATCGTAAGCAAGATACTGGACGATGAGAACTATCACCTGGTGTTCGCCGCCGGAGGCGTCGAAGCGCTGAGCGTGCTGCGCAAGACGCGGCCCGACCTCATCCTCATGGATTTGATGATGCCCGACATGGATGGCCTGGAGGTTATGCGGCAGATGAAGACCGTGCCCCGGCTCGCCAACATTCCCGTCATCATGATTACCGGCAAGGGCGAGAAAGATGTCATCACGGAAAGCCAGAAGGTCGGTGTGATCGACTTTATGGTGAAACCCTATGCCCGGAATACGCTGCTCGGCAAGGTGGCCAAAGTGCTGCGTGGAACTTGAGCCTGGCGGGGGTCCGCTGACTGACCGGCACAACACGACCTTCGGCGCTCTCGACGAGGCTCTGATTAACGCCAAGCTCGCCCCCGACGTGAGAAACAATCGATCAACACTGGAACGCACCTGATGACAACCCTATCCAAAACGCAAACGTCTGGTAACGAGGCATTGACTCCCCTGGCAGCCTCCAGCCGGATTTTCGCGTGGAACACGCACGCTTCGCTCTGGTTCAGCCTGGGCGTTGGCTTGCTGGTGATGCAAATTGGCGCCTATCTTGTGCCTG
>JANLVB010000453.1:0-1672 GCA_031363785.1 Betaproteobacteria bacterium
GCATTGAAACAGCGGCCGGCCAAGGCTGAAGAGCATGCAATGGGCGCTGGCGCCGCAACGCGGGCAAACGAAACCACCCGGCCAGCGTGCGCGCAGTACGGCCTCGCAGCAGGCAGACTCGCTGCCGAAGGACTGTAGGAATTCGGGCAGCGACATTCCTTGCTGGAACTGGATCGGGTTGTGGGCCATGGTGGCAACTCCTTGGTGGGATGACGCAAGCCTACGGGTTTGGTAGCTCACTGGATGATCTAGGCTTAGGTTCGTTTCGAATCAGGAAAATTGAAAGGGGTGCGCAAGCGCCTGTGGCGCGACCCGATACCGCCACGCGCCTTGCGGCCCGAAGTGCCAGAGTGGTTGCAGGAGATCATCCTGCGCGCGCTGGAGGTGGACCCGAAGCGCCGCTACCAGACGGCTGCTCAAATGGCGTTTGATCTGGCGCATCCGCTGCAGGTCCAGCTTACAGCGCGGGCGATGAAGATCCGGCAGGACAGTCTGCTGACGGTATTCGACCGCTGGCGCGTGATGCGCAAAGTCCGCCGGTTCGCGGCGCCGGATTCGGTGGCGGCACAGCTTGCTTCGGTGCCGATCATCTGCGTGGCGGTAGACCTGGCGCCCGAGGGCGAGCGGTTGGCGGAGATTCTTCTTGGCTCGGTCCAGCGGATGTTGATCACGCAGCCGGATGCCCGGATTGTTTGTGTCAACGTCCTGAAGACCACGCGCATAGGGATCGACCAGACCACCGATGATGCGGGTAATAACCTGCATGTGGTGCGGCTTGTGGCGCTGAGGGCCTGGGCCGTGGCCATCGATCTGCCTGAAGACCGGTTGAGCTTTGCCATTCTGGAGGGGCCTGATCCGGGGCCGGCCATCATTGAATATGCCACGGCAAATTACGTCAGTCACATCTTGCTGGGCGCACGCGGCCATTCGATGACACGCCGCTATCTGGGGTCGACCTCGGCGCAGGTGGTGGCCGAGGCGCATTGTTCGGTGACGGTGATCCGGGTCTCCGAACCGCGCCAGGATAAAGCTCAAACGTGAGCTTTGGCAGGGTGTTGCGCGAGCATCCTGCAGGTGACGCTGTCGTGCGAAGAGTTACGGCGCATTCCAGCTCGGACTCATCATCCTCGGGAACCCCTTCGACGCCGTTCGGTAACGCACAGACGATGCCGGGCATCGACGCAAGCATCGGCGCTCAAGAAATCTATCCGCCGCAGGTCTGAGCCCAGACGGCCCAGATGGCCCGGATGACCTTGCGGGCGGGCCATCCCCATACGCTGAATGACCGAGGACGTAATGGACAAGCGCAGCGAGAGCCTCATTCAGGCAGCATCCCTTACCGATCCCACGCAAAAGGGATTCGATTATCTGATCGTCGGCGCAGGCTTTGCGGGCAGCGTCCTCGCCGAACGACTTGCCAACGAGCTGAACTGCAAGGTGCTGCTGGTGGACAAGCGACCACACATCGGCGGCAATGCCTATGACTGCTACGACGACGACGGGGTCCTCGTCCACCCCTACGGCCCGCATATCTTTCACACCAACAGCGCAGACATCTTCGGTTACCTGTCCCGCTTCACGCAACCTGATTCCAAATGATCCTAAGCATGCCGAATGACGCGTTCCGGTGTCGCTGGCCGACGGCAGACATCGACGATGAGGCGTACGACCA
>JANLVB010000458.1:0-3619 GCA_031363785.1 Betaproteobacteria bacterium
GTGGGTGCGGCGTCAAGGTCCAGCACCATCAGGGCCTGGCCGTAGGCCGCCTCCAGGGCCTGCCGATACGGGTGGCCGGGTTGGCGCAGGGCCTGCAGGGTCTGGTCGCGGATGGTGGTGGACGGCACCAGCCACAGCGCCAGCGGAAAGTCCACCTGCGCCCACAGGCGCGCCATCAGCGGGATGGCCTGCGCAGCCAGCAGGGTTTTGCCGCCGCCAGTGGGGATGCGCAGGCAAACACAAGGCGTATCGCCAAAGGGCTGGCCTCGATAGGGAATGCTCTGCACGCGCTCGCCCGCAGCCGGCGTGGGGGCCTGGCGTTGCATCTCTTGGGCCCAGGCTGCCGCCAGCGAGCCGGTATTCAAGGCAGCCCCGAGAAATCGCGCCAGGCTGGCCAGTGCCTGGGTCTGGTAAGTCTTGAGGGTGAAGGTGGGCATGGGGGCGTCAAATGTCAGACAAAACTGGCCGGGCGAGTCCGGTCAGGCCAGCCGGCCGATTGGCACGATTGGCGACCACAACAACGATTGGCGGAAAAAAACTCCATGTAAATCAACGCTTTGTGTCGTTTATTGGCGCAGCGTGGCATGTTCGGCAGAAGCATTGGCGGCTTGCTTCGGCGCGTCAGCGGCGCACCAGCGCCCAACGGGCGGCCTTGGTGGCGCCACCCACGTTCTCGATCTCGCTGCGGCGCACCATGTCTTGCAGCAAGGCCTTGACGTAAGCCCGGCGCCGGGCGTCACCGACGATGAGGGCCGGCAGCTTGTCCAGCAGCAGCCGGTTGATCTTGGCGCGCGGCTGTGGGCCCAAGGCCAGCAGCCGCCCGACCAGGGCGCGAAAGTGCGCACTGTCCAGGCCGCTGGCGTCCACATATTCGGCCTCACGCCCAGTGGCCGCAGCCACGCCGGCTGAAATGGTGGTGCGATCACCTCGCCCCTCCGCCAAACCGCGCTGGCGCAAGCTGCGGCGCTGTTCTACAGAAAGCACATGCCCTTTTTGAAGCAGATCCAGCAACAACACCGTCGCCAGATCCAGGTCGGGCTGCGCCATCAGCAGCCGGCTGTAGTCGAGGCTCAGGGCCTGGCCGAGCACGTTGAACACGGTCTGCGTGGCATCGGAGCCCGCATAGTCCGGCAGCGGCAAAAAGCGCCTGCGCTGGATCTGCACCATGTCGCTGATGCCGAAGCCGGCCTTGTCAATCATGCCGATCTGGTCCATGGCCGCTGCCAGCCAGGGGTTGCGATACAGGCGCGGCGTGCGATGCCCTTCGAAATAGTCTTCCGGCCGACCATCGATGAAGGCCCCGGCATTGACCAGCCGCAGCCGTGCCGGCCACTCTTCCACCACGATGCGCTCGCCACGGCTGTAATCCTGGTGGGCAATGCAATTGTGCAGCGCCTCCAGCACCAATTGGCTGTGGTAGCGCGGCACTTGCACGGGGATCAATTGCGAGTCAGGGAAGAGCTTGATGACGGGGTTGCGGATGCGCGCCATCACCTCACTGGTGGCCAGCAGAAACGGCGGCCCGAAAGGCTTCACCAAACGCTCTTGCGGCAGCTTCCAAACGATCTCAGCGGGGTGCGGGCTCAGCAGCCGAGCGGCACTGTCGGCACGGCCCAGCAGCAGCAGTGCCGTGCGCGTCACGCCACCATGGGCGGTGAGGCGGGCTTTGTCGAGAAAGGTCGCGTCGCTCCAGCGCGCCACCTCACCGACCCAGCGCTCCTGGGCATGTTTGCCGGCAAATGGCCGGCGCGCCAAGGCCAGCGCAGGTGCGTCCAGATCGGCCAGCGTGGCCGTCGGTACCACGCTGGCAGACCAGTCCTCGCCGATCAGCGCTTCGCCGAGGATGGCGGCCAACCGGTCGTCACGCAGCGGCACCAGCTTGTCGTGGTCACGCTGCCAGGCCCGGTCGTGGGCATAGACGGGCCGGCGCGGGGCATGGCGCGGCACATGCAGCACCCACACCACCGCCCCGGTATCGGCGGCCCGCAGTTCTTCAACATGCAGGTGCAGCGACAACAGGTTGGCGCAGCGGCCCAGCAGGCGGAGGGGCAGGTTCTGCGGCGTGCAGTCGCCGGTGTCAGCCATGCCGGCGGGCACCAGCGTGGCGTCTTCCACCCCCATGACGATGCAGCCGCCGTCCATATTGGCCAGGGCCGACACATAAGAAATCAGGTCTTCACCCTTGCTGCCCGAAACGTTGTGCCTGAGGCTGCGCCAGCCCTTCCATTCGTGGCGCTCGTTCTCGGTGGGGAAGCGCTCAATGAGCAGGCGCTGCAGATCGGCGGCGTTCATGCCCGGTCACCGCGCCGCCAACTCGTAAGGGATTTGCCGGAACACCAGGTTCTCGGCCGTCAGGCGTGCGCTGCCCAAACGGCAGGCTTCACCGTAAACCACCTTGGGGCCGGTGTGCGGGCCAAGGTCGCCAATGATGGCTTTGAGCGCCTGCAGCACGGCCAGGGTGAGCACGTTGCCGCTCTCGGGCCGGCGGTCACCCAGGATGCCGTTGTAGAGCAGGTAGAGGCCGGTGCCTTGAAACACACCAATCAACGGCGTGCCGGGCACGGCGCCGGCCACCGGGGGCAGGTAGGCGCAGCGTGCTTCCTGCTGCCACACAAAGGCCGCCAGCGACGCAAAACGCACCTGGGGGTTGATGCGGCCATCGGCGCTGAACACCGGCTCGGACAGGCGCGCAAAGTTGAACCCGCCGCCGCCCTGCCAGCCCACGGCCGCGCTGATGCCGCCCTGCTCGCCGGCCAGCACCTTTTGCAGGCGCGGCAGGCAGTGCGTGGCGGCATGCGCGCCCATCTCGATGCCGATCCAGCGTCGGCCCATCTTGTGGGCAACGGCAGCGGTGGTGCCGCTGCCGAGGAAGGAGTCGAGGATGAGGTCGCCGGGGTTGCTGGCCACCTCGATCACACGCGAGATCAGCAGCTCAGGCTTGGGTGTGATGAAGTCGTTCACGAGCGATGTGCTGCCCAACACATCGCGCACTTCCTTTCGCGAGCCGTCCGTGTGGCCTGCGAAATCATGCGTCCACCAAGTTTGCGGAACCACGCCATCGTTGCGCAGCAGATGCAAGTAGCGCTTGAACGAGGGCGTTTTGCCCTTCCCGTCTTTGCCCCAGTAGATGAACGATTCGCGCACGTGGCGTTGGTGCTCCTCTTCGGAATACGCCCAAACACGCGTGCGGCTGGGCCAGATTTCTGTACCTGTGTTCGGTTGAAGAATGGCGTAGTAGAGATTCGGGCGCTCCTCTGCAGTTTTCGCACAGGTGTAGTCGCTGGATCGGAAGATGCCCTTGTCGTCCTCGTATTTGTACTGCCTGTCCTTTTCAGCCGTACGGGCCAACAAGTTGCGCTGCCAGCTTGCAGATCGCCGATAAACCAGAACGTGGTCGTGCATTGGCGCGATGGTTTTGTGGTCGTTCGCCACGGCGTACTTCTTTTGCCAAATGACGTTTGCGACAAAGTTGCCGCGTCCAAACACCTCATCCATCAACACCTTGAGGTAATGCCCCTCGTTGTCGTCGATGGTCACCCAGATGCTGCCGTCCTCGCGCAGGAACTCGCGCATTAACTGCAACCTCGGCAGCATCATGCTCAGCCACTGGCTGTGTTCG
>JANLVB010000459.1:0-3958 GCA_031363785.1 Betaproteobacteria bacterium
ACCTTGGACGATTCACCGATCGAGGGGTTGCCATCGGTGGTGACCTGCAGCAGGCCGTTGAAGGAATACTTGTCGTCATATCCAAGTTCGGCCAGGATGGGCGTGAGTTCGATAGCCCGCTCCAGCGGCGCCATGATCTGCTCCAGCTCCAGGTCGCGCTGCGACGGCGACAACCTGGCCTGCTCTTTTTCGAGCAGGTCGCGCGGGTGGCACATGCGCGGGTTCTTCTCTTCGTAATATCCCCATTCGATCTGGCCGCCCTCGGGCGTTTTCGGGTCTCCGGTGTCGCGCAGGTAGGCCGAGTTGCCCTGATACCGCAGCAGCGGGTAACCGATGTCCTTGCCGGTGCCGGCGAATTAAAGATAGGGTTTGAAAAAAGTGAGCGGGTGGTCCACCGGCATGATGGGCAGGTCTTCACCGGCCATGCCCGCGATCAGACGCCCCCACAAGCCGGCGCACACCACCACGTAGTCGGCGGCAATGAAGCCCTTGGTGGTTTCCACGCCCTGGATGCGGCCGCGCTCGATGCGCAGCCCGGTACACGCCGTGTTGGCAAACGACAGCAGCCGGCCAGTGGCCACGGCGGCGTCCACCAGTTCGCCGGCCACCATTTGTGAACGCGGCTTGACCAGACCCGCGTCCGGATCCCACAGGGCGCCCTGGATCATGTTTTCTTCCAGCAGCGGGAACCGGGCCTTGGCCTCGGCCGCAGTGATCATCTCCACCCGGTTGCCAAAGGCCTTGCCCGAAGCCACGCGGCGCTGCAGCTCCTGCATGCGCTCGTCGTCTCCGACGCGCGCCACTTCCAGGCCGCCGATGCGGTCATAACGCCCCATCTTCTCGTAGAAATCGATGCTGTACTTGGTGGTGAAGATCGTCAACGGATCGTGCATCGTGTTGAAGCAGAAGTCGGACGCGTGTGCGGTGGAGCCCACATCAGTGGGAATGCCGGATTTGTCGATGCCCACGATGTTGTCCCAACCGCGCTCTATAAGGTGGTGCACCACCGAGGCACCCACGATGCCGCCCTGGCCAATGATGACGACTCTGGCTCGCTCGGGGAATTTGGCCATTGGCGCTTGCTCCTGGGGAAATTGGATGACGTGTGGCGAGTGTGCCAAAACCGCGCACACCCATGCCGATGGTCGGCAACCGGGCAAAGTGTATTCAGCCTGCGGGGCGTTGAAGCTCCAATTGCGACTGTCGTTTTCGCAAATACGTCGATGTCAGTCGAGCACTTCTTGCGTACACACGGCGTCATGGGGTCATTCGCACTGACCCAACAGCCAGCAATGCAGGATGCCTATACCTCCCGCCTTCCGGGCAAAAGGAAGGCTTCGAGTGTGATGCCGTCCGTGGCCAGGCGATCCCGGATGGCCGCAAGCGCCATGTCTTCGGTGCGGAACATCTGCCGCTCGCCGATTGCAGCCTCCAGACCGGTGGCACGCATCACGTCCAGCACCTGTTTTTTCAGACCGGAGAACACCATGGTGATGCCGGATTCGGCAAGACGACTCTGGAGGTGGCGTAACACCTCCTCGCCCGAAGCGTCGATCTCGTTGATGCCGTCGCCCACCACGAGCACGAACCTGGCCTGCGGATGGTTCGCGGCGGCATCCAGGACGGCGTCCTCGAAGTAGGGCACGTTGGCGAAGTAGAGCTGGCCGTCAAACCGGATGATCACCACCCGCTCGCTCGTGGGCAGGCCGTGCAGCGCGGCGTCGCGCAGCGTGCCGTCGGCATGCCGGCCGAGGATCGCCACCCGTGGCGCCATGGTCCGATAGAGGTAGAGCAGCAGCGCGAGGGCGCCCCCGATCAGGATGCCGACGTCGAGATGCGGCGCGGCCGCCAGGGTTGCGACGAATGTCACCACTGCCGCAATGCCATCGTGGCGCTGCGCCTGCCAGGCGTGCCGGATCGCGCCGAAGTCGATCAGCCCCACCACCGCCAGCATGATCACGGCCGCCAGCACGGACTGCGGCAGGTGGTAGAGCAGCGGCGTGAGGAACAGCAGTGTGATCAACACCACGACCACGGTAAACACCGATGACATGCCCGTGACCGCGCCGGCCGAGAGGTTGACCGCCGAGCGCGAGAACGATCCGCTGGCGGGGTAACACTGGGTCATGCTGCCGACCAGGTTGGCGAGCCCCTGGCCGATCAGCTCCTGGTTCGGGTCGATGCGTTGCCGCGTGCGGGTTGCCATCGCCTTGGCGATCGAGATCGCCTCCATGAAGGCGACCAGCGTGATCACGAGCGCAGATGACAGCAGCAGGCTCAAGGTCTCGAGGGTGATCGGCGGCAAACGCACCGCCGGCAGTCCTTCGGGCACACGCCCCACAACTTCGCCCCCGCCAGCAAGCAGCAGCCGCTCCCCCACCACGCGCTGAACGCGCCAGCGCACGGCGTCGGCGCTGCTGCCCGGCGGCGGCGTCTTGGCGGAGTGCAGCCGCGCCGGTTCGCCTGCCTGCACAAACTGGAATCGTCGCAGCGCCTGCAGTCGCAATCGGTTCTCGGACTCCAGCGCACGCAGCTCCACGCGCAGCGCCTTCATCTGGTAGTCGAGGCTGAGACGGTGCAGGGTGTCCGGTTTTGCGTCCGCAGCGGCAGTCTTGATCGCGCTCGTCTGGGCGTCGATGCGCTGCTCCAGCGCGGCGATCGCGCGTGTTGTCGATGCGTGCTCAGTCGCAAATACACGCGCGTCAGTGTCCGCGATATCGGCCGCCGTCATTTCCAGATTGCGCTCGAAACCGGTCGCCCAGCTCACGAGGGTGGCGAGCGCCACCGCGATCAGCACCCCTGGAAGCTTCGGCCAGCGCTTGCGCAGCGTGTACATCAGGGCGAATGCGGCCAGCCCCAGCAACAACGTCGGCGGGTGGATGTCTCCGGCCTGTTGCAGAACGCCCCAGATGTCGGCGAGAAAACTGTCCGAGCGGCCAACCGAGACGCCGAGCAGCTTGTTGAGCTGCGACAGGCCGATGATGATGGCTGCGGCATTGGTGAAGCCGACGATGACGGGATGCGAAAGAAAGCTCACGATCGCGCCCAGGCGCAGCACACCCAGCGCCAGCTGCATTGCACCGACCATGAACGCCAGCGCCACGGCGAGCACGATGTATTGTTCGGCGCCAGGTGCGGCGAACTGCACCAGGGTTGAACCGGTGAGGATCGAGACCATGGCCACCGGCCCGGTGGCGAGCTGGTTGGAAGAACCCCAGAGGGCGCCGACTAGCACCGGCAGGAAGGCGCCGACTAGCACCGGCAGGAAGGCCGCGTACAGACCGTAATACGGCGGCAGGCCGGCCAGCTGCGCGTAGGCCATGGACTGCGGAACCAGCACCAGGCTGACCGTCACGCCGGCGACGAGATCGGCGCGCAGCGCCCCGGGCGGCAGCGGGAACCAGCGCAGGAAGGGGAAAAGCCGCAGCAGCAGGGGGGAGGTGATCACCTTCATGGGGGCGTGCCGCCCGATTTCGTCCGGAGGGGCAGGCCGCGAAGAATAACACCACGGTCCCGCATTGCCTCTGCAGGCGGTCGTCTGCACATTGCTGGAACCTGGCTGCAGTGCATCTGAACGCCAGGGGAATTACCACAGACAATCGGAGTCACTTCTGCTTGGCTGTCAATCGCGGCCGTTAGCGCAGGGTATGGTGGTGGGGCAGCACCCCGCACCAAACGACTATTGAAAGTACGCAATCGAACCCGCGGCCCTCAGGCGTTTCACGCAGATGGTTCGGCGTCCGCGTCATTTTCAGCATTGGCGCAGGTAAGCCGCCGAATCGTCAGGGCGCAGCGCTGTTCAATCAAGGCAATGACCCGTTCAACCACCGCATTTCTGGCAAAGCTGAACCCAGGGGTAGATTGGAGTTCGCGCGCGATGGTTGGCAATGACTTTGCCAATTGCAGGATGCGCCTTTTAGCCGGAGCCTTGGTAACGCCAACACCTTCGGCGAACTGG
>JANLVB010000499.1:0-2886 GCA_031363785.1 Betaproteobacteria bacterium
AGCACAAACAGCACGCCGGCCACGATGCCGCCCCAGGTGCGGTGCATCAGCCAGCCGATGTAGGTGGCCAGCTGTTGGGCCTCAGGCCCAGGCAGCAGCATGCAGTAGTTCAGCGCGTGCAAGAAGCGCTGCTCGCTGATCCAGCGGCGGCGCTCGACCAGTTCGCTGTGCATGATGGCGATCTGCCCGGCCGGGCCGCCGAAGCTGATGAAGCCGAGCTTGAGCCAGAAGCGCAGGGCTTCGGTGAAGCTGACGGGCGCGGGGGCTTCACTCATGGGCTTGGTTCATGGCGCGGCCTCGGATTCAAATGCGGTATGCAGACCGGTGGCTCTGTCGCAGGATGCTCAAGCCCGGGAAAAGTCCGGTTTGCGCTTTTCCATGAAGGCGGAAAAAGCCTCCCGCGCTGCCGGCTCCACCAGCATGCGGGCGAAACTCGCGCCCTCGTCGGACATTTGTTGCGCCACCAGGGCAGCCTGGCCCTTTTTCATCAGCCGCTTGGTCTCCATCAGGGAGGTGACAGGTTTGGCCGCCAGCTTTCGGGCTTGTGCCTGCGCAATGGCATTGGCCTCCATCGGCGGCACGATGCGGTTCACCAGCCCGACTTCGAGTGCGGCCTCCGCCATGAAGGGTTCACCCAGCAACAGCGCTTCGGCGGCCCGGTGGTAACCCATCATCTGCGGCACCAGCAAGCTCGACGCTGCCTCCGGGCACAGGCCGAGGTTGACAAAGGGCATCGAGAAGGCTGCGTTGTCGCCGGCGTAGACCAGATCACAATGCATCAGCATGGTCGTGCCCACACCCACTGCCGGCCCGCACACGGCTGCCACCAGGGGCTTGGGGAAGCTGCTGATGGCCCGCAGGAAACGGTTCACCGGGGAGTCGCCAGCGGTCGGGGGATTGTTCAGGAAGTCCCCGATGTCGTTACCGGCGCTGAACACGGTGGCATGGCCCTGCAGCACCACGGCGCGCACACCCGGGTCGGCGGCGGCGCCGTCCAGCGCATCTGCCATGGCCGCGTACATCGCCCCCGTGATCGCGTTTTTCCGCTCGACACGGTTCAGGGTGATGGTGGTGACGCCCGCCTCGGTATGGCAAAGAATGTCGCTCATGGTGTTTATCCCGGTTGTGTGAGCAAGGCTTCACGTACAAAATCGAGCCGGTCCTGGCCCCAGAACATCTGGTCACCAACAAAGAAGGTCGGCGCGCCGAAAACGCCCCGCTCCACCGCCGCCTGCGTCAGCGCCTTGAGCTCGTCCTTGACTGCCTGCTCGGCGGTCATGGCAAGAATTGCTGGTGCATCCAGACCGGCGGCGCCGAGCACCGCAGCAACGGTGGCTGGGTCAGCCATGTTGTGCTGCGTCACCCATACGGCACGAAACACGGCGTCGCGGTACCGCGCCAATTGCGTGTCGGCACGCATCGCCAGGGCCACATCGCCGCGCATCAGGGTCACGGTGTTGACCGGAAAATGCGGATTCATCACCAGGGGCACGCCATAACGTTTGGCAAACCTGGCGAAATCCTGGAACAGGTAGCTGCCCTTGAGCGGCACGCTGATAGGCGCGCGGTTGCCGGTGGCCTGGAACACGCCACCCCAGCAGCATGGGCTTCATGGCCACCGTCGCGCCGGTGTCAGCCACCAGTTTTGGCAATTGGGTGTAGGCCAGCCAGGCGGCTGGGCTGCCGTAATCGAAATAGAAGTCAACGGTTCGTGTTGTCATGATGGTCCTTGTGATGGCAAACGGGATCAGCGGGACTGCGGCACTGTTGCACGCGCAGCAAGCACTCGTTGAATAGCACCATGCGTCGCTCCTTGTAGCAGACGACCTGGAATCTGGTCGCCAGTGGCCTCGGTGGTCGGTCCAACACGTGCGCCGCTTCAGCCATCGGCGTTCAAACCCGCTCGAAGATGCCAGCCGCGCCCTGCCCCATGCCGACACACATGGTGACCATGCCATAACGCAACTTCTTGCGCTGCAGGGCATGGATCACGGTAGCCGCGCGGATCGCACCGGTGGCACCCAGCGGATGTCCCAGTGCAATCGCGCCGCCCATCGGATTCACCTTGGCGACATCCAGCCCCAGCGTGTTGATGACGGCCAGCGACTGCGCGGCAAAGGCTTCGTTGAGCTCGAACCAGTCGATGTCGTCCTGTTTCAGCCCGGCAAACCGCAGTGCAGCGGGGATGGCCTCTATCGGGCCGATGCCCATGATGTGCGGCGGCACGCCCTTGCTGGCAAAACTCACAAAACGCGCCAACGGCGTCAGAGCGAACTGCGTGACCGCTTTCTCGCTGGCCAGGATCAGGGCACCGGCGCCGTCCGAGGTCTGCGAGCTGTTGCCCGCGGTCACCGACCCGCGCGCTGCAAACACGGCACGCAGCCGGCCCAGGCCCTCCATCGAGGTGTCGCTGCGCGCGCCTTCATCCAGGCTGACCGTGCGCGAGGTGGCAGTCACCTCGCCCGTCTCCAGATTGGCGTTGCGCTCGGTCACCTCGACCGGCGTCATCTCGGCCGTGAAATCACCGGCCTTCATGGCAGCCAGCGCCCTGGCGTGTGACTGCACAGCGAACTCGTCCTGTGCCGTGCGCGAGACCTTCCACTGGTTGGCCACCTTTTCCGCCGTCAAACCCATGCCGTAGGCGATGCCGACGTTCTCGTCGTTGTTGAACATCATGGGCGACAGGGAGGGGGAATTACCCATCATCGGCACCATGCTCATGCTCTCGGTGCCAGCGGCAATCATCACGTCGGCCTCGCCCACCCGTATCCGGTCCGCCGCCATCTGGATCGCACTGATGCCGGAGGCGCAAAAGCGGTTCACCGTGATGCCGCCGACGGTATTCGGCAAACCGGCCAATACCGCGCCGATACGCGCCACATTGAG
>JANLVB010000503.1:0-2139 GCA_031363785.1 Betaproteobacteria bacterium
CCGATGGCCGAACCTTGCCCGGCGCGGCGGGTGTCAAGGTCAACCAGGGCGACACCGTTACTACCGGTGCCGGGGGTTATGCCCGCATCGAGATGACCGATGGCGGCGAGATGGTGCTGCGCCCGAAGGCGGAGCTAAAAATTGAAGCCTATAGCTTTGAGCCGACCAAGCCTGAGAGTGACAGTTTTGTCTTCTCCGTGTTGCGCGGCGGTCTGCGCACTGTTACCGGTCTTATCAGCAAACGCGGCAATCAAGACGCCTACAGGTTGAGAACAGCGACCTCCACCATTGGCATTCGGGGCACGCAGTTCGACTTGCGCGTGTGTCAGGCCGACTGTGGCACGCTGCCAGACGGCACCTATGTGGCGGTCAAGAGTGGTGCGGTGCAGGCGGCGAATACGGCGGGCAATCAGCTGGTGTCATCCGGCCAGGTAGCGTTTGTGCCCCCCATTCTCCCGCCCATCATCTTGCCGCGTGACCCCGGCATTGGGTTCACCCCACCGGCCGTGATCCCGAAGCTCGATGAGAAGAAAAAGATTCAACAACAGGAACAGCAGCAGAGCGCTCCGACCGGCGGCCCTGCGGATGCCCCCAAGCCGGAGGCCAAGCCCGATGCAAGCAAGCCCGAGGCGACCAAGCCAGACGCCAGCAAAGGCGATGCGAACAAGCCTGCTGCCAGTACCGCACAAAGTACTGCACCAAGCCAGAGTGCCGCGGGCAATTCGCAAGATGCTGCGGGTCAGGACTGCGTCGTCGAATAATTTTCAGCTACCGATAACGATGGCAGTGCTTTCCCGGGCACATCCACCCAGCTGTGGAGCCACTGACCTTGCGGGAAAAGCTGTTCACACAATCCGAGCCGAACTCTGGAGAATCTGCTCGGATTCACGACACAGCTTGAGGCGGTGCCACCAAGCGGGCGGGAGCTGTCATTGGTGTTTTAGCGCTTAGTGAATCTGAAGGACTGGAGGACGAAACCGCTTCGCGGTAGTCTCCGAGCCAGTGCGGTTGAAGGTCAGCTGTGGAGCAGTCAATTCAAGGAGTCAAATGTCGGCTATCGCGGCATACCCGACTTACAAAAATGCCGTGTGACCGACAGCAATCAGTCTATTCGAGTCGTTCGCATTTTCCGACCGAACTATTCCCGATGGCCGACTACCGCAGGTCGATTTCATGGAATTTCACACAAAGCCAAACCAGTCGCCTCGCCACTCAAGGCGGCAGCGTCGGCTCGCGCACCTGCTCCTTGCGGATCAGGTAGATGCCGCTGGCGATGATGATGGCACCACCCACCAAGGTCGGGGCGTCCGGTGTGGTGTGCCAGATGAACCAGTCCAGACCAATACCCCAGGCCAGCGCGGAATATTCGAACGGCGCCACCGCCGACGCATTGCCATAACGAAACGCCTCGGTAATGGCCACCTGCCCGAGGAAACCGGTGACCGCCAGCGCTGCAATCGCCGGCCAATGGGCGGGATCCAGGGCAACCCAGTTCCAGGATGCCAGCACACCGGCGCCAACACCCCACATCGCGGTGGTCCAGAACACCAGGGTTACCGCCGGGTCGGTGCGGGTCAGGACACGGCCCACAATCGCCGCAACGGCATACATCGCTGCCGCGACCAATACCGCCAGGGCGCCGGTGGAAAAAAAAGTCGTGCCATCCGGCCGCATGGCGATCACTACGCCGCCCAGGCCGACCAGGATTGCCAGCCAATGTCGCAGCGCCACCTTTTCTTTCAGCACCGGGATTGCCAGCATGGTGATGAGCAGGGGCGCAATGAAGAATATGGTGTAGGCCTCGGCCAGGCCCAGTTCCTTGAGGGCATAGGTGAACAGGGTCAACATCGCAATACCCATGCCACCGCGCAGCAGGTGCAGTGGCCAGCGGATGCGCCACAGCAGGTGCGCCTCGCGCCGCCACAACACATCCAGGCAGACCAGCGGCAAAGCCGAGTGGCCGCGCAAGGCTGCCACCTGCATGGCAGGGTTACTGCCCACGAGCAGTTTGAGCACGGCGTCCATCAGCGAAAACCGCGCGACCGCAATGAGCATCGCAACGATGCTGCGCAGATTGCCGGTCATTGGCGCGCGTCAGAGCCTATTTGCAACAACGAGCAGGGGGGTTTTGGCGTGATG
>JANLVB010000539.1:0-11442 GCA_031363785.1 Betaproteobacteria bacterium
GCTCACGCCGCGCGGCGTCAAAGCAGCATCGCGCAACTGGCGCAGTCGCTGTTGCGGCCGCGCCCGTCGGCCAAGGTGTCCTATGGCACCGAGGCCGGTTTCTTCCAGCAGGCCGGTATTCCGAGCATCGTGTGCGGGCCGGGCAGCATGAAAGCCGTCTCCGCCACGCATATTTCTGCCTGCCACCTGAACGGCTAGGCGCCCTCCGGAAACTCCCATGCCCCACCCCTTCCAAGCCGAACGCGATCTGTTTCCACTGCTGACCAGCAAGGCCCAGCTCTCCAGTTGCTCGCAGAGCGCGCTGAGCCAGCCGGTCTCCGACGCCATAACGCGCTACCTGGATTCATGGCGCGAGCGTGGCATGGACTGGGGCGGCTGGGCAGTGGTGCTGGAGGCGGCCCGGACAGCGTTCGCGCGCCTGATTCACGCCGACGCGCAGGACATCGCGGTCATGTCCTGTGTGTCCGATCTGGCTTCGTCCGTCGGCAACTGCCTGTCCTACGTTCCCGGGAAAAACGGCATCGTGCTCGGTGAGATCGATTTCCCGTCGCTGGGCCATGTCTGGCTGGCACAGCAGGAGCGCGGCGCGGTGGTGAAGTTCGTGACGCCCGACGCGGGTGGCGAAATCACTCTGGAGCAGTACGCCCGGGCAATCGATGCGAATACGCGTCTGGTGTCGGTGTCGCAGGTCTCGTATTCCAACGGGTTCAAACAGGACATCGCTGCCATCGCGGCGCTGGCGCACGCGCAGGATGCACTGTTTCTTGTCGATGCCTACCAGTCCATGGGCGCAATGGTTATCGACGTGGTGCGCGATGGCGTCGACATCCTGGTGTGTGGCGGTCAGAAGTACCTGCTCGGTTGCCCGGGGATTGCCTTCATGTATGTGCGGCGCGACATCGCGCAGCAGTTGCGGCCGGCCAACACCGGCTGGTTCGGCCGCGTCAATCCGTTTGCGTTCGACATCCGCCTGCTGGACTATGCCGACGGCGCACGTCGTTTCGATACCGGAACACCGCCCTACATCAGTGCTGCGGCCGCCGGGGCCGGCATGGAGCTGCTCGAGCGCGTGGGTGTCGACCGGATCGAGGCGCACATCGAGAACCTCTCCAGGGTTGCACTCGACACCGCCGAGAGCCTGGGCCTGCCGATCGCGAGTCCGCGCGATCCGCGGCGCAAGGGCTCCAACACGGCCATCCGTGTGAACGACTCCGCGGGTCTGGAGCGCAAGATGGCGGAGGCGGGCTTTGTCGTGTCGGCGCGCGGCCCACTGATCCGCGTGGCCCCGCACTTCTACAACAGCGAGGAAGAAGTTGCCGGTGCGATGCACGCGCTGGCCCGGATGGTCTGACCCGGCGGCAACAGGATGCCTTCGCCCTGTGGGCTTCGCCGCAGCGCCTGTGCGCCAACGGCGTCTGCCAGCGGATGATTTCGGGCACCATGCTCTCCACCAGGGCCGGGTTCGCCCGCAGCTTGGCAAACTCCTGCGGATGCTCATGCAATGCAAGCAGGCCGCCGGTCATGGAATTGCGCGTGGTGTCGTTGCCGCCCACGATGAGCAGCATCAGGTTGCCCAGGTACTCGCGCGGCGACATATTGCGCGTTGCCGCGCCGTGCGCCAGCATGGAGATCAGATCGGCTCTGAGGATAGCGTTTTCAAACGCACCATATCCAGGAACGCCGCGATGATCTTGAGCTCGCCACCGCAGTTCGGGCAGTGCTGCAGGTCGAACTCGATCATTGGCCAAGGCCGGCCGGGTGATGTAGCGGCACAGTTGCTCAAGCGTCTGCCGGTCGTCGGCGCCGCAGCACACGGCTGCGTGCAGGCTGAACCCGTCGATATCAGCGCACAGCGTTTGCTTGAATTCCTTCTCTCTGGGCATGGCGCCCTGCACTGGCAGCACCTTCAGGCCAGCGCGCGGGCCGAAGGCAATGCGATAAAGAGATTCGCGGTAAGGTGCCGCGCTACTGGGAAGACGTGAACGAAGGCGACAAACTGCCCACCATCGTGTAGGGGCCGATGACCATCGCCGGCTTCATCTGCTACACGCAGGGTTGGGGCAGCCTGTACATCCGCGCCCACAAGCTGGCCTACAAGATGATCGCCAAGCACCCAAACATCGGCATCAAGAACCGCTTTGGCGTTCCCGATAGCCCCGAGCGCGTGCACTGGGAAGTGGAGTTCGCGCTCAAGGTGGGCGCGCCCGGCGCCTACGAATACGGCCCGGAGCGTGCATCCTGGCTCTCGCACGCGGTGACCAACTGGATCGGCGACGATGGTGAGATACGCAAGCTCTACACCCAGATTCGCCGCCACAACCCCGAGGGCGACACGCTTTACATTGACGGCAGTATCACCAAGAAGTACGAGAAAGACGGCCAGAAACTGGTGGAGTTCGCCCTCATTGGCAACAACCAGGATGGCGAGTTGTCGATCCAGGGCCACACGGTGGCGCAGTTACCGAGCCGCGGGTAACCACGACTACTTCTTTTTTCCCGATTTTTTCTTGCCGCTGGCCTTGTCGCCACGTTTGCCGCTCACATCACGAGACCACTGCGAACGCGCACCCTCAGCCGGCGGCACCATGAACGCATCGCCCAGATTGCCAGGCCCCGGTTCGGGCAACGGCCTGCCGCTATCACGCCATTCCACTGCTGCGGGAAAGCCGTAGGTTTCGGCGTAGCGCTTGAACCACAGGCCTTCGGGCGAATGGCGCGTGATGCCGTCAAACACATTGGCGAACATCTGCGTCTGCTCCAGGCCCATGGCGTCGATTGCCTGGTTAATCGTAAGCTTCAACATCATCAGCTGGTTTTTCGGCACGCCGGCAATCCGGTCGGCCAGCTTTTGCACCGTAGCATCAAGCTTCGCCAACGGCGCCACTTCGGTGGCGAGGCCCCACTTGAAGGCCTGTTTGCCGTCAATCAAATCGCCTGTGAGCATCATGCGCTTGGCGCGCATCGCACCGATGCGATACACCCACATGGCAGGTGACGGGCAGCCCCAGATGCGCACCGGCATGTAACCGATACGCGCCTTGTCTTCCATCACGATGAAATCGCAGCAGGTGGCAATGTCACTGCCGCCCGCCGCGGCATAGCCGTGCACCCGCGCAATGGTCGGTTTGTAGGAGCGCCACAGGCTCATGAAGTCTTCGGTGTTCTGCTTCATGAATTTGTAGTCGATCATCGGATCCCACGGCATCGGCTGGGTAATGATGTTGGTCGGGTCGCCTTCGGCGTAGTGCTTCAAGTCGTAGCCGGCACAAAAGGCGTTGCCGGCACCGCGCAACACGATCACGTGCACGCGATCATCTGCATTCGCCCCCTCCACCGCCTGACGGATCTCGCCGGGCATCTCGTCATTGATGGCGTTGAGGCGCTCGGGGCGATTGAGGGTAATGGTGGCGACGCGACCCTTGACCGCGATGTTCAGCGTGGAGTAGGCCTTGTCGCACGGCTTGCTGACAAGGCGGCGGGAGGCTGACTTGGTCGCTGGAGTCTTGCCTGCCGCCCTGTTTGCCGTCTTGCCGGCGGGTTTGCTTGCTGTATTGGCCATGGTGGTTCCGTAACGGTGGTGTGAATGCGAGGGTAACAAAAAGGGGAACAAACAGGCACTGCGAAGTGACCACAAGGGGTTCTAACGCCAGCGGGCTCATCACCAGGTACGTGGTCTCGTCGCGCCAGGCGGCCATAGTTTCGACATAACTTGGGTACAAGCTGGTCTCCACTGAAACGGCGTTTTGAGGTTGAGCACCACCTGACCGGCCGCGTTCGGTCTGCACGCGATCGCTGGCCAGCGCCAGGTGGGTGATGAACATGACTCGGCCCACTTATTGCTTGATAGGCAAGACCCGCCGCCTTGCAGTCGTGCCGATCAGGGTTCCGAGCCGCATTTTTCAGTACCTCATCAACAAACGGAGTCCAGACATGTTCATTCGACGCACTGCATTGGTGCTGGCTGTTGCACCAACCCTGTCCATCACCGGTCAAGCACAAGCCCAGACGCAGGCCAAATACCCCGACCAGCCTGTCAAACTCATCGTCGCCCTGCCGGCGGGCGGGAGCGTCGACATGATTGCCCGCGTTCTGGGCCAAAAGCTGAGCGCGGCCTTGGGGCAACCCTTCGTGATTGACAACCGCGCCGGTGGCTCGGGCCAGATTGGCATGCCATTTGTCGCCAAATCTCCGGCAGATGGCTACACGCTCACCGTTTCACCAGCCTCGTTCCTGACCACCAACAAAAGTATCTTCAAGACCCTGCCTTATGACCCCGAGGCAGATTTCATGCCGATCTCGCGCCTGGTCAATCAGCCCATGGTGCTGATTGTGAAAAACAAGCAGAAGTACCCGACCGTGGCGGCACTGCTGGCGGCTGCCAAGGCAGAGCCCGGCAAAATCACCTATGCCTCTTCCGGGGATGGCAGTCCGCAGCATCTCGGTGGGCTCATGTTCGAATCGCGTACGCAAACGAAGCTGCTGCATGTTCCCTACCGGGGCGGCGCATTGGCGATCAACGACACCATCGCGGGCACAGTGGACGTCATGTTCGCGGTCATGCCTGAAGCGGTACCCCACGTCCAATCCGGCAAGCTGCACGCACTGGGGGTGATGAGTCCAACCCGTTCCCCGGTGTTTCCGCAGGTGCCGACGATGGCGGAAAGTGGCATTGCCGACCTGAACCTTTCAGCCTGGATGGCCTTGCTGGCCCCGGCCAAGACACCGCGCGCCATCATCGACCAGCTCAATCGCGCAGTGTTGGCCGCATTCGACCCCGAGCAGAAGGCGAAGCTGGCCGAGAGCGGCATTGAGGTGCCCAAACACCTGAAACACTTCATCACCATCAACCAGGAATTTTTTTCTGACGCGGTGACCGGCCTGGGCAGCCCGGCGCAGGCCAGCAGTGTCGGGGCGGCTCTCGGATCACCCGGCGGTCGCGGCGCGGGTCTGGGCACCAGCCAGTCCGGCATAGGTTGGCCCTGTGCAGGAAGGCCAAGGCCGGGGTTGCCTTATCATACAGAAATCTGTACGACCGTTCCATGAAGACGACCCTCGACATCAATGACCAGTTGCTGGCCAATGCCAAGGTGCTTGCGGTGCAGCAACGCACAAGCCTCACACGCTTGATTGAAGAAGGCTTGCAACTGCGCTTGCGCAGTGCAGCCAAACCGCCAAGGGTGCCCAAGTCGCGCATCCCGGTGCTCAAGGGCCGGGGCGGTCTGGTGGCCGACGTGAACCCCCTCAGCAACAAGGCGCTGCTGGCCGCGTTGAACGATGACGCCTGATGTCAATCTGCTGGTAGCGGCATCTCGTAGCGACCACCCGCACCACGCGGCGTCCAGAACTTGGTTGGCGCAGGCTCTGGCCATGGCTGCCGCGGGTACATCATTCACGTTGATGCCAATGGTCGTAGCCAGTCTCCTGCGCCTGGTCACGAGCCCGAAGATATTCAAGACGCCCGCAGGTATTGACGACGCGATTTCGTTTGTCGATGCCCTGTTGGCCCAGCCCGGGGTGTCCATGGCAAATCTGGGCCCTGAATGGCCAACGCTGCGCCAACTTTGCTTGGACAAGCAACTCGCAGGCAACCACTTGCCGGACGCATGGCTGGCTGCGGCAACGCTGCAATCGGGCGAGCATTTGGTCACCTTCGACACTGATTTCCGCAGGTTGCTGCCGCGGTCTCAATTGACGGTGTTGGACGCTGTGTCTGGAATTGCAGGGCTTTGCCAATTCAGGCAGGTCGTAGTATCCAGGGCGCCTGGCACCGGTGGTCTCTTCGGTTTGAGCGAAGAAACTCTGGGCGTGCTGCTGAACCAGGCGGTACAGCGTGGTCTGCTCGGGTCGATGGCGCGCGTAGTGGACTGCGGCACCAGCGCAATGCGCCCTCCCGGTCGGGTGAGCGCTGGTTTGCAGGCGGCGTTGCCGGCGTTTTCGGCGTGGTCGACCGGGTGGCGCATTTGGCGCAGCCGGGGCGATGCGATACTCGCGCGCAGGCGGTCCAAATTTCCAGATCGTCTCCACTACTACGAGGAGATTGCCAATGTACCGAAGCACCCGGATTGTTGTTTTGTCCCTTACTGCAGCCGCTGCGGCTGCCATGCTGGTGTCCTGCGCCAGCACGCCGACCACGGGGCCGATGGGATTTTTTGTCACGAGCGCGGGGCCCGGCAACGGCGCCGACCTCGGCGGCCTGACGGGCGCGGATGCGCATTGCCAGAAGCTGGCTACGTCGGCCGGGTCCGGCGCGCGTTCCTGGCGCGCCTACCTCAGCACCGGGTGGACCAGCACCACGCCCGTGGTGAACGCGCGTGACCGCATCGGCAAAGGCCCATGGTTCAATGCCAAGGGCGAGCTGATCGCCAGCAATGTCGAGCATCTGCATGGCGCTAACAACCTGACCAAGGCAACTGCGCTCGACGAACGCGGCGTGATGGTCAAGGGCCGCGTCGACTCACCCAACATGCACGACATCCTGACCGGATCACGCAGCGACGGCACCGGGTTTTCCTCGGCGCCGGGCATGCCCGAGATGACCTGCGGCGAATGGCGCAAGAGCGGCGAGGGCTCCGCTATGACCGGCCACCACGACCGAGCCGGCCTGGCCGCTGAAGCCTGGGCGGTGTCGTGGAACTCCTCACACAACACGGTTGGCTGCAGCCAGCAGGCGCTCACGCGCACCGGCGGCGCGGGTTTGTTCTACTGCTTCGCCGCGGACTGAGCCGCGCGCCGCGGCGCGGGCACGGGAAAGTTGAGACAACGAGCCCAGTCAGGATCCGGTCTGCAGCCCTTTGGCCAACGCTTCGAACACCACCCGGATCCGCCGCGCGGTACGCAGTTCGCGGTGGGTGACCAGCCAGATCGGGAAACGCACGGGTGGCACATCGTCGAGCACGCGCACGATGCCCGGGGTGTCGCGGGCAATCTCGTCCATCATCGCGCCGATTCCCATGCCCGCGCGCACCAGGGCCCAGTGGGCGACCGAATGGTCGGCGTAACAGCTGAAGTTCGCCTCACTCACGGGCAGGCCGTGCTGGCGCAGATACGCCAGGAACTGGCCGGACCGATCGGACCCGACAAACGGCAGGTAGGCCGCTTCAGCTGCGCTGCGCGGGTGACCGTTCAGCTGCACCCAGTGTTCGGAGGCATAGAAACCGGCATACGCCTCGCGGACCAGCCGCGCGATCAGTTCTGGCTGCTCCGGCTTGACGTGGCGGATGGCAATATCGGCCTCGCGGCGCAGCAGGTCGCTCAGCGCATTGGAGGCGATGACCTCGATCGCAATTCCCGGCTCCTGTTCGCGTAGCAGGCGCACCAGCGGGGGCAGCAGATGGGTGGCCACAGCGTCGCTGGCCGACACCGAAACCACGCCGCCCACGGCCTGTGAGCGGCCGGTGGCCGCCAGGCCGAGGGCCTCGGCACCGGCCCCCATGGCGCGCGCGTGCTCCAGCAGGTCCAGCCCGGTCGAGGTCAGCACCATGGCCTTGCCGACGCGCTCGAACAAGGTCACGCGCATCTGCCGCTCTATGGCCGCCACTTGCCGGCTCAGCGTCGGCTGGGTCAGACCCAGCTTACGGGCGGCGGCCGACAAGGAGCCGGTTTCGGCGGTTTCCAGAAACGCCTTCAGTTGGTTCCAATCGAGCTTATCCATGCGTAAACGTATATGTCCTGTGCAATTTACCGCAATTCCCGGCGATGCGATGCATGGATAACATCCAGGTGTCACCTTCTTCTGATCTTTTTTGCCCATCCCATGCCGTACTCCTCCATTGCTCCACACTCGCCAAGCCCGCCACTTCCCCAGGCTTCTGCGCCGCTCGCTGGCAAGGCGGCTTTCTGGGATCGCATCGCGCGCAAGTACGCTGCCGACCCGATCGCCGACATGGCGGGCTACGAGGCCACACTGCGGCGTGTACAGGGCCTGTTGACGCCCGGGCACGATGTGCTGGAGCTCGGCTGCGGCACCGGCACCACCGCGCTGCGCCTGGCGCCCTTTTGCCGGCGCATGCTGGCAACCGATGTTTCTGCAGAAATGATCGCCATCGCCGACGAACGGCTGGCAGCCCAACCAGTACCGCAATTGAACTTCGCGCTGGCGGACGCCGACGCGCCGGTGTTCGGGCAGGCAGTCCACGACGTGGTCACCGCCTTCAACCTGCTGCACTTGGTCAGCGACCTCGACCACGCGCTGAACCTGGCGGTGCAGGCCCTGCGGCCCGGTGGCCTGTTAATCTCCAAGACCCCTTGTATCGGCGAGATGAACCCACTGATCCCCAAGCTCGCACTGCCGCTGATGCGCGCCATCGGCCGGGCGCCGCACGTGTTGTGTTTCAACGCGCGCGGGCTGCAGTCGGCCATGGAGCGGCGGGGCTTGGATATCCTCTCGGTCGAGCGCCACGGAACCCGTGGCAAGGACATCCGGGTGTTCATCGTGGCGCGCAAGCGGGCCCGCGAATTGCTATTTATTGAATAGCTTTTTAACAGCTATTTGTGCAATGCCGGAGAAGACTCTGGCCTCAGACGGCTAGCAAATCCAGCGCCAGCCCACGCTTTTCAAACTGTTTGAAGTCGCGATCCAGCGTAGCCAAACGCAGGCCGCCAGCAATGGCGAACGCGGCCAAATAGGCATCCATCCAGATTTTGGGCGAGGCTGAATCGCGCTCTGTCAAACTGCGCCACAGAGGTATCAGGCCGGGGGGTTCTTCTCGGGTCTGCACTTGCTGCATGGCAAGCAGGGCATCCAGCGCCACCCATGCGTCGCTGTTGGTCAAGCTTTCTGCCCCATACGCGGCCTGGAGCGCTGGTGTGATCAAGAGGCGAAGAAAACTCTGTTGCGTCGACCTGCAAAACACCGCTGGCGTCCGGGAGGTAGCCGCTCTCAAGGCGCTGGAGGCTTGGTTATGGAAGGGATGCGACTGAAACACTGCCGCCAACCACAGGTTGGTGTCAAACAGGCTGGCGGGCATGTATCAGCTTTGTCTCAGTTGCGGCGCCATGTCCAAGGCCGTCAAAGCCTGCTGTTCAAGCGCCAGCAAGTCTTGTAGCGACGCCTGGCGAGCGCTTGCATCTGGCCGGCATCGGATCAGCGGCAGGCCGTCTGCCGCCAAAGCCACCCGATCACTGACGGACTGCGCCGTGGTCGCCGCAGCCGGACTTTGCCCCAATCCCTGGCGTAAAAAATCGGCCACAACATCCCGCATGGTGCGCCCTTGGGCCACTGCACGCAGCTTCACGGCACGAAACAATTCGTCGGGCAAATCTAAAGTCGTTTTCATGGAAATCAATTTACCATAAAACCAGCTTTATGGAAAAATGGTTTACTTCCTGAGCTGCCCTACCGCCTCGACGCGTTCAGCTTCTCCAAGGCTGCCGAGCCTGGGCACAACTTGGCCTCGCCCAGGGTGTTGAGCGGCAGAGCCGTAGTGTTTTGGGGGTAGGCTGTTGACGCCAACGTCAGATTGACCCAGCCTGCCGATTTCCAGTGACCCAGCGCGGCGCCCCTGGAACCATTGCTGGCTGCGCAATGGCGGTCCGTGATGATGGGTCAGTCAAAAGTCGGCAGCGGGGTCATATTCGCGATCACCGCAATGCCAACCAGATCTCGTTGCGCCGCAAGAACCAGGGCGTGAACGGCGCGTTGTAACCCGCCAGGATCTGGAAGGCCTGGTTGCCGGCCTCTTTGACCGAGGTTTCCAGCAGCACCTCAGGGGCCCCGGCGTGGGTCGGTGGACGCGAAGGACTTCGCCCGTCGCGACCGTGGCGTCGCAGCCGGGACCTCGTGCCGCGGCGATGCAGGCAGCAGCAGGCCTTCGTGCAAAGCCACATGCTCGAGCGCCGCCTCGAAGCGGGCCCGCGCGGCGGAGGCCTCCTCCCTTAAATAAGCGTGGATCTCGGCGTCACCCACGGTACGGTGCTCGCACTCGGCGCTGTAGGCCTCGAAGTGGGCCAGTTGCAGCAGCAGCTCGGCCAGATGGCGCGGGCACTCGCAGGCGATCGTCGACGACCGGCCCGCGAAATCGACCAGGGCGGCGTCGTCCCAGCGCCGCGGTGGTGTTGACTCGGTAACAGGCAAGGTTTTACCCGCTCCCGCCTGTTGCACCACGGTCGTCGTTGTCGTAGAAAGGGTGGACAGCCACTGCGCCAATACCGCATCGGGCTGCGGTTCGCGCAGCAAGGCCGTACCGGACGACGCCAGAGCTTCGCACACCGCGTCGGTGGCAAAACTGTACAACACCGCTTTCGGCACCCCCGCCAAGGACGGCGCGGCAGCATCGATGGCCTCCAGCCGGTTTGGCTGCAACTGGGGTTCCTGCACCAACACGGCGTCGACGTCTGAGGCCCGCAATGCGGCGCCAGCCTGCGCAGCGTTGTCGAACGGCCCCGACAACACCACTGCCCCATGAAGGCGGCGCAACAAAGCGGGTCGCTGCAATCGCCTGCCCAGTGCGGCGCCGATCACAGCAACCCGCCAAGAGCGCACCGGCGGTTGCGTAGCGGACTCCATTCGGGTGTCTTTCTTTGTGGTTGCCAGCGCCTGCGCGTGGGTGGACGCCACACGTTGTAGCTGCACCATGTCCAACCCTGCCAGGCTGCCGATGGCGTGCCCAAGGTCTGTCAACTGCTTGAGCCAGGCCAGTCGGCGCACATCGTCGGCTGAATACCGACGCTGGCCCGCTGGTGACAGTGCAGGCTGGGTCAGACCATAACGGCGCTCCCAGACGCGCAATGTTGCGACTGGCATGCGCAGCATGCGTGCCACCGCGCCGCTGCGGTGTGATGCCTCCACCACCTCGGGCAAAACCGCGTTGGACGGTTTTTGCAGCTTTTTGGTACCCATGTTTTCCATTATTGAATCTGTTTTGAATCGTTTTAAACCATTATTATTGATCATATTTTCAAATATGAACCGTAAATGAACTATAAATCTGTATCATCGTGTCCATGACAAGCAGAAATCGCAAAGCCTGGGTGTCGCGGGCAACAACATTTCCGCCACAACACCGGCACACGCGTCACCGTCTGGTTTGTTGCGAAAACCGGCTGGCCGGGAGCCTGCGCGGCTTGTGTTGACGGCGCCGGGCGACTGGCGCGTGTTGCAGGCGATCAAAGCCGTGGCTGCAGCCAACGGCCTGCCACTGGACATCTGTGAAGACCGCCACTTCTTCTGCACCGTAAGCGAGTTTGCCGCGCATATCAATGGCCGCAAATCCTTGCGCATGGAGTACTTCTACCGCGAGCAACGCAAGCGCCATGGCGTGTTGATGCAGGGCGACAAGCCCCTCGGCGCGCAGTGGAATTTCGACCAGGACAACCGCGAATCCTTTGCAGCCAGCGGACCGGGCGAGGTGCCGGCGCGTACCACTTTTGCGCCCGATGCCGTCACGCGCGAGGTGATTGCGCTGGTCAAAAAGCGCTTTGCAGGACATCCGGGCAGCAAGCCCT
>JANLVB010000566.1:0-7224 GCA_031363785.1 Betaproteobacteria bacterium
CCCGACCGCCGCCGCCCAGGCGGAACGCGCCCGCGTCCGGCTGAGCCGCATCGAAGTCGACCAGCGCGCGCTGGAGGCACAACGCAGCGCACTCGCCACTGCCGAGACCTCACTCGGGGAGGCGGTATCCCTGGTGCAAGGTGTACGCGAACTCGCCATCAGCGCCAGCAATGCCGCTTATTCGGCGAAAGACCGGGCGGCCGTGGCCCAGCACATGGCCGATCTACGCGACCAGCTGCTGGCGGTGGCGAATCGCACCGACGCCAACGCGGTGCCGCTGTTCGGTGGCCTGGGCAGCTCGGGCGCACCATTTGCCGATCTGCCATCCGGTGTGTTGTACCAGGCCAGCGGTGGCCAGCGTGCGGCCACCACCACGGCGCTGCCCGGGGCCATGGATGGCCAGGCCATCTGGATGAACGTGGCAAGCGGCAACGGCAGCTTCGACGTCGCGCTGGACCCCGGCAATACCGGCACGGCGTGGACCAATGCCGGGGTCGTCGTGTCGCCTGCCGCACTGACCGCAGACAACTACCGCATTTCCTTCACGGTGCTGGCTGGCGTCACCAGCTACGAGGTGGTCGATAACACCACGTCGACCACAGTCACCACTGCGCAGCCCTACGTCGAAGGGGCACCGATACAGTTCGACGGCCTGTCGATCGAGGTGCGCGGCAAGCCGGGCAACGGCGATGCAGTGGACGTGACGCCGAGCATCCAGACAAATATCTTCCAGGTGCTGGACGAGGCCATTGCGGGTATCGGCAACTCCAGCGGCAGCCACCTGCTGACCCAGACCGTCACCCGGGCGCTGGAGCAGATGGACACCAGCCTGGACCGCCTGCATGCAGCGCGCAGCCAGGCTGGCGATTGGCTGAACCGCGCCGACAGCATCACCAGCGCGCAGGAAAAAAACACCCATGCCCTGGAAGGCGAACGCTCGCGTGCGCAGGACCTGGATGTGGCCAAGGGCATATCCGACTTCAACAAGTTCCAGACCGGCTACCAGGCGGCCCTGCAGTCGTACGCGCAGATCCAGCGGCTGTCGCTGTTCAACTATATAAATTAACCCCATGTCGGCTTCGGTTCTCGGCCATCTGACGCTGGGTTACCAATGGGTGTGGCAGCGGCAGCGCCGTGTTGCCGCGGTGCAGCTGTTCGTGTTATCCGATACGCAGGCACCGGTGGACGCACGCCATCTGCTCGATGTGCTGGCCCAGACCTGGACCGGGGACTCGGCACGCCTGATTCTGAGTGTGCAGTCCATGCCCCTGCTGGCCGACCTGCTGCAGCATGCGCCTGCCGACGGACCATGGCTGGTGGTACAGGCGTCGCAGCTCGCCTTGCAGGACGATCTCACGGCGCAGGTGCAGGCGGCCGCGCGGCGCCAGGTGCCGATGTTATGGCGCGGTGAACCCGGCGAGCGTTTGGCGGCCGACATGCAAGCCTGTTTCTTGCGCAGCATGATGGCCATGACAGCTGGCGAGGCCCTGCTGGCCCTGCACGAGGCACGTCATGCCACTGGCGGCAGCGCGAGCACCCAGGCTTCCCGGCGCAACAAGCCGATCATGGAAGACCAGATTTACGAGGGCATTGGCAGCCTTGCCCTGGCCGAGCACTGCCTGGACCACGCCGGCGCCTGGGGAGTGGCAGGCTGGCCGATCGAAGACGTGTTGCACGGCTACCGGGAGCGCGCGATAGAACCCGCCAAACCGGATTTGCTGCGCCTCATCGGTGCGGTGGACCGTGACCTGTCGATCGACCGCATCGAACACCTGCTGGCCTGCGAGCCCCTGCTGGCCTACCGCTTTCTGCGTTTTGCGAACTCAGCCCGCTTTGGCTTGCGCAGCGACATCGAATCGCTGCGCCATGGGTTGATGATTCACGGCCTGTCAACGCTGCGCCATTGGCTCATGGACCAGCTGACCAGCGCCTCGGAGGACGGCAACCTGCAACCGGCCCGCCAGGCCATGGTGCTGCGCTCGCAGCTCATGGAACAACTGCTGGACGCCGGCGACCAGGACAGCCTGCGGCGCGAAGTCGTGTTGTGCGGGCTGTTGTCGCAGATCGATCTGCTGGCGGGTGAACCGCTGGGCAGCGCCATGCAGCGCATCCCGGTGTCGCAGCGGGTGCTGGGTGCGGTGCTCAGCAACAGTGGCCCGTACGCCGCCTACCTGCAGATTGCGACAGCGCTGGAGTATCCTGCCATGCACGCCATCCCCGAGCTGTGCGCCAGCAACGACATTGATATCGCCGATGTGAACCGCACCCTGTTGCGGGTGCTGTCGCAAGCCCGCACCACCTGACAGGCGAGGTGCCGGGGAAGCACTGAACAAGTCCGCAGTTGGCCTTACCATTGGCCCATGCCTCTTCCCTCCAAATTCTGGGCCGATCTGAGCTCACGCCACTTCGGCCAATTGGCTGCCAGTGCGCAGATCGAACATGCGGTGGCGGTATTACCGGTCGCCGCCATCGAGCAACATGGACCGCATCTGCCGGTCAGCGTCGACACCACCCTCATCCATGGCGTGATCGATGCCGCACTGCCCCACCTGCCAGCCGAACTGCCGGTGTTGTTCATGCCGACGCAGCAGGTTGGCAAGAGCAACGAACATATCCGTTATCCAGGCACCTTGACGCTGTCGGCGCAAACCCTGATGGCGGTCTGGATGGAGCTCGGAGCCTGTGTCGCGCGCGCCGGCATCAAAAAGCTTGTCTTGCTCAACAGCCACGGCGGGCAGGTCAGCGTGATGGACATCGTGGCGCGTGATCTACGCGCAGCGTACGACCTGATCGTGTTTTCGACCAACTGGTTCACCTTGCCCCTGGGTGAGGAAGTGCTGGGGCAGTTCAGCGCTGAGGAACACCGCTTTGGCATCCATGCTGGCGACATGGAGACCTCGATGATGCTGGCCCTGCGAGAGGAGTATGTGGACATGGCGCAGGCGCAGCATTTCAAGACCTCGGCGCAACAGCGCGCCAGCCAGTATCCGGTGCTGGGCAACGGAAGCAGCGCCAAACTGGGCTGGCAGGTGCAGGACTACAACCCGTTTGGGGCAGCCGGAGACGCGAGCATCGCCACTGCAGCCAAAGGCCGCGCCGTGATTGATGCGGCCGGCCTGCAACTGGCCCGGCTGCTGCAGGAGGTCAGCGCTCTGCCGCTGTCCACACTCAACCCCCACCCGAAGATTCTGCCGTGACTGGGCTGCTGGAGTTACGCCAGGTCGAGAAGCGGTATGACAACGGCACCCTGGCATTGCAGGGGGTGGACCTGGGCATTGGCGCACACGAGTTTGTCAGCCTGCTGGGGCCCTCCGGCTGCGGCAAAAGCACCGCCTTGCGCATGATCGCCGGCCTCTCGCCGCTGACATCGGGCGAGATCCGCTGGGCCGATGCCCAGACCGACCATGCCCGGGACATCTCGTTTGTGTTCCAGGAGCCGACCCTGATGCCCTGGGCCCAGGTATTCGACAACGTCTGGTTGCCGCTCAAACTCAAGGGCGTAGTGCGCGATCAGGCGCGCGCGCGCATCGACGCGGCCTTGCACAAGGTCGGTCTGAGCCAGTTTGCCGGCGTCTATCCACGCGAGTTGTCGGGCGGCATGAAGATGCGGGTGTCGATTGCCCGCGCCATGGTGACCGAGCCGCGACTGCTGCTGATGGACGAGCCGTTTGCCGCGCTGGATGAGATGACACGTTTCAAACTCAACAACGACACCCTGGCCCTGTGGCAGAGCCAGCAGTTCACCACCATCTTTGTCACCCACAGCGTGTACGAAAGTGTCTACCTGAGCAACCGCATCGTCGTCATGGCGGCGCGACCGGGCCGGGTGGTGGCCGAAATCGCGATCGATGAGCCCTACCCGCGCAGCGACAGCTTTCGCAACACGGCGCGTTATGCACAACTCTGCGTGCAGGTGTCGCAGGCGCTGCAACAGGCTGGAGAAGAACATGGCTGAGGGCACTGATGCCGTAATTGCCCCCGTCGCGCGCCGTGGTACGGGGGGCGTGGCGGCACTGTTGCAGCGCCTGCTGCCATTTGTGGTGTTTGCGCTGGCGCTGCTGGCCTGGGAGCTGGTGGTGCGGGTCAACCAGATTCCGCACTACATCCTGCCGGCACCCACGCTGGTGCTGAAAACCTTGTGGGACAACCTCGGCTCCCTGATGACGAGCTGGTTGTTCACCATGAAGATCACCTTCGGCGCCCTGGTACTGGCCGTCGTAGGGGGGGTCTTGCTCGCAGTGCTGTTTGCCCTCAACAAATGGGTTGAGTTGTGCCTGTTCCCGTTCGCCATCGTGCTGCAGGTAACACCCATCGTGGCCATCGCCCCGCTGATACTGATCTTCATCGACAGCACCACCGCAGCGTTATTGCTGTGCGCCTGGATCGTGGCGTTTTTCCCCATCCTGGCCAACACCGTGGTTGGCCTGCGCAGCG
The DNA here is from genome assembly GCA_031363785.1 of Betaproteobacteria bacterium. Lineage (GTDB taxonomy): Bacteria > Pseudomonadota > Gammaproteobacteria > Burkholderiales > Burkholderiaceae_C > CAISIP01. Next base: position 4,435 of record JANLVB010000566.1, read on the forward strand.
CCGACCACAACCTGCGTGACCTGTTCACGCTGTACCGCGCCAGCCCATGGCAAACCCTGCGTTACCTGCTGGTGCCGTCAGCCATGCCGTATTTCATCGCCGGCCTGAAGATCGCTGGTGGCCTGAGCCTGATCGGCACCGTGGTGGCCGAGTTCACGGCTGGCGCCGCTGGCAAGGAAACCGGCCTGGCGTCACGCATTCTGGAGGCGAGTTTTCGCACCGAGATTCCGAAAATGTTCGCCGCTCTGGTGCTGGTGTCTCTCACCGGCATCATGATCTACCTGGTGTTCACCCTGGTTGCACGCCTGGTTCTGGGCAAGTGGCACGAAAGCGAAATCAAGAGCGAGCGTTGAGAGCGTGAGAGGCAATGGATCGACCAATGGCGGGGTGGCGATGGTATTGAGCAGCGTGCTGGTCCCGCATTGCGTGCGCGGCTTCGATTCACCCCATGTGTTATTCGACTTGACCATAGCAGGTGCCCATGTGCTGCACATCCGGCCCAGCGCGGTGCAAAACAAACGAGCCGCCAGTGGCACGCTGGTCCCCTGCCCGGTTGACATCCATGTCCATCTCGACAAGACCTATGTCGTGCACGAGACTGGCGCGGCCGACGGCGACCTGTTCCGCGCCATCGACCTGATGGCTGCGCACCGCTCCCGCTGGAGCGAAGCCGACATTGGCCGGCGTATGCAGCGCGCCATCGAAGAGGCCTACCGCCATGGCACGCGCGCCATGCGCAGCCACCTCGACTGGAGCAGCATGGACACACCGCCCGCGCTGGCGGTGTTCAAAGCGCTGCGTGCCGCATGGCAGGGTCGCATGGCGCTGCAGTGTGTATCGCTCACGCCGCTTGACCTGCTGGACGATCCGCTGGCAGGCCAGCAGATCGCCCGAACGCTGGCAAACATCAATGCTGGGGCAGCCGGGGCCGATCCGTCGCACCCGGCAGACGTTGCCATCCTTGGTGCCTTTGTGTACCGCAATGCCAACATGGAGCACAAACTGCAACAGCTGTTCGAACTGGCACGGCAATACGCGCTGCAGCTCGACTTCCATGTCGATGAGGGGCTGGACGTCGATGCCAGTGGCCTGCGCCATATTGCCAAGCTGACACTGCGCAACAACTACCAGGGCAAGGTCACCTGTGGCCACGCCTGTTCACTCAGCATGCAGAGCGCGGCAGAGGCAAACCAGACGCTGGCGCTGTGCGCGCAGGCAGCTATCCACCTGGTGGCCCTGCCGGCCACCAACCTGTATTTGCAAGGCGCCTGGGACACCACCCCCATCGAGCGTGGCATCACGCGCATCAAGGAGGCGGCAGGCCACGGCGTCAATCTGTGCATGGCCACTGACAACGTCGCCGACGGCTTTTTCCCGTACGGGAGTTACGACCTGCTGGAGAGTTTTGCCCTCGGTGTTCAAGTAGCCCACCTGAGCCCGGCCGATGCCTGGCTGGGCAGCATCACGACGGCACCGGCGCGCGCCATGGCGCTGCCATGGGATGGCAAAATTGCCGTCGGCTGCCCGGCCGACCTGGTGTTGATGGCGGCGCGCAACCCCTACGAACTGGTCACTGCGGCGGGACGCCAGCGCACGGTGCTGCGCGCTGGGGTGGCCATCACTGCCTGACCTCCAACCAGCCGATCTGGCCACCATGACACCACTGCAAAATTTTCTCGACGACATCGCACCAATCACCAGCAGCACCGACCGCGCCGTGTTGGCGGCCAAGTCGCGCGACTACTTCTGGTACAGCCCGATCCTCACCGAGTTGCTGGACCACCGGATAGGCGAGGCGGTTGTGATGCCATGCACCGAAGCCGAGGTGCTGCGGGTGGCGGCCGCATGTGCCAGACACCGGCTCAAACTGACCGTTCGCGGCGGCGGCACTGGCAACTACGGCCAGTGTGTGCCGATGGAGGGCGGGGTGGTACTGGACATCACGCGGCTGAACCGGGTAATCGACATTGCGCCAGGCCAGGTGACTTGCGAAGCCGGTATCCTGATCGCTGACCTGGAGCGGGCCGTGCGCACCAGCCCGGTGGTGGCAGGAGGGCAGCAGATCCTGATGTACCCCAGCACACGCGACATCGCCACCATCGGCGGCTTCATCGCCGGGGGTTACGCCGGGGCGGGTACGGTGCGCAACGGCATACTGAAGGACCCCGGCAATGTCACCATGATCCGCGTCGTCACCCTGGAAGAAGCTCCGAAGGTGATTGAATTGCAGGGTGCCGATATCCAGAAGGTGCACCATGCCTTCGGCACCAATGGCATCATCACGGCGCTGTCCCTGCGCCTGCAGGCTGCCGTCAACTGGGTGCACCATATTGCGCTGTTCGACAGTTATTCCGACGCCCTGCGCTTCGGCTGCGCGGCCACCGAAGCCAACCACGACGGCGGCGGCGTTGTCGACGCCTTTCTGGTGACAGCGGTCGAGCGGCGCATCGCGCCGTATTACAGTGGCACATTCGGCGACCGCTTTCCGCCGACCCACGACGCGGTGTTCTCCATGGTCCATCCCGGCACCCTTGATGCCTGGCGCCGCCTGGTGGCCCAATACGGAGGCACCGAGACCATGGCCCTGAATGAAGCAGCATTGAAGTCACAGGGGCTGTTCCCGGCCTTCGAATGCGCCTACAACCACACCACGCTGATGGCGCTCAAAGTAGACAGGAGCTGGACCAATCTGCAGACCGTCGCACCGTGGACGCCTGGCCTGGGCCTGGACATCGCCCTGGTGGAAACACAGATGCAGCGCTGGGGCGACGAGGTGCTGATGCACCACGA
>JANLVB010000580.1:0-26453 GCA_031363785.1 Betaproteobacteria bacterium
GGCGGCTAAGCTGAATGATCGGGAGATCCGGGCCGTCGCTGACTACATGGCCGGGTTGCGCTGATGCCCGATGCGCTGGCGCATGGGTTGGGGCCTGTGCGGCGCAACGTTTGCGGTCGTTGCCGGTGAAGGCGTGGGGCCTGTCTGGGCCGTGAGTCCCGCCAGCAAGCATGGTTGTTGTTGTGTGCGCCCGGCGACCGTCGCAATGTTGGTAAGAATTGGCAATCTGGACCGACCTTAGGTTTCCCGAGGACCACAACATGCCCATCAAGACTTCTGACAATGGCTACAACCACGCGCCTGCCAGCGCCATCACCCCGCTGCAGACTTATCTGCAGCGGCGCGACATGTTGCGGCGTCTGGCCGGCGGTGTTGCTGGCGCAGCACTTGCCACCTGGGCCTCGCGCCAGGCCACGGCGCAGACCGCGCGCCCAGGGAGACTGGCAGCATTGCCCGGTGCGCGCTCGGCGGTGGCCGGGGCGGCAACCATGGAGAAGCTCACCGACTACAAGGATGCCACCACCTACAACAACTTCTACGAGTTCGGCACGGACAAGAGTGACCCGGCGAAAAATGCCCACACGCTGAAGACCACGCCCTGGTCGGTGGATATCGAGGGCCTGGTCAAGAAGCCGGGGAAATTCGCCATCGAGGACCTGCAGAAGCTCAGCGCACAGGAAGAGCGCATTTACCGCATGCGCTGCGTCGAGGGTTGGTCCATGGTCATCCCGTGGGTTGGTTACTCGCTGTCGGAGCTGATCAAGAAGGTCGAACCCTTGGGCAACGCGAAGTTCGTCGAATTCGTGACACTGGTCGACCCCAAGACCATGCCATTTGTCGGCTCCCGCGTGCTGGAATGGCCTTATGTGGAAGGTCTGCGCATGGACGAGGCCATGCATCCCCTGACCCTGTTGTCGTTTGGCATGTATGGTGAGGTGTTACCGAACCAGAGTGGTGCGCCACTGCGTTTGGTCGTCCCCTGGAAGTACGGATTCAAGAGTGGCAAGAGCATCGTCAAGATTCGTTTCACCGAGAAGCAGCCAGCCACCGCATGGAACAAGGCCGCCGCCAGCGAATACGGTTTCTATTCCAACGTCAACCCGGAGGTGGACCATCCGCGCTGGAGCCAGGCGACTGAGCGGCGCATTGGTGAAGATGGCTTGTTGGCCAAGAAGCGCAAGACGCTGATGTTCAATGGTTACGAACAGCAGGTAGGCCAACTCTACGCGGGTATGGATTTGCGCAAGCTTTTCTAGTCTGCCGTGGAGATCGGAGAGCACAGCGAAAGGCACCTGCAACCCGACGCGCGGGCACCCGGGCGCAAAGCTGGTTTAGCCGCAGCATTTGTGCTGGGGTCCTGGGCCAAGCCGGTGCTTTTTGTGCTGGCTCTTGTGCCCTTCGCCTGGCTGGTTTTTGCCGCCGCCAACGACTTGCTGGGTGCCAATCCGGCCGAGGCACTGGTGCGGTCGACGGGTGACTGGACCCTGCGCGCCTTGTGCCTGGTGCTGGCCGTCACACCACTGCGGGTATTGACCCGAACTGCGGCGCTGGCGCGTTTGCGGCGCATGCTGGGTCTGTTTGTCTATTTCTATGCCGTCGTCCACCTGTCGAGTTACGCGTGGTTTGACATGGGGCTCGAAGTGGCCGACATCCTGCGTGACATTGCCAAACGCCCCTTCATCCTGGTGGGTTTTACGGCCGTGCTGCTGTTGACAGCGTTGGCGGCGACCTCGTTCAACCGCGCCATCCGGGCACTTGGTGTACGGCGCTGGCAGCTGCTGCACCGCCTGGTGTATGTCATCGCCGGCTTGGCGCTGCTGCATTTTTTCTGGATGCGCGCCGGCAAGAATGACTTCGCGGAGGTGTTTGTCTACGCCGCCATCATTGCGTTGTTGCTGGGGTGGCGTGTTCGCGAATACCTTGGCCGCCGTCGCCGCGCCGGTGCAGCGGCGTGACGGCGAAGCCGACGCGTCAAGAGCGCTGCGCCAGGGCGGCCAGTTCGGCCTGAATCTGGTCGTCTATGGACTCGCGCACGCGAATCAGGCGCACATGGTCAGCATCGACCAGCACTTCCGCGCAGCGCCCCCTGGAGTTGTAATTGCTCGCCATGCTCATGCAATAGGCACCAGCCGACAGCACGGCCAGCGTGTCACCCTGGCGTAGTGCCAGCAGGCGGTCGTGGCCGATCCAGTCGCCGCTTTCGCAAACCGGGCCTACCACCTCCCATAACGCCGCCGCAGCGTCGCCGGGCATGGTTGGCACGATCTCGTGGTAGGCCTGGTACAGGGCCGGCCTTGGCAAGTCGTTCATCGCTGCATCGATGATGCAGAAATTCTTCTGTTCTCCGGGTTTGAGATACAGAACCTCGGTGAGGCAGACGCCGGCGTTGCCCACCAGTGAACGGCCAGGTTCAATCAGCAATCTGCGCTGACCGAAACCGCGCGCATCGAGCTTGGCGAGCAGTTTGGGCCACAGCTCGTGCGCTGCCGGTGGCGTTTCACCGCCGTAGTTGATGCCCAGGCCGCCGCCAAAGTCCAGGTGGTGAATGGCGATCCCGGCGGCTTCGATGGCGTGCACCAGGTCGAGCATACGATCCATGGCCTCCAGGTAGGGCCCTTCCTGCGTGATCTGCGAGCCGATATGGCAATCGATGCCGACGACCTCCAAACCGGGCATCGCGGCGGCCCGTTGGTAGGCCTGCAGCGTATGTTCGTGCGCCACACCAAATTTGTTGCCTTTGAGTCCGGTCGAGATATAGGGATGGGTTTGCGGGTCGATATTCGGATTGACGCGAATGCTGATGCGCGCTGTTTTGCCACAAGCCAGGGCAACTGCATTGAGGACGTCCAGCTCGGCTTCGCTCTCCACATTGAAACACGCGATGTCCAGCTGAAGCGCCCGAAGCATTTCCTGGCGCGTCTTGCCGACACCTGAGAAGATGATCCGCGAAGGATCACCGCCGGCGGCGACCACCCGGTCCAGTTCGCCGCCGGAAACGATGTCGAAGCCACAACCGGCCTCGGCCAGCAAACGCAGTAGCCCTAAGGACGAATTCGCCTTCATGGCATAACAGACCAACGCGTCGCGGCCAGCCAGTCCGCGCTGGTAGGAGGCCAGGGCGGCCAAGATGGAGGCCTTCGAGTAGGCAAACAACGGCGTGCCAAACTGCCGCGCGAGCGCGTCGAGAGCGACGTCCTCCATGAACAGCGCGCCGGCGCGATAGGCGACCTGCGGGTGACCGGGCAAGTTGGCGTGGGTCATGGCGTTGGCAAGGCAGCGGAGGCCGTTCTCGCAGGTGCCGGGGTGGCACCGGGGCGAAGGGATTGCGGCAGGCTGGCGCGTTGTGCGGCGGCCGGTTCGGTTGGAATCACCAGGCCGCCTTTTTGCCCGCAGGCGGTGGCGCCCACCACGCCGCCAACAAGGAGAAATACTCTGACTAGAATTTGGAACATGCGCAACATCATGAAATTGTAATGACCGACCCGGAATTCATGGACAAGGCGGAGGCGGCGTTGGGTGCCATCGAGGCCGGTTGTGACCGCATCAACGAGCAGACCGACGCGGATATCGACAACCAGCGCACTGGCGGCATGGTGACGCTGGCCTTTTCCAATGGCAGCCAGATCGTGGTCAACCTGCAGCGACCGTTACACGAGATATGGTTGGCAGCGCGGTCTGGCGGGTTTCACTACCGCTTTGACGGCAGCCAGTGGCGCGACACCAAGCAGCAGGGTGAACTTTTCGACCGGCTGTCGCGCTGTGCCAGCGAACAATCAGGATTTGCCCTGGTGTTCGGCAACTGATCAGTTGCGAAACAGATCGAGGATTCTGCGCTTTTCTTCGGTGGCCGGCGCAACCGGGCCGTCCACCGTTCCCGCCGAGACGCCGGGTTTGTCATCCAGACCCAGGCTCGAAACGCCGGCGCCGCGCGCATACTCGTCGTAATACCACTCGCCACCGTTGTTCACCACCCCCTCGGGGGCCGCATACTGGGTCACGGCGAGGCCCTTGAGCGCATGTTCCATGTAGGCGATCCATACCGGCAGGCTCAAGCCACCGCCTGTTTCCATCGCGCTGTTGCCCATTTTCCGTGGTGTGTCGTACCCGATCCAGGTCACGGCGGCTACCGTTGGATGGAAGCCGGCAAACCATGCATCCATGGAGTCATTGGTGGTGCCGGTCTTGCCATACACGTCGCTGCGTTTGAGTGTTCCCTGGGCCCGCGCCGCAGTCCCGGAGCGTGTAACTTCCTGCAGCAGGTTGGTCATGATGAAGGCATTGCGCGCGTCGATTGCACGTGTCAATTCACCGGGTGGCGTTGGCTTGACCTCCATCAGCGTGCGGCCCAGTTGCTCATTGACCTTGCTGATCAGCCATGGGTTGACCCGGTAGCCACCATTGGCAAACACGGAGTAGGCAGTTGCCATCTGCATCGGCGTGACGGACCCGGCGCCCAGTGCCATGGTCAGATAGGGTGGATGTTTGTCCTCGTCAAACCCGAAGCGTGTCACCCAGTCGCGCGCATAGTTCGGACCAATGGCGTGCAGTATTCGGATCGACACCATGTTTTTAGACCTCGCCAGCCCGGTGCGCAGGCTCATCGGGCCGTCGAACTTGCCGTCGTAGTTCTTCGGTTCCCATGGTTGGCCACCGGTGACCCCGGCGTCGAAAAACAAGGGCGTATCGTTGATGACGGTGGTTGGCGTGAATCCTTTTTCCAGGGCGGCTGAATAGATGAAGGGCTTGAAACTGGAGCCAGGCTGGCGCCACGCCTGGGTCACGCGGTTGAACTTGTTCTTGTCGAAGTCGAACCCGCCCACCATCGCCCGCACCGCGCCGTCGCGCGGATCAATCGCCACAAAAGCCCCCTCGACTTCCGGCAACTGCGTGATCTCCCATGTGTTCTTGGCCGTCTTGCTGACGCGTATGACAGCGCCACGACGTATCCGGATATTGGGGGGCGCCTTCTCCAGCAGGCCTGACTGCGCCGGTTTGAGCCCTTCGCCAGTAATCTCGACCAGTTCGCCGCTTTGCCGCACGGCGCGGATTGACTTGCTGTCGGCCTGCAGCACGACCGCCGACATGACGTCACCGTTGTCCGGATGCTCGTCCAGCACGTCGTCGATGGCGTCGTCCATTTCTTGTTGGTTGGCGGGAAGTTCGATGAATTTTTCCGGGCCGCGGTAGATCTGGCGTCGCTCGAAGTCCATGATGCCGCGGCGCAGGGCCTTGTAGGCGGCGTCCTGGTCCGCCGCCTTGATGGTGGTGATCACGTTCAGTCCGCGGGTATAGGTTGCATTGCCGTACTGGGCAAACATCAGCTGGCGTACCGTTTCGGCCACATGTTCGGCGTGCACGCGCATGTTGTCACTGCTGCTCTTGAGGCGCAACGGTTCCTGTTTTGCGATTTCGGCCTGTTCGTCAGTAATGAAGCGGTTCTCCGCCATGCGGTCAATGATGTACAGCTGCCGGGTGCGCGCACGTTTCGGATTGCGTATCGGGTTGTTGGCCGCGGGTGCCTTCGGCAGGCCGGCCAGCATCGCCGCTTCTGCAACCGTGATGTCCTTCAACGGCTTGTCAAAGTAGGCCTCGCTCGCCGCAGCGAACCCGTAAGCCCGCTGCCCCAGAAAAATCTGGTTCATGTAAATCTCGAGAATCTGGTTCTTGCTAAGCAGATGTTCCAGTTTGAAGGTCAGCAAGACCTCGTAAATCTTGCGCGTATAGGTCTTTTCCGATGAAAGGTACACGTTGCGGGCTACCTGCATCGTGATGGTCGAACCCCCTTGACTCCTGGTGTTGCTCAGGTTCGCCATCGCGGCGCGCAACATGCCTTTGTAATCGACACCACCATGCTCATAAAACCGCGCGTCCTCTCCCGCCAACACGGCATTGGTCATGACTTTCGGGATGTTGCGCAATGGCGTCAGGTTTCGGCGTTCTTCACCGAACTCCCCGAGCAGGACACCGTCGGAAGAAAATACCCGTAGCGGAAGAATCGGTCGGTAGTCGGATAAGGCGGAGATGTCGGGCAAGTTTGGAAACGCCACGGCCAGCGCGATGCCAATGACCAGGGCCAGGCTGAGCGCGGCCCCGGTTGCCAGAGCCACAGTCCATGCCAGCGCTCGCAGCAGGAGCATGGGCCAAGTCGAATGGCGGGCCTCGACAGGGCTATCGCGAGTGGTAGCGGTGGCAGGAATGGGGGGCATAGAATCTTGGTGAGGTCTTGTCACCATTATAAAAATGAGCCGTAACCTGGAGCAGGCTCAAACACGAACCAATTGTTGTCTTTGCCTGATTGTCGTACCGCTTTGGCAGCAAGCTGTAACGATCGGTCAGGGGTAAGCGTCTGCTTTTGGCAACGTTTGTATTGCCTGAAAACTGAAAATTCCTTTGCGGGACAAGGGGCTTACTGATAGCATTCAAGTGAAGTCTTAAGTTTCGCCGGTCACTGATCGGCCTGTTTCAGGGGGCAGCCTTGATCTCATTGGGGTCGTTGTTTAGTGGTCAGCCAGCGCCTTTGCTCGGACTGGACATCAGCTCGTCCAGTGTCAAACTAGTGGAATTGGGTCGCGACAAGGCTGGCAACCTGGTGCTCGAGCGTTGCGCCATCGAGCCGCTGGAGCGCGGCTGGATCACCGACGGCAACGTCGAAAAGTTTGACGAAGTGGCCGAAGCGGTGCGCCGGCTGGTGAAAAAGAGCGGTACCAAGACCAGGAATGTCGCGATGGCTCTACCGCCGTCTGCCGTCATCACCAAACGTATTGTCCTGCCGGGTGGCTTGACCGACCTTGAACTCGAAGTGCAGGTCGAGGCGGAAGCAAACCAGTACATTCCCTTTCCGTTGGACGAAGTGAGCCTCGACTTCTGTGTCGTTGGCCCAAGCGCCGCATCGGTCGGCGACCTGGATGTGCTGATCGCTGCATCGCGTCGCGAAAAGGTTCAGGATATCCAAGGTCTGGCAGAAGCGGCGGGCCTCAAGCCGATGGTGGTTGACGTTGAGTCCTACGCGTCCCGCTTGGCTACCTCGAGACTGATCCAGAGCCTGCCAAACAAGGGCCTTGGAACGATTGTTGCGCTGTTTGAAGTCGGGGCGCTGACGACCAGCATGCAAGTCATCCGCGACGATGAAGTGCTGTATGACCGGGACCAGGCGTTTGGCGGTGCACAACTGACGCAGCTGATCGTGCGCCAGTACGGGTTTTCGCCGGAGGAGGCGGAAAGCAAGAAGCGCAGTGGCGAGTTGCCCGACGACTACGAAGCCAGTGTGTTGCGGCCATTTGTTGAAAGCATGGTGCAGGAGATTGGCCGCGCGCTGCAGTTTTTCTTCACCAGCACGCCGCACAACAAGGTGGATCACATCATGCTGGCGGGCGGGTCTGCTGCGTTGCCGGGCCTGACCGCGGCGGTCACGAAACACACGTCGTTCAGTTGCGGGTTGGTGAACCCGTTTGACGGCATGGAAATCGGCGGCGCGGTCCGGCTCAAGAAGATGACGCGCGAAGCGCCCTCCTATCTGACTTCATGCGGCCTGGCGCTGCGGAGGTTTTCGCAGTGATCCTGATCAACCTGCTACCGCACCGCGAGGCCGCCCGAAAACGCCGGCGTGACGTTTTCAACGTCTCCCTGGGTGCAGCCTTTGTCCTCGGCCTGCTGATTTCCGGCGCCATTTATTTTTGGTTCCAGGCCCGTATCTCCGATCAGCAGTCGCAAAACCGTGTGTTGCAAGGCGAGATCAAACGCCTCGAAAACCAGATCAAGGATATTGCCAGCCTGGAGTCGGAGATTGCGGCACTGCGCGCGCGTCAGCAGGCGGTGGAGGACCTGCAGTCTGACCGCAACGTGCCGGTGCACCTGATGACCGAACTTGCCAGGCAATTGCCCGATGGTGTCTATATTGCGAACATGCGGCAGGAGAACCAGAACGTGACCTTGCAGGGGGTTGCCCAGTCGAACGAGCGCGTCTCCGAACTGTTGCGCAACCTTGCGAAAAATACGCCGTGGTTTTCACGCCCGGAATTGGTGGAGATTGTTTCGGGCTCGGTGGCTCTTTCACCACGTGATGTCAAGCGGGTATCGAATTTCACCATGCGGGTGCAATTGATGCGGGCCAGTGAGGCGGAGAAGGCCGCATCGGCCCCGGCTTCGAGCGACAGTGGTGCGGCGGTCGTGGCTGCCGCGCCGCCCGCCAATCCGGCATCGGCGCCAGTGAAGAAGTAACAGGCGAATAGATATGGCAACTTCAAAATTCGATTTCGCCGCACTTCAGGAAAAGGTGGCGGCCCAATTTCGCGGCTTGGACCCGCGGGACCCGTCGATGTGGCCGGCCGTGCCTCGCTACACCGCATTTGTTTTGATGGTGGTCGCGGTCGTGGTGGGATTGTGGTTTGCAGTGCTCACCAATTCGGAGATTGAGCTCGAAGCCGAACGCGCAACAGAGGTCAAGTTGCGTGAGGATTTCAAGGTCAAACTTGCCAAGGCGGTGAATCTGGATGTATTGAAGAAGCAGCGCGAACAGGTGCTGCAGTACGTGACGCAACTGGAGAAGCAGTTGCCGAGCAAGGCGGAAATGGACGCCCTGTTGTCCGACATCAACCAGGCCGGCCTGGGGCGCAGCCTGCAGTTTGAATTGTTCCGTCCTGGCCAGGTTCTCGTGCGGGATTATTATGCCGAGCTCCCGATTTCCCTGCGTGTCACTGGCCGCTACCACGATATCGGGGCGTTTGCCTCCGACATTGCCAATCTGTCGCGCATCGTCACACTCAATAACATCACGATGGCTCCGCGTGCCGACGGGACCTTGACCATGGACGCGACGGCCAAGACATTTCGCTACCTGGACTCCAAGGAAGTGGCGTCGCAGCGCAAGGCGACGCAGGCAAAAGGGGCCAAGCCATGAGCTTATTCAGGTTGGGATCGGCGCTGGTCGCGGCAGGTCTGCTCGGTGCCTGCGGCGGATCAGACGGCGACAATCTGCAGAAATGGATGGCGGATCAACGCGGCCAGACCCGCCCCAAGGTGGCACCCATCCCCGAGCCCAAGGTGTTCAAGCCAGTCGCCTACAAGGAGGCGACGATAGTGGAGCCGTTCAGCAAGGACAAGCTGACACAGGCGCTCAATCGTGACTCGTCGCAGGCAACATCCAATGCGGCCCTGATCGCACCCGAACTGGCGCGGCGCAAGCAGCCACTGGAGGCCTTCCCGCTGGACGCAATGGCGCTGGTCGGCAGCATGGTACGGGCCGGTGAACCGGTGGCGCTGGTGAAGGTCAACAACCTGCTCTACCAGGTGCGGCCGGGCGACTATCTGGGGCAAAACTATGGCCGGGTCCTGAAGATCAACGAAACGGAAGTGGCCCTGCGGGAAATAGTGCAGGACGCTGTGGGTGAATGGATTGAACGCACAGCATCACTGCAACTGCAAGAGAGGACAAAATGAAAAATTACACCGGACTTGAGGCGCTGGCGCATTGGCGGGAGGGAGTTGTCGGCTTGGCAATGGCCCTGTTGTCCATGGTGGCCGGTGCGCAGGGCTCGATCGAGGCGGTTACCGGATCGGTGCAAGGTGGAGCCGAAGTGATCCGGATCGACTTGTCGCAGCCTTTGACGGCAGTTCCAACCGGCTTCTCGATCCAGTCGCCGGCGCGCATTGCGCTGGATTTTCCGGGTGTGTCCAATGGCATGGGGCGTTCCACGGTCGAAATCAATCAGGGCAACTTGCGCTCGGTGAGTGTGGTCCAGGCCGGTGACCGCACGCGGGTCGTGCTGAATCTGAAGCAACCCACCGCCTACAAGGCCCAGTTGCAGGGCAAATCGTTGTTGGTTGTGCTTGACGCCGTGGCGGGTGCGGCGCCGACAACCAGCGCTGCATCGGTGTTTGCCGAAAACCGCAACCGTGATTCGCTCCCGATCAAGGATCTCGATTTCCGTCGCGGTGCTGAAGGGTCCGGGCGGATCGTGGTGGCTTTGCCAAACAACCAGGTCGGTGTGGACGTGCGGGTGCAGGGCCAGAACGTGGTGGTCGAGTTCCTCAAGTCGTCATTGCCCGAGGGGTTGCGCCGGCGCCTGGACGTGGCGGATTTCGGTACGCCGGTGCAAACTGTCACCACGTTCCAGACTGGCGACAGGGTGCGCATGGTGATCGAGCCGCGTGGGGCCTGGGTGCATAGCGCCTACCAGAGCGACGAGCAGTTTGTGCTGGAAGTCAAGCCGCTCAAGGTCGACCCGAGCAAGCTCACACAGGGGCCTGGTTACAGTGGACAGAAGCTATCTTTGAACTTCCAGAACATCGAGGTGCGTTCCCTGCTACAGGTGATTGCCGACTTTACCAATTTCAACATCATCACCTCGGACTCGGTCACTGGTGGGGTCACGCTGCGGCTGCAGGATGTGCCCTGGGACCAGGCGCTGGACATCATTTTGCAGGCCAAGGGTCTGGGTATGCGCAAGACCGGCAATGTGTTGTGGATTGCGCCCCGTGACGAGATCAGTGCCAAGGAGAAGCTGGAGCTGGAGTCCATCGTGGCCCTGCAGAACCTGGAGCCTTTGCGCACGCAGTCGTTCCAGATCAACTATGCCAAGGCGGTAGATATTGCGGGTGGACTGACCAGTGGTGGCTCTGGCGCCGGTGCTGCGGCGAGCAATAGCCGGATTCTGAGTTCGCGTGGCAGCGTCATTTCGGAGCCACGAACCAATCAGCTTTTTGTCACCGATATTGCGGTCAAGCTCGAGCAGGTACAGCAGTTGATTGCCAAGCTTGACGTCCCGGTGCGTCAGGTGCTGATCGAGGCGCGTATCGTGGAGGCGTCCGACACGTTTGGCAAGTCACTCGGTATCAAGCTCGGTGGCGCGCTGCGCCCAACCGGCGGTTTCAAGATCCTGAGTGTGGGTGGTGGCGCGGTGAACACCGTGTTCGGCGCTACCGCAACCGAAGGCGCGGCGACCGTGACATCGGGGAATTTCGTCAACCTGCCCGCCGTCGGTCAGGGCGGCTACAACCCGGCGACTTTTGCGGTGTCGATCTTCAACTCTGCGGCCAACCGGTTTCTGAATCTGGAGATTTCGGCCCTGGAAGCGGACGGCAAGGGCAAGGTGGTGTCGAGCCCGCGTGTTGTCACTGCGGACCAGATCAAGGCGCTGATCGAACAAGGTACTGAACTGCCTTACCAGGTGGCAACCTCGAGCGGCGCGACGTCCATCGCGTTTCGCAAGGCGAACCTGAAGCTGGAGGTGACGCCGCAAATCACTCCCGAGGGCAACATCATTCTGGATCTGGACGTGAACAAGGACACTGTTGGACAGGCCACAGCGGCCGGCTTCGCCATCAATACCAAACATATCAAGACCCAGGTGCTGGTCGAGACTGGTGGCACCGTGGTGATCGGCGGCATTTTCGAACTCACCGAGACCGACAGCGAAACCAAGGTGCCCATGCTGGGAGATTTGCCGGTTATTGGTAACCTGTTCAAGACCCGTTCCCGTTTGGCGAACAAGCAGGAGATGCTGGTTTTCATCACGCCCAAGACCATCCCCGACAAAGCGGTTACCCGCTGAGGCAGTGGCTCGCCGCAGTCCGCGGCCCGGAGCAGGAACGTGCTACTCAGTCTGGTCGGTATGCCTGGCTCCGGAAAATCGACGGTCGGGCGGCAACTGGCGCGTCGCTTGCAGGTCCCGTTTTTCGATTCTGACCAATTCATCGAATCTCGCCTGGGCTGCCCGATCCGCCAGTATTTCGAACGCGAGGGTGAGGACGCGTTTCGTGACGTGGAGAGTGTCGCAATTGACGACCTCACGCGGGAGCCGCAGGGTATTGTGTCGACCGGCGGCGGCGCTGTCTTGCGCCAGGCGAACCGCAAGTTCCTGCGGGAACGCGGCCAGGTGGTTTATCTGAAATCGTCACCAGACGAATTGTTCCGCCGCTTGCGCCATGACCGCAATCGCCCGCTGCTGCAGGTGGCCGATCCGCTGGCCCGGTTGCGGGACCTGTTTGTGCAGCGCGACCCGCTGTACCGGGAGAGTTGCCACTTCACCATCGAAACCGGGCGGCCGTCGGTGGCCACACTGGTCAACATGATCGTCATGCAGCTGGAGCTGGCAGGTGTTTGGCCAGACAGCGGCGCCTGAAGCGGCTCGACCGGTTCGTGGCGCGTCCTCTAAACTATCAGGCATGTCGCAACCCGCCCCTGTCGAGAGTGTGCAGATCAGCCTGGCCGAGCGCAGCTACGCGATTCACATCGGCCGCGGCCTGATCGCCGATCCGGCAACCTATGCGCAACTGCCCGCAGCCAGCGCTGCCATGGTGGTGACGAACACGACGGTGCAGGCCCTGTACGGCGACCAGCTGGCCCGTGCCCTGCAACACCGTTACCGCAACGTGTATGCGGTGGTGCTGCCTGATGGTGAGGAGCACAAGACCTGGCAGACACTGCAGATGGTGTTCGACGCGTTGTTGGCACGGGGCTGTGACCGCAAGACGGTGGTTTTCGCGCTGGGTGGCGGGGTGGTCGGCGACATGGCTGGTTTTGCCGCCGCATGTTATATGCGTGGTGTACCTTTTGTCCAGTTGCCGACCACCTTGCTGGCGCAGGTGGATTCGTCGGTCGGCGGCAAGACGGCGGTAAACCACCCGCTCGGAAAGAACATGATCGGTGCCTTCTACCAGCCGGTGAAGGTGGTTTGTGATCTTTCGACCCTGGGCACGCTGCCTTCGCGCGAGTTGAGCGCCGGCTTGGCCGAGGTGATCAAGTACGGTCCGATCGCCGACATGCGATTTTTTGACTGGATCGAGGCCAACCTGGAGGCCTTGCTGGCACGCGATCCACTTGCGCTGGCCTACGCAGTCAAACGCAGTTGCGAAATCAAGGCCGCCGTGGTGGGAATCGACGAACGTGAGTCAGGTCTGCGCGAGGTTCTCAATTTTGGTCACACCTTTGGCCATGCCATCGAGTCGGGTCTGGGTTATGGCGAATGGCTGCATGGCGAGGCAGTGGCCTGCGGAATGGTCATGGCGGCACATCTATCGTGCGAACTGGGATTGGTGGATGCGCCTTTTGTGCAGCGCGTGACACGTGTACTGCAGCGCGCCGGTCTGCCCACCGCCGGTCCGATGTTGGCACCTGCCGGACAGGCTTGCACCGAGCTGGCACCAGCTTGCAATGCCGATCGGTATCTCGAGCTCATGCGCGTCGACAAAAAGGCCCATGGTGGGCAAATTCGCTTCGTGGTGATCGACCAGCCAGGACACGCGGTCGTGCGCGCGGCGCCTGATGACATGGTGCGCCGGGTGATCGACAGCTTGTGCCGCTGAGGCCTGCGGATGCAACTGGCCGCGTTCGCCTGTGACCCTGCGCGGTCCCGCGGACGCCGACATGCCGAGGCGTCGGCGCCCACCCGGACCGAGTACCAGCGTGACCGGGACCGCGTCATCCACAGTTCCGCGTTCAGGCGGCTGGTGTACAAGACACAGGTGTTTCTGAACCACGAGGGTGATCTGTTCCGCACCCGCCTGACGCATTCGCTGGAGGTGGCCCAGCTTGGCCGTTCCATGGCGCGCTCGTTGTGCCTGGATGAGGACCTGGTGGAGGCCATCGCGCTGGCGCATGACCTGGGGCACACGCCGTTTGGTCATGCCGGTCAGGATGCACTGAACCAGTGCATGCAGCAACACGGCGGATTCGAACATAACCTGCAGAGTCTGCGTGTTGTCGACCGGCTGGAGGAGCGTTATGCCGACTTTGACGGACTGAACCTGAGCTTTGAAGCCCGCGAGGGCATCCTCAAGCACTGCTCCCTGCGCAATGCGGTGCGCATCGAGTCCAGCGAGCCGCCCTATGCCGATGCGCAGGGCGGCGTGGGCTGGCGTTTTCTGCACCGCACCCAGCCCAGCCTGGAGGCGCAGTTGTGCAACCTCGCGGACGAAATCGCATACAACGCGCATGACATCGATGACGGCGTGCGGTCCGGCTTGATCAGCCTGGTGCAATTGCAGGGGGTGGGCCTGTTTCAAAACCATCTGGAACAGACCCTGGTCAGCAGTCCGGCCCTTGGAGCGGGGGCACAGGACCGGCGACTGCTGTATGCAACACTGCGGCGCATGCTCAGCGCGCAAGTGGTCGACGTGGTCGACACAACCCACCAGCGCTTGCAGGCGGCTCGACCCGGTAGCGTGGCCGAGGTGCGTTTGTCGGGCCCGATGGTGGCGTTTTCCCACGCCATGGCGCGCAGCTCCAGTGAACTCAAGCAGTTTTTGCTTCACAACCTGTACCGCCATCCCCAGGTGATGCACACCACGGAACAAGCCAAGTCGGTTGTTTGCGATCTTTTTGGCCTGTACCGGGCGACTCCACAACACATGCACGCAGGATCGGCGACCCAGGCCCAAGCCAGACCGGAGCGTTTGGCACGAATCGTTGCCGACTACATCGCCGGCATGACTGACCGCTTTGCGCTGCGTGAGCACGAGCGATTGACCGGCAGCAAGTTGTTGTTGTGAGATCCGATGCGAACACTTTTGCAAGACCATCCCGAGTGGATCGTGGTTCTGGCGGGTGGTGCCGCGACAGGCATTGGCGCCCTGTTGTCAGGGTGCACAGTCGAGGGCGTGGGTTTTCTGCTGGTGTGCATGCCCGCGCCGGCACTGATCCGGCACCTGGCGGTGTTGGCCAAGGCATGAGTCAACCGGAGCCATGTGTCGACGCAGTGGTCGTGGTGCGCGAAATGCGGCACTGGGTCGATCATGCTGTCATCGGGCTGAACCTGTGCCCGTTTGCCAGAGCGGTGCAGTTGCGTGGGCAAGTGCACTACGTAGTGAGCGCTGCGACCACGGCAGACCGGGCGCTGGCCGATCTGCGCCAGTCGGCACTGGAGTTGCTGGCGCTTGATGCGCAGGTGCGCGACACCACGTTGCTTATTTTCCCGTACTGCATGAGCGATTTCCTGCACTTCAATGCGGTACGGCAACGGGCAGACAAGCGGCTGCGCCGGCTCGGGCTGGAGGATGCGCTGCAACTGGCCAGTTTTCATCCTGACTATGTATTTGCCGATGCCGCCGCCGATGCAGTGAGCAACTGCACCAACCGCGCACCCTACCCGGTATGGCATTTGCTGCGCCAAGATAGTGTCGAGCGCGCCGTGCAGGCCTTCGGGCAGACGGCGCAGATCTACCAGCGCAACAGACGCGTCATGGAACAACTCGGGCCCGACGGTTGGCGGCAACTGGCTGTCCGGCGCTCGATCCCCGATCTGCCGGCGCCTGGGCAGTTGGATCCGTTGCGTGGCAAGATCGGGCCATGAGCACCGCCGGGCCGTTCCCAAGGGCGACAACGAAGTTGCGGCGAAGACTGACAACTGCGCGAGGCGCTTGTCATGTTGTAGCCAATACCGCAATGCGCAGCATGAAGGTTACCTGATGACCTCTGCTGGCGCGCGCACTTTACCCCGGCCTCGTGGCCGACACGCGGAGCCGTCGGAGCATGGCCTGGAGGGACTTCGGCCGGAGCAGTCGCTTGAGTTGCTCAAGGAGTTGCACATCCTGACCAGCGACGGGCGCATCAACCAGGATTCCCGCCGCAAGCTCAAGCAGGTATTGCACCTGTTCCGCTTCATCGAGAAAGCCCTGCACGAACTGGCGTCTACCGTGGCGGTTCCGGATACGGATACGGTTGCGTCGAGTGGTCTCACGGTGGTTGACCATGGGGCGGGCAAGTCCTACCTTGGTTTTATCCTGTATGACCTGTACTTTCGCCACCTGTCCTCCGGGTGGATTTATGGCGTGGAAACGCGCGACGAACTGGTGCTGCGGTCCCGTACGCTGGCGGTACGACTCGGCTTCGAGCGCATGTCGTTCCTGAACCTGAGCGTGCAGGATGCGACCACCTCGCAGCAGCTACCGGGGCAGGTGGACATGGTGACGGCGTTGCATGCCTGCGACACAGCTACCGACGATGCGATCGCTTTCGGGCTGGGGAAGAAGGCCCGCAGCATGGTGCTGGTGCCCTGTTGCCAGGCCGAGTTGGCGCGTTCGTTGAATTCAGGCAAGGCACTGGCAATTGCCAGGACGCCTCTCGCCGAATTGTGGCGCCATCCCCTGCACACCAGGGAAATCGGCAGCCAGTTGACCAACGTGCTGCGTTGCCTGTATCTTGAAGCGCACGGTTACCAGGTGACGGTGACCGAGCTGGTTGGCTGGGAGCATAGTATGAAGAACGAATTGATATTGGCACGCTTCACGGGCCAATATCGACCCGAATCGGCCCGCAGGCTGCTGGCATTGCTGGAGCAGTTTGGCCTGCAGGAATTGCTGGCGACCCGTTATCCATTGCTCAACACGGTCGAGCAACGCCTCGCCATGCCGTCTGGCAGCGCGCGGCACCCCGCGGCATGAAGGTGCCGCCCGCGAAGTGATGTTTCGATGACGCGCCTTGCACGGCTCAGCATGGCCGGCCAATTGCACCACGTGATCCAGCGCGGCAACAACCGTCAGCCGGTTTTTGTCTCGGTAGCCGACCGCGAACGCTTTCTCGCCATAGTGGTGCACTACGCGTCGCAGTTTGGTCTGACGTTGCATGCCTATGTGTTGATGGACAACCACTTTCATCTCTTGGTCACGCCCGTTTCGACCGAGGCCCTGCCCAAGACCATGCAGGCGATCGGGCGTCAATATGGTGGGTATTTCAACCGGGTCCACGCACACTCCGGCTCCCTGTGGGAAGGCCGCTACCGCTCGACCGTGTTGCAGCCGCAACGTCACCTGTTGGCCTGCATGGCGTTTCTGGATCTCAACCCGGTGCGCGCAGGGCTGGTCGAACAGGCCAATGAATACCCTTGGTCCAGCCATGCCCATTACGCCGGTTTGCGCCATGACCGCTGGTTGAGCGTGCCCGCCTTGGTATGGGAGTTGGGTAACACGCCATTTGCGCGCGAATCGGCCTACCGCGAGTTGATTCAGCGTGGACTGGCACCGGAGCAGGAAGCCGAACTTGCCGAGTCTGTGCTGCATGGCTGGGTGCTGGGTGACACCGACTTTCTTGCGGCCTTGCAACGCGATACGCCGCGCCGCTTGCGGCCCGCTGCGCGTGGCCGACCGCGCGGCCAACCTTGACTTAAGTAGCGCTATATCCCGGCGCCCTCGGGTAAGACTGTTAGATGTGGCCCCAATTAAATTTTCTTGCTTATCATTGATATTAAATCAGTGTCTGACCCCATTTAATGCGTTTGGCATTGTTGTTGCGGTGCACTAAACTGCCACTGGACAAAGTCGGCCACCGGCGCCATGGTGGTGCGAGTGCTGGCCATGACGCACGCTGCTTTTTGGAGAAACATGATGACAACACTGGCGGAAGTGGAGTACCTGGAAAAGAACGGCTTGTACGCGCGTTCCAACGAACACGATTCCTGCGGGGTCGGATTTGTCGCCAACATCCGCGGCACGAAGTCACACGCCATAGTCAAGAATGCGCTGAAAATCCTGGAGAACCTGGACCATCGCGGCGCTGTGGGTGCAGACAAGCTGATGGGCGATGGCGCCGGCATTCTGCTGCAGCTGCCAGATGCCTTGTACCGTGAAGAAATGGCCGTGCAGGGGGTGCTGCTACCGGCGCCAGGAGAATATGGCGTCGGCATGATCTTCTTGCCAAAGGAGCATGCTTCCCGGCTGGCCTGTGAGCAGGAGATGGAGCGCGCCATCAAGGCCGAAGGCCAGGTCCTGTTGGGCTGGCGGGATGTGCCGGTGAACCGCGAAATGCCCATGTCACCGACCGTGCGCGCCAAGGAACCGGTGATGCGACAGGTTTTCATTGGCCGCGGTGCTGACGTCATCGTGCAGGACGCACTGGAACGCAAGCTGTATGTGATTCGCAAGACGGCCAGCGCGGCAATCCAGAACCTGCACCTGAAACACAGCAAGGAGTACTACGTTCCCAGCATGTCAAGCCGCACCGTCGTCTATAAAGGATTGCTGTTGGCGGACCAGGTCGGAAGCTACTTTCGTGACCTGGAAGACGAGCGTTGTGTCTCCGCACTGGGCCTGGTGCACCAGCGCTTCTCCACCAATACTTTTCCCGAGTGGCCATTGGCCCATCCCTACCGATACGTTGCACACAATGGTGAGATCAATACCGTCAAAGGCAACTACAACTGGATGAAGGCGCGCGAGGGAGTGATGTCCTCACCGGTGCTGGGCGCCGACCTGCACAAGCTGTATCCGATCAGTTTTGCCGGGCAATCCGACACCGCCACCTTCGACAACTGCCTGGAATTGCTGACCATGGCGGGTTACCCGATCGGCCAGGCCGTGATGATGATGATCCCAGAGCCGTGGGAGCAACACACCATGATGGACGAGCGCCGCCGGGCATTCTACGAATACCACGCCGCCATGCTCGAACCCTGGGATGGCCCGGCTTCGATCGTGTTCACCGACGGACGCCAGATTGGCGCCACGCTGGACCGCAATGGCTTGCGTCCGTCGCGTTACTGCATCACCGACGACGACCTGGTGATCATGGCGTCGGAGTCTGGCGTGTTGCCGGTGCCGGAAAGCCGCATCGTGCTCAAGTGGCGCCTGCAGCCCGGCAAGATGTTCCTGATCGATCTGGAGCAGGGTCGCATGATCGATGACGAGGAGCTGAAGTCCAACCTCGCCAACGGCAAGCCATACAAACAATGGATTGAAAATTTGCGTATCCGGCTGGACGATGTGCAAATGGCCGGCGTGCCATCCCCGGCGTCTGACGACCAGCCTGGCGGCCTGCCCCGGCCGGGCGAGCAGTCGCTGCTGGACCGTCAACAAGCCTTTGGCTACACCCAGGAAGACATCAAGTTCCTGATGGCGCCGATGGCAGCGTCCGGGGAAGAGGGCATTGGTTCCATGGGCAACGACAGCCCGCTGGCTGTGCTGTCAGACAAGAACAAACCGCTGTACAACTACTTCAAGCAGTTGTTCGCGCAGGTGACCAATCCTCCGATTGACCCGATACGTGAATCGATCGTGATGTCGCTGGTGTCCTTCATCGGCCCCAAACCGAATCTGCTGGATATCAACCAGGTCAATCCGCCGATGCGCCTGGAGGTTGCCCAACCCATACTTGACGTGGCCGACATGGCCAAGCTGCGTGATATCGGGCGTTATACCCACGGCAAGTTCCGCAGCTACACGCTGGACATCACCTACCCCTTGTTGTGGGGCCATGAAGGTGTGGAGGCCAAGCTGGCATCCTTGTGTGCCGAGGCAGTCGATGCAATCCGCGGTGGCAAGAACATACTGATCATCAGCGACCGTGCCATTTCGGCTACACAGTTGGCGATCCCGGCACTGCTGGCGATGAGCGCCGTACACCAGCACCTGGTTCGCCAGGGGCTGCGTACCACCGCCGGCCTGGTAGTGGAGACGGGCAGTGCCCGCGAGGTGCACCAGTTCGCCGCGCTGGCAGGTTATGGAGCCGAGGCCGTACATCCTTACCTCGCGCTCGAGACACTGGAAAATCTGTATGGCCGCCTGCCCGGGCAGCTTGGGGTCGACAAGGCGATCACCAATTACATCAAGGCGGTGGGCAAGGGGTTGTCGAAAATCATGTCCAAGATGGGTGTCTCCACCTACATGAGTTATTGCGGCGCGCAGTTGTTCGAGGCCATCGGGCTCAACAGCGAGACCGTAGAGAAGTATTTCACCGGTACACCCAGCCGGGTTGAGGGCATTGGCGTGTTTGAAATTGCCGAGGAGGCCATTCGGATGCATCAGGCCGCCTTCAGCGACGACCCGGTGCTGGCGTCCATGCTCGATGCCGGTGGTGAATACGCCTGGCGCGTGCGGGGCGAAGAGCACATGTGGACGCCGGACGTCATCGCCAAGCTGCAGCACAGCACGCGCGCCAACAACTGGAACACATACAAGGAGTATGCCGAGCTGGTCAATGACCAGTCGCGCCGCCACATGACGCTGCGTGGTTTGTTTGAGTTCAAGATCGACCCGGCGCGGGCGATTCCGGTCGATGAGGTCGAGCCGGCGAGTGCCATTGTGCGCCGCTTCGCCACCGGTGCCATGTCACTGGGTTCCATTTCTACCGAAGCACATGCCACACTTGCCGTTGCCATGAACCGTATTGGCGGCAAGAGCAATACCGGCGAAGGCGGTGAAGATCCCGCGCGTTACCGGCAGGAACTCAAGGGCATCGCCATCACCGCGGGCCAGACCCTGGGTGACATCATGGGACAGGAGTCGGTGGAGGTTGACTACCCCTTGCGTGATGGCGACTCGCTGCGCTCGCGCATCAAGCAGGTGGCCTCCGGACGCTTTGGCGTGACTGCGGAATACCTCAACAGCGCCGACCAGATCCAGATCAAGATGGCCCAGGGGGCCAAGCCGGGTGAGGGGGGGCAACTGCCGGGTGGCAAGGTGTCCGAATACATCGGACGGCTCCGGTTCTCGGTGCCGGGTGTCGGGCTGATATCACCACCGCCGCACCATGACATCTATTCGATCGAGGATCTGGCGCAGCTCATACACGACCTGAAAAATGTTGCGCCACAGGCCAGTATCAGCGTCAAGCTGGTGAGCGAGATTGGTGTCGGCACCATCGCCGCGGGTGTCGCCAAATGCAAGAGCGACCATGTGGTAATCGCCGGCCACGACGGTGGGACCGGGGCTTCGCCCTGGTCGTCGATCAAACACGCCGGCAGTCCCTGGGAGATCGGTCTTGCAGAGACACAGCAAACCCTGGTGCTGAACCGTTTGCGCGGACGCATCCGGGTCCAGGCTGACGGACAGATGAAGACCGGACGCGATGTCGCGATCGGTGCGCTGCTGGGGGCGGACGAGTTCGGTTTCGCCACGGCGCCGCTGGTTGTCGAAGGTTGCATCATGATGCGCAAATGCCACCTCAACACCTGCCCGGTGGGGGTGGCGACCCAGGATCCGGTATTGCGCAAGAGGTTTTCCGGCAAGCCCGAGCACGTCGTCAACTATTTTTTCTTTGTTGCGCAGGAGGTACGCCAGATCATGGCGCAGCTTGGTATACGCAAGTTCGACGACCTGATAGGCCGTGCTGACCTGCTTGATACCGCGCGGGGCATAGACCACTGGAAGGCCAGCGGGCTGAACTTTGACCGCTTGTTTGCATTGCCCATGGTGCCGGCCGACGTTGCGCGCCGCCATGTACAGGACCAGGAGCACGGCCTGGAACTGTCTCTCGACAACCTGTTGATCGAAAAGTCACGCCCGGCCATCGAACATGGCGAAAAGGTCAAATTCATGGAGGTGGCGCACAACGTCAACCGGTCCGTGGGCGCGATGTTGTCCGGTGCTCTGACGCGTCGCCATCCGCAGGGACTGCCCGACGACAGCATCCGGATTCAGCTCGAAGGCACCGGCGGGCAATCGTTTGGTGCCTTTCTGGCCAATGGCATCACGCTGTATCTGATTGGGGACGCCAACGACTACACCGGCAAGGGTCTGAGTGGTGGGCGGATCGTGGTGCGGCCGAGCATCGACTTTCGCGGCGAAGCGACACGCAACACCATCATCGGCAATACGGCTCTGTATGGCGCCACCAGCGGCGAGGCGTTTTTCAGTGGTGTCGCCGGTGAGCGGTTTGCGGTGCGCCTGTCGGGTGCAACGGCGGTGGTCGAGGGCACGGGTGACCATGGTTGTGAATACATGACGGGTGGAACCGTGGTGGTGCTGGGCAAGACCGGTCGGAACTTTGCCGCCGGCATGAGTGGTGGTGTGGCCTATGTTTTTGACGAGGACGGTCAGTTTGCCCAGCGCTGCAACACCAGCATGGTGACGCTGGACAAGGTGCTGCCGACTGCCATGTCAGCGCAGGCGGACCCGCGCAGCTTGCACCGTGGGCAGTCCGACGAGGCACAACTCAGGAAACTGCTGGAGGACCACAACCGCTGGACCGGCAGCAAGCGCTCGCGCGAATTGCTCGATAACTGGGAGCAGTCGCTGGGGCGATTTGTCAAGGTGTTCCCGGTGGAATACCGGCGCGCATTGGGCGAGATCGCGTCGCGCCCGGTGCCGCACGACCCACCGCCGTTGCAGGCAATGCCTGCTGCGGCGTCAAGTTCGGTCAAGCCGGGTGTGCGGGCGGTCTCTGTCAGGTAAGCATTTTTGACGCAGGATGGATGGAAACCACGTATGGGAAAAATTACCGGATTTTTGGAACTCGGGCGTCTCGAGGAGGTGTATCTGCCTGTTGGCGAGCGCGTGAAAAACCACCGGGAGTTCGTGCTGACGCTGGACGATGACAAGGCCCGGGCGCAGAGCGCACGCTGCATGGATTGCGGCACACCTTTTTGCAACAGCGGTTGCCCGGTCAACAACATCATTCCGGACTTCAATGACCTGGTGTACCAGGGTGACTGGGCCAATGCCGCCGTGGTGCTGCACAGCACCAACAATTTTCCGGAGTTCACCGGACGCATATGTCCAGCGCCCTGTGAGGCGGCGTGCACCCTGAACGTCAACGACGCTGCGGTGGGTATCAAGTCGATCGAACACGCCATCATTGACCGGGCCTGGCGTGAAGGCTGGGTGCTGCCCTGGCCGGCAACCCGGCCCAGCGGCAAGACCGTGGCTGTTGTAGGGTCTGGTCCTGCGGGGTTGGCGGCGGCCCAACAACTTGCACGTGCCGGCCATGCCGTGACGGTGCTGGAGAAAAATGACCGCATCGGTGGCTTGTTGCGATACGGTATTCCGGACTTCAAGATGGAGAAGTCGCATATCGACCGGCGCGTCGCGCAAATGCAGGCCGAGGGCGTGGAATTTCGCACCGGTGTGCTGGTCGGTGCCCTGCCGGCAGATACCAAGGTCACGAATTGGGCGACCCAGACAATCAGCGCAGCCGAATTACGGGCGCAGTTTGATGCGGTGTTGCTGGCGGGCGGTGCGGAGCAATCGCGCGATCTGCCGGTGCCGGGACGTGACTTGGCCGGTGTGCACTTCGCCATGGAGTTCCTGCCCCAGCAAAACAGGGTGAACGCGGGTGATAGTCTGGCGTCGCAACTGCGTGCCGATGGAAAACACGTGGTCGTGATCGGCGGCGGCGATACCGGCAGCGACTGTGTGGGCACCAGCAACCGCCATGGCGCTGCCAGCGTGACCCAGTTCGAAGTCATGCCGCAACCACCGGAAGAGGAAAACCGGCCGTTGACCTGGCCTTACTGGCCGATCAAGCTGCGCACCAGTTCCAGCCATGAAGAAGGATGCGAGCGGGAGTTCTCCATCTCCACCAAGGAGTTTGTCGGTGAGGGCGGAAAACTCACCGGGCTCAAGACGGTGCGAGTCGGGTTCAAGGGCGGCAAGCTGATGGAGATACCGCACTCCGAGCAGCTCATTCCGGCTGACCTGGTGCTGCTGGCGATGGGTTTCGTGTCCCCGGTGGCATCCGTGCTGGACGCATTTTCCGTGGCACGTGACAGCCGTGGCAATGCGCGGGCCAACACCGAGGACGGTGCATCGGGTTACCAGACGGATGTGGCGGGTGTGTTTGCCGCCGGCGACATGCGCCGCGGGCAAAGTCTGGTGGTCTGGGCGATCCGCGAGGGTCGCCAGGCGGCGCGCGCCATCGACTTGTTCCTGATGGGGGCCAGCGCCCTGCCACGATAACCGGCGGCACGGTCGGCTCGGGGCAATCCCGTATCATGGATACGCCGCACCACGGCGTTCACTTGTTGCCATGTTGCCACCTGCTCCCCCACCGCTCATAGAGCTGCGCGATCTGACCTTCGGTTATGGCGAGCGGGTCATTCTTGATCGGGTGTCACTGACAATACCGCGCGGTAAGGTGACGGCCTTGATGGGTGCATCGGGTGGCGGAAAAACCACAATCCTTCGTTTGATCGGCGGGCAGATTCGTGCTCAGAAGGGCAAACTGCTCCTGTATGGCCCGCAGGGCGTTGCAGACATCGGCGCCCTGGACCAGCCGGCTTTGTACGCGGCACGAAGGCGCATGGGCATGTTGTTCCAGTTCGGAGCACTGTTCGCCGACCTCAGCGTGTTCGACAACGTGGCGTTTCCCCTGCGCGAACACACCGACCTGCCGGCCAGCCTGATTCGCGACGTCGTACTGATGAAGCTCAATGCGGTTGGATTGCGTGGCGCGCGCGACCTGATGCCCGGTGAGGTCTCGGGCGGCATGGCACGGCGTGTCGCCCTGGCGCGCGCCATCGCCCTGGATCCCGAACTGGTCATGTACGACGAGCCGTTCTCGGGGCTGGACCCGATCTCGCTTGGCACGGCGGCACGGCTGATTCGCCAGCTGAACGATGCGATGGGTCTGACCAGCCTGTTTGTCTCGCATGAGTTGGAGCAGACGTTCACCATCGCCGACCATGTAGTGATTCTGGCGAACGGGAAAGTTGCCACCCAGGGCACGCCAGAGCAGATTCGATTGAGCGCCGACCCGCTGGTGTCGCAGTATGTGCAGGCGCAGGCGGATGGCCCGGTACCTTTCCACTACCCGGGTGGTACCGTCAGCGAAGACTTCGGACTGCTGGTGCCGTCGCCTGAGCGGACGCGACGCCAGGGCGCAGCGTCATGAGTTGGTACCGACCGACCGACATCGGGCTGGCGACCCGTACCAGGCTCGCAAGCCTGGGTCATGGCGCTCGTTTGTTCCTGCGACTGCTGGTGCTGGCGCCGCCGGTGTTGCGACGGTTTGGCCTAGTGCGGGACCAGATGCATTTCCTGGGCAATTATTCGCTGGCCATCATTGCCGTGTCGGGTTTGTTCGTCGGGTTCGTATTTGGTTTGCAGGGCTATTACACCTTGCAGCGTTATGGGTCGGCCGAGGCTCTGGGGCTGTTGGTGACCCTGAGTCTGGTGCGCGAACTCGGGCCGGTGGTGTCGGCGTTGTTGTTTGCCGGGCGCGCGGGCACTTCGCTCACGGCCGAGATCGGCCTGATGAAGGCGGGAGAACAGATCAGCGTGCTGGAAATGATGGCCGTTGATCCAGTGCAGCGCATACTGGCGCCGCGATTTTGGGCTGGTGTGATCGTGATGCCGCTGCTGGCTGCCGTGTTCAGTGCCATGGGAATCATCGGTGGCTGGGTTGTCGGTGTGTTGATGATCGGTGTCGACTCGGGTTCGTTCTGGAGTCAGATCCAGGGTGGTGTTGACGTGTGGCGAGACGTTGGCAACGGCATGATCAAGAGTGTCGTGTTCGGGTTTACCGTGACCTTTGTCGCATTACTGCAGGGCTACGAGGCGCAGCCCACACCAGAGGGTGTTTCGAAGGCGACGACGCGCACGGTGGTGGTGGCTTCTCTGGCGGTTCTGGCGCTGGACTTCATACTGACTGCGATGATGTTCAGCCTGTGACTGGTGTTGCGTGATACGGGAGTGCAATATGCAAAAATCGAAAAACGACGTGTGGGTTGGACTGTTTGTCCTGCTTGGCTGTGTGGCGATCCTGTTCCTGGCGCTGCAGTCGGCGAATCTGTTGAGCCTGAGTTTTCAGAAGACCTATCAGGTTGACGCACGATTCGACAATGTGGGCGGACTCAAACCGAAGGCCGCTGTACGCAGCGCTGGTGTATTGGTTGGGCGCGTGGAAACCATCAAGTTTGATGACAAGACCTTTCAGGCACGGGTCACGATGGCACTTGAGAGCCGTTATGTCTTTCCGAAGGACAGCTCGCTGAAAATTCTCACCAGCGGCTTGCTGGGTGAGCAGTACCTGGGATTGGATCCGGGCGCGGACAGCAAGAACATGGCGGCAGGTGATACCATTTCCAGTACACAGTCCGCGGTGGTGCTGGAGAACCTGATCAGCCAGTTTCTGTACTCCAAGGCCGCCGAGGGTAGTGGGAACCAGGGCGGGAAGGAAAAAAAATGACATCACAAACGGTTGACGGGGCTGCAGCAGTGTCCCGTCGCGTGTTGTTCACTACATTGGTGGTGACAGCCTGTTCCGGCTGCGCGACACACCTGGCGGCTGATCCACGCGACCCTCTCGAACAGTTCAACCGCAGTGCCTTCGGTTTCAATGATGCACTGGACAGTGCGATTCTCAAGCCGGCGGCAACTGTTTACCGGGATGTGACGCCGTCTTTGGTGCGTGCCGGCATCAGCAACTTCCTGGGCAACCTCGATGACGTGTGGTCCTTTGTCAACACCCTGTTGCAGTTCAATGCGCAGGGTGCCGCGCAGAATTTCATGCGAGTGAACGTGAACACGGTGTTTGGTCTGGGCGGTATGCTGGACGTCGCAAGCGAGATGGGCATCGAGCGACAGCGGGAAGATTTCGGGCAGACACTCGGTGCCTGGGGTGTGCCCAGCGGCCCTTACATTGTGTTGCCATTTTTTGGCCCGACAACACTGCGCGACGTGGTGGCTATTCCAGTGGATAACCGTGGCGACATCGTGTCAGCGATCAACCACATCCCGACACGCAACTCCTTCAAGGCGCTGGATTTGCTGGACGTGCGCAGCAGTCTGCTCAGCGCGGTCGATACGCT
>JANLVB010000009.1:0-5089 GCA_031363785.1 Betaproteobacteria bacterium
GCAGCTTGCTCTCCGTGGCCTGGTCTACGGCCAGTTGCTGGTCGATCAGCTTTTCCAGCACTTCGCGACGCAGCGCCTGGGTACTCTGGGTCGTTGTGTTGGCGGTGTTGGTGCGGGCGAGCACCTGATTGATCTGGTGCACCGAAATTTCTTCGGAGCCTACCTTGGCGGCGATCTGGGTGGCGCCTTTTTTGTCCGCTTTGTCGCCGCAGCCGACCAGGACCAAGGCCAGGACGACAGGGGTCAGCAACAGGGTAATTCGTTGTTTCATGGTGATTGCCAGGGAGGTGGTTTGGTTGGTGGTCAGGCTGTCAACTGCTGAACTGTGCGCTGAGGTTGATGGAATTGCTGGTGTAGTCGAAACCCGCCAGGCCGGAGGAGCGCCTCGCATTCTGCACCGCGGCGCCGACCGTCAGGTAGGACACAGGTTGCCAGTCGAGTGAGAGGCTGGCGTCCCGCGTGACGTCGCGCCGGGACAGGGTGGTGACTCCTGTTGGCGTGCCGAGAAAGTCCCGCGTGGCAAAGGCGAGCTGTGCGCGCACTGTTGCTTTGGGGCTGATCTGCCACACTGGGCCGACCGAAAAGCGGTCGGTCTGGGTAAAGTTGAAGTTACCCGTCTCGAAGGCGCCGAGGTCGCGCGCCCACCCGGCGCTCAAGCCGGACTTGGGTGAAAGTGACCAATTCAAGGTGGCCGCCCCTGTGAACCCGTTGAAGTCGCGCTTCGGGTAGGTGGGGTATTTGCGATTTCGCTGCCCGATGCCAGCACGTAACGCACACCGGCTTGTACACCGGCGAGGCGGTAGTCGGCCTCCTGGCTGAGCTGCACCGAGTTGTTGCGCGCTGACTGGTCCAGGCCGGCGCTGAGACGCCAGCGGGCGCCCAGTTCATAGGTGGCGTCGAACCGGGTATTGGTATCGGCCCGTACGTTGCGCTGGTTAAAGCCCTGGAAATCGACGAAATTGTTGAGGGTTTGTTCGCGCGACGTTGCCAGGCTGCCGCGCAGTTGCGGTGTGTAGGCCCAGCGCCACGTCGCGTTGTAATTGATGGCGTTGAAATTGAGGTAACTGAATTTCCGGCAGCTGTATTTGATGAGTCCAACATCGAGCTCGACACGCTGCAAGCTGTAAGCCTTGTTGTAGTTCAGGCCGATTCCGGCAATGCCAATGGCTTCGGCGGCAGAACTGCGACCGGTGAGCGCTTGCGCATTGGCGCCGGATGACAGGCGGAAGATATTGCTGTCATGCACCATCGCCGTATTGGCGCGAAAACGCAGGTCGGCGCCGCCTTCGGCCAGCGCGCGGGTTGCGGTCATTGCCAGGCTGGCGGCCACCATGCAAAAAATGAGTTGAGGCTGGGCCATGGTTCAATGCGCTTTCTCATCCTTGAGCACGAGACGAATCGTCTTGAGGATGATGTGCAGGTCCAGCCGCAAAGACCAGTTGCGCAGGTAATCCAGGTCGTAGTCGATGCAGCCCTTCATCTTGTCCAGCGTGCTTGTTTCGCCCCGGTATCCATCGACCTGCGCCCAACCGGTGATGCCCGGGCGCACCTTGTGGCGCACCATATAGCCTTTGATCAGCTTGCGGTACAGCTCGTTGTGCGCCACGGCATGCGGCCGCGGTCCCACGATACTCATGCGACCCTGCAACACGTTGACAAACTGTGGCAGTTCGTCCATTGAGGTGCGCCGCATCAGCGCGCCCAAGGGGGTGACGCGCTTGTCGCCAGCCTTGGCTTGCACGATATTGGTGCCGTCTTCTGTGACTGTCATGGATCGAAACTTGTAGACGACGATTTCGCCTCCGTCCAGCCGGTAGCGGCGTTGCTTGAAGATGATGGGGCCATGCGATGTGAACTTGACCGCCAGCGCCAGCACAAGCAGCAGGGGAGCGATCAGTGTAAGTATCAACAGTGACAGAACGATGTCACTGAACCGGTTGAGCGCGCCATCGGCGCCACGAAAGGGCGTCTCGCACACCGATATCACCGGCATTCCGCATACCGTGCCGGTATGGCCCTGGATCAGGTTGGTGAAAAACATGTCGGGCACGAAGTAGATCGACGCGGTGGTGTCCTTCAGGTCGTCGAGCAACTGCAAGATGCGCGGTTGCGACGCCATGGGTAGTGACAGATAGATCAGCTGCACATGGTTTTGCTGCACGATGCTGGCGAGGCTGGACGGTGTTCCCAGCAATGTGTGTTTGCCGCCCGGGTCCAGCCGTTGCTGGTCACGGCTGTCGATGTAACCCAGAAACTCGATGCGCGAGTAGGGCGCCTCCTTGATGCGGGACGCCAGGGCGATACCCTGCTCGTTCATGCCGACGATGATGGCGCGCTGCGCCGGCCCTTGCAGTCGCATCAGCCACGGTGCGGTTGCGCGCAACAACAGGTGTACCGAAAATTCTGCGGTGGGGGCGACCCATATCCAGGTCAGCAGGGCTGCCTGCGTGAACTCGCGCACATAACCGGTCGCAAAACCGGTCAACAACAACAAGCCCGCCACCCACAACCAGTTCAGCGTGATGTCCAGCAGGCTGCGACCGACAGAGGACTGCAAATGCGCCTGCCCAGGAAATGTCAGCGCAAAAACCAGCACCGACAGGATCAATGTGGGTGGCGGCAACTCCCCGTCGAAATAGTAGGCAATCGCCCAGAGCGAAAAAACGTAAATGCAGGGCCCGGCGGAAGACTCGATCAGACTCAGGAAGTTGTCTTTGCCGATCACCGCCTGCGACGGTCGTCTCAGTAAAGTCGCGGCTGAGAGTACAGCATCAGTTTTGGACATTGCTGGTCGATGGCACGAGTTTGCTGACGGCCTGCGCGCGGTTGCTCACGTTGAGTTTCTGGAACAGGCGGCGCATGTGGTTCTTGACGGTGACGGCACTGACATGCAGGATCTGCGCGATCTCGGCGTTGGTTTTTCCTCTCGCCACCCGGCGCAGAACTTCGGCCTCGCGTTTGGTCAAATCGTAATCAGCGAGAAGCTCGGCTGACACTGCAATTGCGGTACCGACGCGTGTCTCGGCAGCGTCATTTTCTACTCCGCCACCCGTCCCGCTCGAGCGCACATTGCTCTGGTGCGGCAAGTAACGTTGCATGTCGCCTTGCAGCCAGGCCAATACTTCAAAGTGGCTGCGGACATCCACGGACCCAGTCACCACGCGGTGGTAACGATGGAGTTCCTTGGTTGACAGAGAGGGCAAAAATGCCATAGTGGAAAGTAACGTCGATCTGCAGTGGGGTTGCACCACTACGGCGCAAATCCTCGGGCCTGGTCGCTACAGTCGAACATCGGCCGATGAAGCCAACATGACGTTTCATTTTAGGAACGCACGGTAGCCGAAGGGGCGGCTGCTGGCGGTGCGCACCCGGATTGCAGGTGCGTTGCGTGAATTCGTTCACAAAGCATGGGCAAAAAAAGGGCTGCATCGCAGCCCCATGATGATTGTCAGCGCGGTGCCGCTGCCAATCGTGTATCAACCCGACTTCTTGCGCCGCAATACGATAGCGCCCATGACCCCCAGGCCGGCCAGGAACATGGCATAACTCTCGGGCTCCGGTATTGGCGCGGCACTGACCAGGATGCTGCCGCTGTAGGCACCGGCGAGCAGCGCGGCGCAAACGGCACTTTTCACAAATGGCATGAGTTTCATGGCGTTCCCCTGTTGATTTCGATGCGGCGGCTGATGACAGTCAATCGTCCAGACGCTTCAGTGTGTACGCCCATAAGCGATGCGCCAATAGCCCGTTCGCCCTATTTCCCGGCCTCCTTGCCCCAAATAGCCTGAATTTGTCACATTTGCGTCGATCCCGGCGGGCGCAAGGCCGCTACCCAACGTGCTCGTGTCAACTGCCGGAGTCGAGCGCGAACTGCGCATGGCGGTCCTGCGCCAGCAGTTGCACCAGTTGTGGCAAGGCCAACTGCAAACCTGCTTTGAGTGTATGCGGCGGATTGATGACAAACATGCCGCTTGCAGGCAAGCCTGGGCGCTGTTGTTCGCCCCGTGCGTCTGTGGTGATCCTGCTGTTCTTCACGCTGAGCGTGGCATGCAGCCAGGAGCGCCCCGCTTTCATGGCTGCAGTCTTGAGCTTGCGCGGCAGGTCGTGTGCTTCCGGGCGCGGGATGATGGGATGCCAGACGATGTAGGTGCCGATGGCAAATCGCGCCAAGGCGTCCGTGATCATTGCCGCGACCCGTGCGTAGTCGGTCTTCAGTTCGTAGCTGGGGTCGCAGAGCACCAGCGCCCGGCGTTGTGGTGGTGGCAAGAATTTTTTCAGACCTTCAAAACCGTCCTCCCGCAACACTGCCACTTGCCGACCAGCGTCGAGCTGGGCGACATTGGCGCTGAGTGTCTTGGAGTCGGTCGGGTGCAACTCGAACAGCTTTAGTTTGTCGCGATCACGCAACAGGCGTTGCATGATGAAGGGCGAGCCTGGGTAGACCTTGAAGCTGCCCTTCTGGTTAAAGCTTTCGACCAGGGTGACGTAGTCTTCGAGCACCGGACAGAAACCCGGCATGCTGGTCTTTCCCGCGTTGGCCGGGTCGCCGCCAGCAACCGTCGACTTGGCAGCAACCAGTCTGGCGAAGCCATTGGCGGCTTCCCCACTGGTTTGAGCGTAGTCACCGTCCAGGCGATACAGGCCAGCACCGGCATGGGTATCAAAAACGGCCAGCGGCGTGTCCTTCTGCACCAGGTGGCGGACAATGGCCAGCAACACCATGTGCTTGAGCACATCGGCATGGTTGCCGGCGTGAAAAGCGTGTCGGTAGCTGAACATGGCACGATAGTAACCGGCACTGGGTGAAATTCTTTATATAATGAGCGGCTTCGCAGCGCTCACGTGGTTCCGCGGCGAAGACCAACACTCCCACCTAAGAGATTCCCTGTAGAGGAACACCGACCGTGGAATAGAACCCGTACAAACCCTCTTAACCCAAGAGAAAACTCATGACCAAAACGTTCAGCGCGAAACCCGCTGACGTGACGCACGAGTGGTTTGTGATTGACGCGACCGACAAGGTCCTCGGACGAGTAGCCAGCGAAGTTGCTCTCCGTTTGCGCGGCAAACACAAGGCCATTTATACGCC
>JANLVB010000048.1:0-2498 GCA_031363785.1 Betaproteobacteria bacterium
ACCTTGCGATGAGCCTGTTCCCGGTAATCGAAGACGCGGCACAGTGTTTTGGCGCGAGTTACTGGGGGGAAACCGGGGTCAAACGCAGCAGCTGCAACCTGTCCACGATCGGTTGCACCAGCTTCTTTCCGAGCAAACCGCTGGGTTGTTATGGCGATGGCGGGGCGATTTTTACCAACGATGATGTGCTGGCGAAGGCCATGCGCGAGATACGTGTGCATGGGCAGGAGCGCCGCTACTACCACACCCGGGTGGGAGTGGGCGGGCGCATGGACACACTGCAATGCGCGATTGTGTTGGCCAAGCTGGGGCGCTTTGACTGGGAGGTGCAGCGGCGGCTGGAGCTGGGCGAGCAATACCGAACCATGCTGTTGGCCGCGAACGCGCCGGTGCAGCTGGTGCGTGTCCCGTCAGACCGCAATAGCGTGTGGGCGCAGTTCACCGTGCTGGTCGAAAACCGCGCACAGCTGCAGCAGCATTTGCAGCAGCAGGGCGTTCCGACGGCGGTGCATTACCCCCTGTCGCTAAACAAGCAACCCGCCTACCAGCACCTGTGTTGTCCCGAGTGCACACCCAATAGCGACTGGGCGGCCGAGCGTGTGCTCAGCCTGCCCATGAGCCCGGATTTGACTGCCGACGCAATGCGCCGTGTGGTAGACGCACTGTGTGGCGCAACTGTTTGACTTTTGTTGAAAGACAAGAATGGATATCAAAGGGAAAAAGTTGGTCGTGATCGGTGGCGCAGGCCTGATTGGCTCGCATACCGTGGACGCATTGATCCGCGAGGATGTGAAAGAGATTTTGATTTATGACAACTTTGTGCGGGGGCGTGAAGAGAACCTGGCGCAGGCTTTGAAAGACCCGCGGGTGAAGATTTATGACGTTGGCGGCGACATCCTGCAAACCGACATTCTTGACTCCGCGCTCGAGGGTGCAGACGGGGTTTACCACCTGGCCGCGTTGTGGCTGTTGCAGTGCCATGAATATCCCCGCTCGGCTTTTGACGTCAATGTGCGCGGCACCTTCAACGTGCTGGAGTCCTGCATCAAGAAAAAGGTCAAACGCCTGGTGTACTCGTCTTCGGCGTCGGTGTATGGCGACGCCGTGCAAGAGCCGATGACCGAAGACCACCCGTTCAACAACCAGAATTTTTATGGCGCGACCAAAATCTGTGGTGAAGCCATGGCGCGCGCCATGCACTTTCGCTACGGCTTGGGTTTTGTCGGTCTGCGCTACATGAACGTCTATGGGCCGCGGCAGGACTACCACGGTGCCTATATCGCCGTCATCATGAAGATGCTAGACGCAATCGACCGCGGCGAAGGCCCGACGATTCTGGGCGATGGCAGCGAAGCGTTCGACTTTGTTGCCGTGGAAGACTGTGGTGCAGCCAACGTGTGTGCCATGCAGGCCGATACGGTAGACCGGTTTTATAACGTCGGGACCGGCAAGCGCACGTCGCTCAAGCAGCTGGCAGAAAAACTGGTACGCCTCACTGGCTGCAAGCTACCGATCAAATTTGCCCCGCGCAGCCAGGCCACGCTGGTGCGCAACCGTATCGGCAGCGCGAAACGCGCCTCTGAAGAGATCAAGTTTGACGCCGCCATCGATCTCGATGATGGCCTGCAGCGGCTGATCGATTGGCGCGCCACGCACAAGGCAGAAGTCGATTCCCGGCGCAAAGCGGTTGGTCTTTGAACGGGGGTCAACCGGATGTGTGGAATAGCAGGGCTCCTGCATAGAGACGGTCGCCCGGCGTCTGCCATCGCGTTGAAGCGCATGACCGATGCCATCGCCCACCGCGGGCCGGATGGTGAGGGCAGCTTCATCGACGGCCCGCTGGCGCTGGGGCACAGACGCCTGGCCATCATCGACCTGTCTGCCGCCGGGCACCAACCCATGGCGTCGGACGACGGACGTTATGCATTCACCTACAACGGCGAGGTATACAACTTCAACGAGTTGCGCATCGAGCTGGAGGCAAAAGGCTATCGCTTTCACTCCCGCACCGATTCAGAGGTGGTTCTCAAGTGCCTCGTGGAATGGGGAACCGGCGCGCTGACCAAATTCAATGGCATGTTCGCCTTTGCGCTGTGGGACAAACATGAGCGCAGCCTGCTGCTGGCGCGCGACCGTTACGGCATCAAGCCGCTGTATTACGCCGCCAGTGGCAATACGTTCATGTTTGGCTCCGAAATCAAGGCGCTGCTGGCCAGCGGTGAGTTGTCGGCCAGCCTGAACAAGCCCGGCTTGCAGGAGTATTTGACGTTCCAGAACTTCTTCACCGACCAGACGCTGTTTGACGGCGTGCACCTGCTGCCGGCCGGCTCGTTTGCCAAGGTCTCCAAAGCCGGTGTAGCGATAGAGCGCTTCTGGGACTACAACTTTACCGAGCCAGAAGGCGCGGTGGACGAGGCTGAATTGGTTGAGGAGCTGGATCGCTTGTTCCAGCAAGCCGTGTCACGGCAACTGGTGGGTGACGTCGATGTGGGTGCCTA
>JANLVB010000052.1:0-1682 GCA_031363785.1 Betaproteobacteria bacterium
ACCCAAGTGTCCGTTCGCCCTGAGCCTGTCGAAGGGCTCGTCGTACGCAAGCAGGGCTTCGACAGGCTCAGCCCGAACGGGAAAAGTGCAGCGTGTTTCTCCGCGAA
Source organism: Betaproteobacteria bacterium (assembly GCA_031363785.1). Classification (GTDB taxonomy): domain Bacteria; phylum Pseudomonadota; class Gammaproteobacteria; order Burkholderiales; family Burkholderiaceae_C; genus CAISIP01. The sequence goes on from JANLVB010000052.1 coordinate 108, forward strand.
CGCCGGACGCCGGACGCCGGACGCCGACAGGGGCCTGGGATGTTCGCAAGAAACAAAAGGGGCATCGCCACCCAAGTGTCCGTTCGCCCTGAGCCTGTCGAAGGGCTCGTCGTACGCAAGCAGGGCTTCGACAGGCTCAGCCCGAACGGGAAAAGTGCAGCGTGTTTCTCCGCGAACGCCGGGTGCCGCCAGGGACCTGGGATGCTCATGAATTTCAATACATGAAACCGCGCCTTCGTCCGCCATGCGTCGTTGCAAATCCTCGCCATAGAAAAGACTATGGCTGCGGTTTGCGCCTGGGCCGGGAGGCCCAGGCCTTTGCCAGGCACAAGCAGTCCTCAGGACTGTTTGTGTCCGGGCAAAGCCCAGCCTGACGAACGAATGCATCGCTTTCACTTGTCTCGAAACTTATGATTCACAACACTAGACTCGTGCTGCTGCGCCGTCGCGGCTCTCGCGGCCCAAGGAACCCATGACATGCATGTGATTGATCTACAGGCCCTGGTCGAACCCGACCGCGTACACAAGACCGTGTACACCGACCGCGCCATCTTCGACGCCGAGATGGAAAGGATCTGGGAACGCACCTGGGTCTACTGCGGCCACGAATCGCAGGTCAAGGCACCGGGCGACTACCACGCCGTCACCATTGGCCGCCAGCCCATGGTGATGGTGCGCCAGGCCGACGGCAGCGTGCAGGTGCTTTACAACCGCTGCCCGCACCGCGGTGTGCAGCTGGTGGGCAATCAGTGCGGCAACACCGGCAGCGCCTTCGTGTGCAGCTACCACGCCTGGAGCTTCTGGCTCGACGGCAGCGTGCGCGCCATTCCGCTGGCCAAGGGCTACGAGGGCACGCGCATGACGCGCGACAACCCCGACTGCAGCATGAAGCGCGCCGCACGCGTCGACAGCTACCGCGGCTTTGTGTTTGCCAGCCTGCACGACGACGTGGCGCCGCTCGCCGAATTCCTGGGCGAAGCACGCATCGCCTTCGACGACATGTGTGACCGTTCACCGCTGGGTGAGGTGGAGGTGGTGCCGATCTGCCACCGCGTCATCCAGCACTCGAACTGGAAGTTCTTCATGGAGAACCAGCTCGACGCACTGCACCCGAGCGTCACGCACCAGTCCACCGGCATATCAGCGGGCCGCGTTGAAAAGCGACTGAAGGCCGAGCAGGGCAGCGCGCCGCTGTACTACCACTACCTGTCGACCTTTGCTTCCAGCTTCGAGCAGTGGGACAACGTGCAGACGCTTAACTTCCCGCGCGGCCACGGCATCCTGAAGGCCTATATGGGGCTACGACCGCAGGACCCCGACACGCTGGAACACGAGGCCCAGCTGGTGAAGGCCTACGGCGCCGAGCGGGCCGAGGAATACCTGTCGCGCAGCATCCACCACGTGCTGGTTTATCCCTACCTGTCGGTGCAGTCGCCGCTGCAGCAACTGCGCTGCCTGCGGCCGATCGCGCCGGACAAGACCTTGTCCGAGATCTGGCACTTCCGCCTGAAGGGCGCGCCCGAGGCGATCTACCGGCGCAGCCTGTGGTACTACAACCTGGTCAATTCGCCGGCC
>JANLVB010000055.1:0-9058 GCA_031363785.1 Betaproteobacteria bacterium
CCTGTTTGCCGACGCAGGTGGCCAGTCGTTGGGGTTCGAACAAGCAGGGTTCGATATCGCTGCGGCTGTTGAGATAGACCCTGTTCACTGCGCGACGCATGAGTTCAATTTCCCTTACTCCAAAGTCATTTTCGCCTCGGCGGTGGACTTGACCGGGTCAGAAGTACGCCGCCGTGCGGACATCGGCGAGGTCGATATTGACGTCGTCTTTGGCGGTGCTCCATGCCAAGGTTTTTCGATGATTGGCAAACGTGCGTTGGACGATCAACGCAATTTGCTGGTTTTCCACTTTGTTGGGCTGGTAGCCGAACTGAACCCAAAGTACTGTGTGTTCGAGAACGTCAAAGGACTGACATTGGGCAAGCACGCGCGCTTTTTGGATGAGCTGATTGAAGCACTTGGAGTGGCGGGTTATGACGTGTTATCGCCCTGCAAGGTGTTGAAAGCAGCGGACCACGGCGCTCCACAGGACCGGCGGCGCCTGTTTCTGATGGGATCTCGGCGAGATCAGAACAGTCCGACCTACCCTGTTCCAGGGGGTGACCGCACGACAGTTTGGGATGTAATCAGCGACCTGCCCGATGCAGACAGCTTTGCAGCATTGACGACCGCCGACTCCGTCGCCACCAGTTGGACAAGTGAATCACCTTACGCCCTGCGGATGCGCGGGCTTCTCGTCGATTCCGGAGATTTCGGGTACGCGAGGTCATATGACCGCAACTGTCTGACCGGCAGCTTGCGCACTGATCACACTGCGCTGTCCCAACGCCGATTTTCAGAAACACGATGCGGCGACACTGAACCAGTTAGCCGATTCAAGAAGCTGCACCCTGACGGCCTTTGCAATACGCTGCGTGCGGGGACAGACAGCGCGCGGGGCGCGTTCACGTCACCCCGGCCAATCCACCCATTCTTGCCACGGGTCATCACGGTCCGTGAGGCCGCCCGACTTCACTCGTACCCCGATTGGTTTCGATTTCATATGACCAAGTGGCACGGCTTCCGTCAAATCGGCAATAGTGTCCCCCCTTTGCTTGGACGTGCTGTGGCATCTGGCATCATCGCGGCACTGACTTTGAATCCCCGCGTGCCGAAACGGATTCTGAAAACGGGACCCGAGCGTCTGCTGGGGCTTCAGATGTGGCACGCATCGCAGCACTTTGGTGTGGCCAAGAACGTGATTGCGCAACGGATCAGGAAAGTGGCTATTGATGAAAAAACCAGGTCCATCGAAGAAGCCTACGCGTGACCCTGTAGAACCGCCAAAGGGTGGTGCAAAATCTCACTCGCCGGGCTCACCAATTGGGCTTTCAACTTACACCTCAGGGAACCTCTTCAGCATGAAGTCCAACATTCGATTTCTCAGGACTGCTGGGGAAGTTTCTTAAGAGCCGACGAAAGAGCGGGTGTCCGTTGACTTGTTGCATACTGCGGGAATTGCGGCGCAAAAGGAGCGGAAAAGTGGGAAACGTGAAGTCGATTGAGAACGCCGTGGAATCGTTACCACCTACTGAGTTGGCTGAGTTCCGGCGTTGGTTCGCTGAATTCGACGGCAAAGCGTGGGATAAGCAGATCGAGCAGGATGCAGCCAGCGGCAAGCTCGACCAATTGGCAGCCGAGGCGCTTGCTGCGTGCCGGACAGCGCCAACGTTAGGCGTCACAGTCGCCGCCAGTGCCATTCTTTGCAGCGTTACTCACCCCCAATGAAGACCGAAGGAGACACCATGCAAGAACCAACTGTCATCGCCGCCTCTCTTGAAGACTACGACCGATCGGTCGCTTCATTGGTCGCGGCCTTCATCTGCGATCCATTCATCCGATGGATGTTTCCAGACTCCAAGCAGTATCTGCACTATTTCCCGCTCGTACTGAAGTACTTTGCTGGCCGAGCCTTTGAACACTCATCCGCGTACCGATCTACGGACTTCAAGGCAGCCGCAATGTGGCTTCCACCTGGTGTAAGTCCTGACGAGGAGGCTCTCGGAGCCGTCATGTCCGAAGGTGTTTCGCCAGAACTCCAGCAGGAGGTCTTTGGAGTGTTGGAACAGGTTGGTGCAGGTCATCCGCAAGGTCCGCACTGGTACTTGCCTGCTATTGGCGTCGAACCTCTTAGCCAAGGAAAGGGGTACGGCTCCACACTATTGGCATGCGGGCTCAAAGTCTGCGATCGGCAACATGTCGCCGCCTACCTTGAGGCAACCAATCCTTCGAATATCCCGCTGTACCAGCGATTTGGCTATAAAGTCTGCGGAGAAATCCAAGCAGGGAGTTCTCCGGTCATCACGGCCATGTTTCGGGCAGCGCGGTAGCAGAGAGGCCTAAAACGAAAAAGGATAGATCGCGCGAAGCCGCGATCTGATCCGGCGGTTGGACGAGCCCGGCGTACCTACCGGTGGCCAAGTCAGTCAGTCGAGTTCTTCGAGCAGCAATACGCACCAACACCAGGGCAGTTCGACACCGTTAAACGGGATTGTGAATGCGGTCTTTGTCCGCCCCGGCTATCTCGGCAGCCTCAGCCGATTTCATTCCCTTGACCATCACCAACATGGCGTCGATGCGTGCGGCTGGCACTTTGGTCTGCACAAAGGCACGCTCCGCCATGTCGGTGCGTATCACACCCGGAGCCTTCGCGCCGCAAACGCCAGCGCGACGGCACGCCCGATGCCTGCCTGCGCCAGCACCGGTGACCAGCGCCACCTCTGTGTCAAACCATGCTGCTGCAGCCATTGAATTCACCTGTGTGGATGGTGGTGTCAACGGCGTGCGCGGGTGACCCCAGCCGCCACCGTGCTGACAGAGTCCCATGCCGGGCCGGCGAACCAGGCGTTGCCATCCAGGTAGTCGCGCAGCATCGGCAGGGCGTCCAGGCCCCAGAACAACCGGCCATCGACCTCCATCGTCGGCACGCCAAAGACGCCGAGCGCAAGTGCTTCGTCGGTCAGGGTCTTGAGATGCGCCTTGACTGCCGCACCGTTCGGATCGCGCGCAGGAGTCAATTTGCCCGTCAGTTCCTGCAGGCGCTGCGGGTCGGCGGCGTCCTGTCCGCCCTGCCAGACATGCAAGAACAGCTGCTCTGTCACATAACGATTTGGCAAACCGTCGCGCCCACAGGCCACTGCCAACCGCAGCAGACCGAGCGGATTAAATGGGTGCCGCGCCGGCATCTGCAGTTCCACACCCTGCTGCTTGGCCAGCCACAACACCTGGCGGTAGGTCCAGTCGCGTTTCGGCGCAATCTCTGCCGGCCCGAGCTGACCGTGGTGCGACAACACGGCACCAAACAGCAGCGGCCTGTAGGTCACCGCGTAACCGAGCCCGGCAAGCGCCTCCGGCAACTTGGCAAACGCCAGCCATGCGAATGGCGAGATCGGATCAAAGTAGAAGTTGATGGCTTTCATGCTGCGCTTTGGGTCAGGCCGGCACGCACGGCGATTTGTCGCCACACCAACCGCTTGCGGGCGTCGGTCTGGCGGCCCCAGTCGATGATCTCGGTGATCGAGCGGTAACAACCGATGCACAGGCCGGAGTTCTCGTCGATCCGGCAAACCGAAATACACGGCGACGGCACCGGCTGCTTCGTGTCATGGGCCAGGCTGGCCAGCGCAGCCAATGTGTCGACCGTGTTCATGCGGGCGCTCCGGGGGTTTCGGCGACATCGTGCACTGGCGCCCCGGTGAGTGCCTGCAACTGCGTCGGCGACAGGCGAAAAACGCCGTGCGGGTGGCCGGCAGCGGCCCATATCTCGGAGAACCGGAACAGGTCTTGGTCAATCAGTGTCACACAGCCGGTGGCCAGCGCCACCGGCGACACGCCGCCGATGCTGAAGCCGGTTGCCGACTTGACAAACTCCGCGTCGGCGCGGCCAAGTCGGGCACCCGCGACACAGGCCAGCGCCGCCACCTTGTGCTCATCCACCCGCCTGTCGCCCGAGGTGATGACGAGTACGGCCACCCCATCGGGCTTGCGCTTGAAGACAATGCTCTTGGCTATCTGTCCCAATGCCACACCCAAGCCATCCGCAGCCTGTTGCGCCGTGCGCGCAGCCGCATCCAGCAACAGCGGCCGATGTGGATGCGCCCGCAGTTGCAGCCAGTCGCACACACGCTGCACGCCGGGCGGGAGCAGCAACGCCTCAGACACGTTTGTTGAGCACCGCCAGCGCCGCGCGGGAGCCGGTCTTGCGTTGCAGGTGGTCGCTGATGAACTTGCCGGCATCGATCAGCTTGTCGAGGTCGATGCCAGTCTCGATGCCCATGCCGTGCAGCATGTAGACCACGTCTTCGGTTGCCACATTGCCGGTCGCACCCTTGGCATAGGGGCAGCCCCCCAGGCCGGCCACGGATGTATCAAACTGCCATACACCCATCTCCAGACAGGCCATGGTGTTTGCAAAAGCCTGTCCGTAGGTGTCATGGAAATGGCCCGACACTTCGTCGATGGCAAAGTGCCGCAGGGTCGCCTCCATGGCCCGCTGCACCCTGGCCGGTGTACCCACACCGATGGTGTCGGCAACACCGACATGCTGCACACCAATATCCCGCATCAAGGCGGCGAGTTTGGCCACCTGGGATGGGGCGATATCACCCTCTATCGGGCAACCCACCACACAGGACATGGCACCACGCACATGAATGCCCTTGTCACGCGCCGCCTGCACCACCGGACGGAATCGCTCCATGCTCTGGGTGATGCTGCAGTTGATATTGCGCCGGCTGAATGACTCGCTGACAGCAGCGAACACCACGATCTCGTGCGGCCACTGCTGCCGGGGGCCGGCGACGGCGGCGTCGAACCCCGGCATGTTCGGCACCAGCACCGAGTACCGCACACCCGGTTTGCGCGTTATGCCGCCCATCACGGTGCTGTTGTCAGCCATCTGCGGCACCCACTTCGGGCTGACATAACTGGTGACTTCGATCTCGCGCACACCAGCGTCCTGCAGGCGCTGCACGAGGGCGATCTTCACGTCGGCCGGCACCAACTGCTTTTCATTTTGCAAACCGTCGCGCGGGCCGACATCGACCAGTTTGACGCGGGTGGGGAGTGCCATAAAAAATCCTTGACGTTTGTACGTAGCGGCGCTAATAACCGCGGGAAAAATCAACCATACCCGAAACCGGTTCGCCGCGCTCCAGCGCCAGTATCTTGCTGGCGATCTGCGCGATGCTGGCTGCCTCCAGCGTCTGTGCCGAGGTGTGTGGAGTAACAGTCACCGCCGGGTGGCGCCACAAGGGATGCTCGGGCGGCAGCGGTTCGGTGCGAAAAACATCCAGCGTGGCGCCGGCCAGTTGGCCGCACTCCAGCAGTGCCAGCAGGTCGTCCTCCACCAGCAGCTCCCCACGTGCCACATTCACTACATAAGCGCCAGGCTGCAGTTGCGACAGCGCAGCCTTGTTCAGGACATCGCGGGTATCGGGGGTGAGCGGCAACAGGCACACCAGTATGCGCGTGCTGGCCAGAAAATCGCCCAGGCCCGCGGCGCCAGCAAAACACCGCATGCCGTCAAGTTTGCGCGGGTTGCGGCTCCAGCCGACCAGGGGGTAATCAAACACCCGGAGCGCCGCGGCAACCCGCGCACCCAAAACGCCCAGGCCCATGATGCCGACCGTAAACTCGGCCCGTGTCCGCGCCGGGCGCTGCTGCCAGCGGCCCTGCCGCGCCTGCACATCGTAGGCACTGAACTCGCGGAAATGGCGCGCCACCGCATGGGACACATACTCCGCCATCTGCACACCCATGCCCGCGTCGTCGAGTCGGACCAGCGACAGGCCGGGTGGCAATTGCAGCGACAACAGCCGATCTACACCGGCTCCGATATTGAACACCGCCTTGAGTCGTGTTTGCTGATCGAAGAACTGCTGATGGGGTGCCCAGACCACGCCATAGTCGGCCAACGGCGCTCCAGGCACCCAGCTCGCGATGTCGGCCGTTGGCAGGTGGGCGCGCAGACCGGCCAGCCAGGGCGCCGGGTCGACACCGGGATAACACAGGCATACACGCATGGTCAGGTCAGGTCAGCAAGGTCAACAACTCGGCGCCTTCGCTCACCTGGTCACCCGGGGCAAACAGCAGTTCGGCCACCGTGCCATCAGCGGGCGCGGCGATGGTGTGTTCCATCTTCATGGCCTCCATCACGGCCAAGGCCTGGCCCTTGTGCACCTTGTCACCACTCTTGACGGCAAAGGACAGGACCTTGCCAGGCATGGGCGCAGTCAGGCGCCCACCCTCTGCCTGTTGGTCACCGGCGTGCGCCAGCAGGTCGATAACCAGGATTTTCGTCGCACCCTGCGGCGTGAAAACATGCACCCAGTCACCCTGACGGTAGGCAAATGCGCTGCTGCGATTGCCCGCGAACTGCACATCCAGGCCGGTTCCGGCGACTGACACAGACAACAGGCCCTGGTGCTGGGCGACCTCCAGAAACAGGCTGCCGTCATGCTGGTAGGTGAGCTGCGCCTGCGTCGGCACACCACCAAACTCGAAACCGAAGCGGCGCACGGCCACGCCAAACGCGCGCCATCCATCGCGACGGCCGAACGGGTCGCCGTCGGCCGATTTACGCTCCTCGTTCAGCGCATGGACCACGGCAACGGCCACCGCCAGCGGCAAGCCAACCGGCTCCTGCTGAAACACCACAGCGTGTTCGCGCTGAATCAGGCTGGTGTCCAGGTTGGCCTGGTCAAACGATGCGCTGCGCACCACATAACGCAGGAACTGCAGGTTGGTGTTCAGGCCGACGATATGGGTCTGGGCCAGTGCAGCGTCCAGGCGCGCCAGCGCCTGAGCGCGGTCGTCGCCATGCACGATGAGCTTGGCCACCATGGAGTCGTAAAACGGCGAGATGGTGTCACCCTCGCGCACACCATCGTCGAAACGTACCGCGCCGTCTGCCCGCTCGAAGCTGCTGGCCGGTGGTTTGCGGTACACGGCGAGATTCCCGGTGGCCGGCAGAAAGTTGTTGTCCGGGTTCTCGGCGCAAATACGGGCCTCGATGGCATGGCCGCTTATGCGCAACTGGTCCTGACGCAACGGCAGCGGCTCGCCGCTGGCCACCCGCAGTTGCCACTCCACCAGATCGAGCCCGGTGATGGCCTCGGTAACGGGGTGCTCGACCTGCAGCCGGGTATTCATCTCCATGAAAAAGAACCGCATGTCACCGTTGTCGCGTTGCTCCACGATGAACTCGACCGTTCCCGCACCCACATAGTGCACGGCACGGGCGGCGGCCACGGCGGCGGCTCCCATTTCAGCGCGCATGGCGGCCGACAGGCCGGGTGCCGGTGCCTCTTCCAACACTTTCTGGTGTCGCCGCTGCACCGAACAGTCGCGCTCGAAAAGATAAACACAGTTGCCCTGGGTGTCACCGAACACCTGTATCTCGATATGGCGCGGCCGTTGCACGTACTTCTCGATCAGCACCGCGTCGTCGCCAAAGCTGTTGATCGCCTCGCGCTTGCAGGAGGCCAGTGCGGCGTCGAAGTCTTCAGGCTTGTCCACGGCACGCATACCCTTGCCGCCACCACCCGCACTGGCCTTGATCAACACCGGATAACCAATACCTGCCGCTTCTGCCTTGAGCAGTGCCGGCGTCTGGTCGGCAGCGTGGTAACCGGGTACCAGTGGCACACCAGCGGCGGCCATCAACTGTTTGGACTCCGCCTTCAGGCCCATCGCCTTGATGGCCGACGGTGGCGGCCCGATGAACACCACACCGGCTGCGGCACAAGCCAGCGCAAAGGCCTCGTTCTCGCTCAAAAAACCATAACCCGGGTGCACCGCCTGGGCCCCCGTGGCCTTGGCCACCTCCAGGATGCGTTCCCAACGCAGATAGCTGTCTTTCGGTGCATTGGCGCCGATATACACGGCTTCGTCACAGGAGGCCACGTGTTTGGCATGGGCATCGGCATCCGAATAGACGGCTACCGTCCGGATTCCCAGGCGCCGCGCCGTGGCGGCCACACGGCAGGCAATCTCACCGCGATTGGCGATCAATATCTTGTTGAACATGGGCTTACCTCATTGGGGCGCGGCCGGACCAAGCCAGGCGCCGATGCGACGCAGTATGGCCTGCAAAAACCGGAACAATACGATGGTCAGCAGAACCGTCAACACCAGAACCACGACCAACACCATCCCAAACAGCAGGGGGTGCTGCGTGGCCAGCCACAACGCGCCGACCACCAGACCGTCCTCCAGCAGGCTGACCGCAATATTCGAGAACGGCTCGGGCGAGGTGTTGACAGCTGCGCGCGTGCTTGCCTTGCCGGCAAACGATGTCGCGGCCAGCGTGCCGCCCATCAGCGCACCAACTACCGCCATGGTGGCGTTGTCGGCGCCAAACACGCCAGCCGCCAGCAGGGCACCACCGGGCACGCGGATGACGGAGTGCAGCATGTCCCACAGGCTGTCCAGCCCCGGTATCTTGTCGGCAAAAAACTCGACGAACAACATGCAGCCGCTGGCCACCAGCATGGCGGGGTGCTGCAGCACCTGCAGGCCCTGCGGCAACTCCATCCATCCGGCCATGCCGGCCAAGCCGGCGATGAACAACACCGCATACAGACGCAAGCCGCTGGCCCAGCCCAATGCTGCCGCCAGCGCCAACAACGCTGGCATGTCCATGCTGCGCGCGCCGCCACCCAGCACGCCAGCAGCCGGCCCGACCAGGCCAGGCCACAGATTGAGCAAGTACTCCATCATCGTTCAGGGTGCCACACGCCAAACCATCGTAACGTTTTGGCCATCGTTACATCCGGAACAGGCCGAACCGTGTCTCGGGAATTGGCGCGTTGGCTGCCGCACCCAGGCCCAATGCCAATACCCGGCGCGTGTCGGCCGGGTCGATCACGCCGTCGTCCCACAGGCGTGCCGTGGCGAAATACGGGTGACCCTGCTCTTCATACTGGCTGCGGATCGGCGCCTTGAAGGCCTCTTCCTCTTCCATGCTCCAACTGCCACCGCGACCTTCGATACCGTCACGCCGCACCGTTGCCAGAACTGCAGCGGCCTGGTCACCGCCCATCACCGAGATGCGCGCATTCGGCCACATCCACAAAAA
>JANLVB010000056.1:0-4650 GCA_031363785.1 Betaproteobacteria bacterium
TGCCATGGGCATCTCGGTCGTCTACAACTACATCCACGGCGAAATATTCAAGACCTACGAGCGCTTCGAGGAGGCGCTGGAAGAAGCCCGCGCGGCCGGTTTTCTCGGTGACCAGATACTGGGCAGCAAGTTCAGCTTCCAGTTGCATGCGGTGCACGGTTTTGGCGCTTATATCTGCGGTGAAGAAACCGCGCTGCTGGAGTCGCTTGAAGGCAAGAAGGGCCAGCCGCGTTTCAAGCCGCCGTTTCCGGCCAGTTTTGGCATGTACGGCAAACCGACCACGATCAACAACACCGAAACATTCGCGGCCGTTCCGTGGATCATTCGCAATGGCGGCGCCGCCTACCTTGCCTGTGGCAAACCGAATAACGGTGGTACCAAGATCTATTCCGTCAGTGGCGACGTCGAGCAACCCGGCAATTACGAAGTTCCGATGGGTACCCCCTTCGCCAAACTGCTCGAGCTCGCTGGTGGCGTGCGCAACGGGCGGCAACTCAAGGCCGTGATTCCGGGGGGGTCGTCCGCCCCCATCCTGACGGCCGCGGTGATGATGGATTGCACCATGGATTACGACTCCATCGCCAAGGCTGGCTCGATGCTGGGTTCCGGTGCGGTGATTGTGCTGGACGACAGCCGTTGTATGGTCAAGTCGCTGCAGCGACTGAGTTATTTTTATATGCACGAGTCGTGCGGCCAATGCACGCCGTGCCGCGAGGGCACCGGCTGGTTGTCGCGCATGGTGGACCGCATCGAGAACGGACAAGGTCGCCCCAGCGACATGGATCTGCTGAACTCGGTGGCCGACAATATTCAGGGCCGCACCATTTGTGCGCTGGGTGATGCAGCCGCCATGCCGGTGCGCGCCATGATCAAGAACTTCCGTGCGGAATTCGAGTACCACGTGGAGCACAAGACCTGCATGGTCCCGGCCTATGTCTAGGCCCCCACGCTCGTGGCAGTGTGTGTATCGCCGCCCTTGGGGTGGGCCGCCCTCTGTTGGGGTGGCCCGGCGAACGGCCGTTTGATCGGGTAGCAGAACATGGTAGAGATCGAACTGGACGGGCGCAAGGTGGAAATTGTCGAAGGCAGCATGATCATGCATGCCGCCGACAGTGTCGGCACCTACATCCCCCATTTTTGTTATCACAAGAAACTCAGCATCGCGGCCAATTGCCGCATGTGCCTGGTGGATGTGGAGAAGATGCCCAAGCCGATGCCGGCCTGTGCGACACCAGTGACGCAGGGCATGATCGTCCGCACCAAAAGTGAGAAGGCGATCCGCGCACAGCAGTCGGTGATGGAGTTCCTGCTCATCAACCATCCGCTGGACTGTCCGATCTGTGACCAGGGTGGTGAATGCCAGTTGCAGGATCTGGCCGTTGGTTATGGCGGCTCGAGTTCACGCTACGAAGAAGAAAAACGCGTGGTGTTCCACAAGGATGTCGGCCCGCTGATATCGATGGAGGAGATGAGCCGCTGCATCCATTGCACCCGTTGTGTGCGTTTTGGCCAGGAAGTGGCGGGCGTGATGGAGCTTGGCATGTCGCACCGTGGCGAACATGCGGAGATAGAGACCTTCGTCGGGCAATCGGTGGATTCCGAGTTGTCAGGCAACATGATCGACATCTGCCCGGTGGGCGCGCTCACCAGCAAGCCGTTTCGCTACAGCGCGCGGACCTGGGAGTTGTCGCGCCGAAAATCCATCAGCCCGCACGACTCGACCGGCGCCAACCTCGTGCTGCAGGTCAAGAACAACAAGGTGATGCGGGTCGTGCCGCTCGAGAATGAAGACGTCAATGAGTGCTGGATCGCAGACCGTGACCGCTTCTCCTACGAGGCGCTGAACGGGCCCGAGCGCCTGACCCGGCCCATGCTCAAGCAGGGCGGCACATGGCGAGAGGTGGAATGGCAGGTGGCGCTGGAATATGTGGCTAACGGCTTGCGCCAGATCAAGAGTGACCACGGGTCATCGTCCATCGGTGCGCTGGCCAGTGCACACAACACGCTGGAGGAGTTGTTCCTGACCGGGGCCCTGGTGCGCGGCCTGGGTAGCGAGAACATCGATTTCCGCATGCGGCATGCGGATTTCACTCCCGCGCCAGGCGCCCGTTACCTGGGTACCCGCATCGCCGCCTTGTCGCATCTGCAATGTGCGCTGGTGGTGGGCTCCAATCTGCGCAAGGACCATCCGCTGTTTGCGCAGCGCCTGCGCCAGGCGGCACGCAGCGGTTGCGCGGTGCATGTGTTGGGTAGCGAACGCCAGGACTGGGCCATGCCGGTGGCCAACACGATGCTGGCCGATGTGTCGGGCTGGGTGCAGGCGCTGGCCGATCTAGCGGCGGCGGTCGCTGCAGAACTGGGCATAACCGCCCCTGCCACGGGTACTGTGACTGCCATGGCTGCTGCGGTTGCCAAGTCCTTGCTGGGTGGACAACGCAAGGCCATTCTGCTGGGCAACGCCGCCGCGCACCATGCCAGGGCCTCCAGCCTGCTGGCTCTGGCCAACTGGATCGGCAGTCAGACCGGATGTTCGGTGGGGTATCTGACCGAGGCCGCCAACACGGTGGGCGCCCAGCTCGCGGGTGCCTTGCCGGGCCCGGGCGGGAAACACGCGGGTCAGATGCTCGGTGGGGATCTGAAGGCCATGCTCTTGCTCAATACCGAGCCTGCGTTCGATTCCGCCACCGGCACGGCCGAATTGGGCGGCAGCGCGATGGTCGTGACTCTGAGTCCGTTCAAGGCGAACCTGGACATCAGCGATGTGTTGCTGCCTATCGCGCCGTTTACCGAGACACCTGGCAGTTTTGTCAATGCCGAAGGCCGCCTGCAGGGCTTTCACGCCGTCGTCAAGCCGGCCGGCGAAGCCCGCCCGGCCTGGAAGGTATTGCGCGTGCTGGGCAACATGCTGGACCTGCCGGCATTTGATTTCGAATCCACGAAAGACGTCCTGCAGCGCGCCGGATTTGGTGCCGTGGTGGACAAGGAGTTCGTTGATGCGGCGTTGTTATCCAACGCAACTGCGGCCCCGATCGACCTTCGTCCGTCGTCCGGAAGGCCCTGCGTGGCGTCCATCTACCAGCTCGATTCCATCGTGCGCCGTGCCCCTGCGCTGCAGGCGACCGCGGACGCGCGTGGCGCCGGGCCAGTCGCTGTCGCCGCAGTTGCACAGGCGGTGCCTGCATGATTGATCAGATCCATGCAGCCGGTCTGGGATTGCTGTCTGCTCCATGGTGGACCGCCGTGGCGTGGCCGGTGCTCTGGACACTGGTGAAAATTGTCGTTGTGCTGGCGCCGTTGATGGCCTGTGTGGCTTACCTGACGTTGTGGGAGCGCAAGGCGATTGCATTTACCCAGCTGCGCAACGGGCCGAATCGGGTCGGTCCGATGGGGCTGCTGACGCCCATCGCCGACGCCTTGAAATTGATGACCAAGGAGATCATCCTGCCGGCGGCGGCCAGCAAGGGATTGTTCCTGCTGGGCCCCGTCATGACCATCATGCCGGCGCTGGCGGCCTGGGCTGTCATTCCATTCGGGCCAGAGGTGGTGCTGGCCAATGTGAATGCCGGACTGTTGTTCGTGATGGCGATCACCTCGCTGGAGGTGTATGGCGTCATCATTGCCGGTTGGGCGTCGAATTCGAAGTACGCGTTTCTCGGCGCCCTGCGCGCATCGGCCCAGATGGTGAGTTACGAAATCGCCATGGGTTTTTGCCTGGTCGTGGTGCTGATGGTGTCGGCCAGCATGAATCTGACCGACATCGTCATGGGGCAGGGTCGCGGCATCTTCGCTGAGCGCGGTGTCGGGATGTTGTCGTGGAACTGGTTGTCGCTGCTTCCGATCTTCCTGGTGTATTTCATCGCCGGGCTGGCCGAGACCAATCGCCATCCGTTCGACGTCGTCGAGGGCGAGTCCGAGATCGTGGCCGGCCATATGGTCGAGTATTCCGGCATGTCGTTTGCCATGTTCTTCCTGGCGGAATACGCCAACATGATCCTGGTGTCCACGCTGTGTGTGCTGATGTTCCTGGGTGGCTGGTTGCCGCCGTTTGCATTTCTCGACTGGATTCCCGGCTGGATCTGGCTTGCCCTGAAGACCTTTGTGGTGGTCACCATGTTCCTTTGGGTTCGTGCCACCTTCCCGCGTTACCGCTACGACCAGATCATGCGCCTGGGCTGGAAGATTTTCATCCCGGTCACGCTGGTCTGGCTGGTCGTGGTGGCTGGCTGGATGCAGACCCCGTTCAATATCTGGAAGTAACACCATGGCTGTTGTCGCCCCCACTGTTGCGCCGGCTGGTGCGCCCTTTTCGCTGCGGGATTTCCTGTCCAGTTTCATGCTGCTTGAGCTTTTCAAGGGCATGGCTGTGACCGGGCGCTACATGTTCCGGCGCAAGATCACGGTGCAGTTTCCGGAGGAGAAGACACCTGCAAGCCCGCGTTTTCGCGGCCTGCATGCGCTGCGCCGTTATGACAACGGTGAGGAGCGCTGTATTGCGTGCAAGTTGTGCGAAGCGATCTGCCCGGCGCTGGCCATCACCATCGAGTCTGACGTGCGCTCCGATGGTTCACGCCGCACCACGCGTTACGACATCGACCTGACGAAGTGCATCTTTTGCGGCTTTTGTGAAGAAAGCTGCCCGGTGGACGCGAT
>JANLVB010000058.1:0-2176 GCA_031363785.1 Betaproteobacteria bacterium
CACAGAGCCCGGTCATACACGGCGATACATGGGCAACACCGGCAGCCGTAGTGCCTGTCCGGTCCGTGCACAATGCTTGCCATGACGCGATCCGAACCCGCGAAAATTGGTGGCCACCTTCTGGTCGAGTGCCTGGTTGCCCAGGGCGTGACCCATGCCTTCGGTGTGCCGGGCGAAAGTTTCCTGGCGGTGCTGGATGGTTTTCATCTGCACTCCGACAAGATCCGTTTCATCGTCAACCGGCAGGAGGGAGGCGCGGCGTTTATGGCCGACGCCCACGGCCGGCTGACGAATCGTCCCGGCGTGTGTTTTGTGACGCGTGGGCCGGGTGCCACCAACGCTTCCATCGGCGTCCATACCGCGTTCCAGGACTCCACACCCATGGTGCTGTTTGTCGGCGACGTGGCCAGCGAAACCCGGGACCGCGAGGCTTTTCAGGAAGTGGATTACTGCAGCTTCTTCGGCCCCAGCACCAAGGGCATGGCAAAGCGGGTGGAGCGCATCGACGATGTAGCGCGTATTCCGGAATACATCGCGCGTGCCTTTGCCACCGCCATGAACGGCCGGCCTGGCCCGGTGGTGCTGGTGCTGCCGGAAGACATGCTGGCGGCGCCGGTTCGCCCTCATTCGGTCACTGGCATGGAGCCCATCGCATTGGCTCGGGTGGAGGCAGTGCAGGCCTGGAGCGACCCTGGCGCCTTGCGCACCTTGCGCGAGATGCTGCTGGCCAGCCAGCGTCCGTTCGTGATTGCCGGCGGCGGCGGCTGGACCGTGCAGGCGGCGCAGGCACTGCAACGCTTTGCCGAAAACTGGAGCTTGCCGGTCGGCAATGCGTTTCGTTTCCAGGACACCTTTGACAACTTCCACCCGCTGTATGCCGGGGATGTGGGCATCGGAATCAATCCGAAACTCGCTGCGCGGATACGGCAAAGCGACCTGATCGTTGCCATCGGGCCGCGCCTGGGCGAGATGACCACCGGCGGCTACACCCTGCTCGACGTGCCGCGACCGCGGCAGAAACTGGTGCATATCCACGCCAGCGCGGAAGAGCTCAATCGGGTCTACCAGGCTGATCTGGCCATCAGTGCCACCATGAATGCCGCCGCACGCTCACTTGAAGTGTTGACGGCACCACCCACATTGCCATGGCAAGCCTGGGCCGAAGGCTGCCACGTCGACTACCTCGCAAATATGGAGCCGCAACCGCTACCGGGTGACATTGACATGCCGTCGATCGTCGCCTCATTGCAAAAACATTTGCCGGTCGATACGGTTCTGACCAACGGCGCCGGCAACTTCGCCAGCTGGGTACACCGGTTTTTCAAACACCATGGGATCGCCAAGGGGTTCAAGACCCAGCTTGCACCTACGGTAGGCGCCATGGGTTACGGCGTGCCGGCCGGCATTGCCGCAGCCATCACCACGGGTCGGCTGGCGTTCACCATTGCGGGTGATGGCGACTTTCTCATGAACGGGCAGGAACTTGCGACGGCCGCTCAATACGGCGCCAAGACCATCATCGTGCTGCTCAACAACGGCATGTTCGGAACCATACGCATGCACCAGGAGCGCGAGTACCCGACGCGGCGCGTCGGCACCGATTTGCGCAACCCGGACTTTGCCGCACTGGCGCAGGCCTACGGCTACGTGGGAGTCAAGATCAGCGGGACGGCCGAGTTCGAGCCGCAGTTGCTGGCCGCACTGGCCCGCACGGTAGGGACCTTGATCGAGGTGGCGCTGGACCCGGAGGTAATCACGACTCGCGGCACCTTGTCGGCGATCACGCAGGCGGCTTTGGCAAAGCGGTAACACGGGAGCCATCGCCGCTTCCAGCTGCACCATGAAAAAAGCCAGCTCGCGCCGGCTTCCCGATCAGCACAAAGTGCCGATTACTTGAGGTGCTTGCCGATCAGGCCAGCCATCTCGAACATGGACACCTGCATCTTGCCGAAGATTTCCTTCAGCTTGGCGTCGGCGTTGATCATGCGCTTGTTGACTGCGTCCTGCAGCTTGTTCTTCTTGATGTACGTCCACAGCTTGCTGACCACCTCGGTACGCGGCAGCGGGCTCGCACCCACCACGGCGGCCAGGGCGGCGCTGGGCGTCAGGGCCTTCATGAAGGCGGCATTGACGGCGCGCTTCTTGGCGGGAGCCTTCTTTGCAGCAGCCTTCTTGG
>JANLVB010000068.1:0-13202 GCA_031363785.1 Betaproteobacteria bacterium
CATCACCGTGGTTTTGCCGCTGCCGGTGGCCATCTTGCAGGCATAGCGCTGAAAGGCCTCGATGCCGTCAGCCTTCTGATAATCATCGCCGGGTCGCCGGGCAGCAATTGCTGAAGACCGAAGATGAGTATCGACACGAACACCAGCGTGGGTACGATGGTGAGCAACCGCTTCAGCAGGAATTCGATCATCGGCCCGGTACCTCTGCGCGCTTGGCCTGCGGTGTCAGTTCATCTTCAGCCCCTGCACGCGCAGCAGGCCATCGGGAATGTTGCGGACGCCGGAGAGTTTGCCGTTGTAGGCCCACAACCAGTTGACGTGGTAAAGGTACACCACCGGGCGTTCCTTGTTGATACGCGCCGCAATCTGTTCGAACACCTTCTTGCGTTCTGCCGGATCGCGCAGCGCGCGCGACTTGTTGAGGAGTTCGTCGGTTTCGGGTGAGCAGTACCCGGCGTAATTCAAGGGCTGCTTGCAGCCGTGAAAGCTGTACAGGTTGCCGTCCGGGTCGGCGCGGCCGCTCCAGGCCAGGATGTAGGCGTCGAAGTCGCCCTTGTCGGCCATGTTCAGTGAGGTCGCGAACTCGGCGGTCTGGATCTTCACGTCAAATCCGGCATCGCGGCTCATGGCCTGGACCACCAGCGCCAGGCGCTGTGCCTCGGAGGTGGTGGCCGCCAGCAGTGTAAAACTCGGATTGGTCACGCCGGCCTCTTTGAGCAAAGCGCGCGCGCGCTCGACGTTGCGCTTGGGCACCGGCAGGCTCTTGGCGTAGTACGTATTGGTAGGCGGTACCCACTGGTTGCCCACCAGGGCCTCGTTGTCCATCACCACCTGGGCCAGACCCTGGCGGTCCAGCGACAGCTCGAACGCCTCGCGCACCCGCGCATCTTTGCCGAGCGGATTCTTCTGCGCCTGCTCGCTTTTGCCCACGTTGATCGTGATGCCCTGGTAGCCGATGCCGGTGATGCGCGCGGTCTTGAAGCGCTTGTCCTTCGCGATGGCCTCCATGTCGCTGGAGGCCACGCGTTCGATGAGGTCAAACTGGCCAGCGCGCAGGTTGGCCAGCCGCACGGTGGAGTCCGGCACCGGCGTATACGTGATGCGTTCCATGTGTATGGCGGCCTTGTTCCAGTAGTTCGGGTATTTCTCGAACACGATGCGGTCCTGCGCGACTCGCTCGACAAACCGGTAGGGGCCAGAACACACCGGTTTGACGCCAAAGTTGGCTCCCCCGGCCAGGGCTGCCTTGGGCGACACCATCATGCCGGCCCGGTCGGCCAGCGCGGCCAAAAGCGGCGTGAACGGCGCCGACAGGTTCAGCCGCACGGTCGCAGCATCCACCACATCCACGGTGTTGACCGGGCGCAGTTCCCCGCTGCGGTTCGAGCCCGCCATGGTCTTGTGGCGCTCCAAGTTGAACTTGACAGCCGCGGCGTCCATCTTCTCGCCATCATGGAAAGTCACATCCGTGCGCAGCTTGATGGTCAGTGTCTTGCTGTCGGCGGACCACTCGTAGCCGGTTGCCAGTTGCGGGACGATAGCGAGTTTCTCGTCGATGTCGAACAACTTGTCGCACAGGGCTGCGAACACGATGCGTCCGACAAAAGTGCGCGCCAGCGTCGGGTCCAGCACGTCGGGATCTTCCGCCAGGCCGATGCGCAGGTTTTGTGCCTGAATCGTCAGAGGCAACATGGCGAGGACGGCAACACCAAGCCAGGAACGGAACGGGTTTTTCATAGGTAGGGGCTCCAAAATGCAGGGAAGGGGGTGCAGGCTCTGCCTGTCAGCGCTGCGGACGACTGTTCAGAAGCCATTATGCGGTGATCGCCGGTTTCGTGAATGCCGACTGCAACAGCGCAAGACGGCGCCGCGCCGCAGTGCGGCTGGTGGCCGATGGCAAAGCCTGTGGTGCAGCAATCTCGCGCCAGTAATGGCAGGCCACCGCATTTCCGTTTTCTGCCTGCAGCAGTGGAGCCTGCTGCGAACACAGCGCTCGCGCGTGTGCACATCGGGTATGGAAATGGCAGCCCGTGGGCGGGCTGAGCGGGCTCGGCACGTCACCGCTGAGCAACACGCGCTGGCGCTGCAAGCCGGGCTCGGGCAACGGGATAGCCGACAACAGGGCTTGGGTATAGGGGTGCCGCGGGGCGGCAAACAGGCTGCGCTTGTCAGCGATTTCTACCACCCGGCCAAGGTACATGACAGCGATGCGCGTGGCAATATGCTTGACCACGGCCAAGTCATGCGCAATGAACATGTAGGCCAGACCGAACTGCTGCTGCAGGTCCTGCAGCAGGTTCACCACCTGCGCCTGCACCGACACGTCGAGCGCCGACACTGCCTCGTCACATACGATCAGCCTGGGCTCGACCGCCAGCGCCCTGGCAATGCCGATGCGCTGGCGCTGCCCGCCCGAAAACTCGTGCGGGTAACGCTGCGCGTGTTGCGGCGCCAGGCCCACCGTGTGCAGCAACTCGGCGACCCGCGCCGGCTCCCGTCCGGCGTGCAGGCGGTGCAGCATGAGTGGCTCGGCCAATGTCTGACCCACCGTCATGCGTGGATTGAGCGAAGAATAGGGATCCTGGAAAATGATCTGCATGGCGCGCCGCTGCGCTCGCAGTGCGGTTGGTGAAAGCGCCCCGAGATCCTGCCCGTTGAACTCAATCCGGCCGGAAGTCGGCTCGATCAGGCGCAGCACCAACCGCCCCAATGTCGATTTGCCGCAACCCGACTCGCCCACAATGCCCAGTGTTTCGCCGGGCGACAGGCTGAAGTCCACGCCGTCGACCGCCCGCACCGCCCCGCGCACTCGGCCCAGCACGCCCTTGCGCACCGGGAAGTGTTTTACCAGGCCCTGCACCTGCAACAGTGGTGCAGGGGTCATGAAGTGGCCAGGGCAACCGCTGGGCGCAATAACCGGGCTGCATCGAGCGGTGCCTTCCAGCAGGCCGAGAAGTGCGCTCCGCCAAGCGCGCGCAAATCGGGCGCTTCGGCGTGGCACTGCGCATCGGCAAATGGGCAGCGCTCGGCAAAACTGCAACCTGCGGGCAGTTGCATCGGATTGGGCACCTGACCGTCGATCGCCGCCAGCCGTGTCTGCTCCCCGTCCAGGCGCGGAATCGAACCCAGCAGCCCGACCGTATAGGGATGTTGTGGTTCCTCGAACAGGGCTTTCACCGGGCTCTGCTCCACCACGCGCCCGGCATACATCACCACCACATCGTCGGCCACCTCGGCGACAACACCCAGATCGTGCGTGATCAGGATGATGGCGGTGCCAGTGTCCTGCTGCAACTCATGCATCAGCTGCAGGATTTGCGCCTGAATCGTTACGTCCAGCGCGGTGGTCGGCTCATCGGCGATCAGCAGCCGCGGCCCGCAGGCCAGGGCCATGGCGATCATGGCGCGCTGGCGCATGCCGCCCGAGAGTTTGTGCGGATACTCGTTCAGGCGTTGTTCCGGGGCCGGGATGCGCACCTTGCGCAGCATGGACAAGGCACGTTCTGAAGCTTGCTCACGCGTCAACTGCCGATGCCGCAGCAAGCCCTCGATGATCTGGTCGCCAATGGTGAACGCCGGGTTGAGCGAGGACATTGGCTCCTGGAAGATCATCGCCATCTGGTTGCCACGCAGGTCTTGCAGCTCGCCTTTCGGCAGCCCCAGCAGTTCGCGCCCTTCAAAGCGGATCGAGCCAGCACTGATGCGGCCAGGCGGATTCGGCACCAAACCCATGATGGACAGTGCCGTGACGCTTTTGCCACAGCCCGATTCACCAACTATGGCCAGAGTCTGCCCGGCAGTGACGGAAAAACTTACTCCGTCAACGGCAGCAAACTCGCCGTCTTCGGTGCGAAACAGGGTGCGCAGGCCCTGCACCTCCAGCAGTGCAGTCACCCAGGCGACCCGGAGTGCTGTGCCAGAAACTGCGCAATTCGCGCATCGATCAGCGCGCGGTCAATCAAACCGGCTGGATCATGCCGGCCCGCCAGGCATGACACAAAAGGCTGAAAACGCTGCAGGCTTACCTGGTACAGGCGCTGCAATTCGACGATGGGTTGTACATGGTCGTCCACCCGCATGTCGAGTTGCGGATAGTCTTCGTCTGCGTGTATGCGCAGCGCAGCCGATTGTCTGCCGCGTTTGTCGCCACCAGCCGCCTCCCCGGCCGCCATGGCTGCCAGCAGGCGCTCTGCCAGTGGCAGACCCGAGGACGCCACAAAGGCTTGCGCAGTGGCCGCAACCACCGCCTCCCCCACGAGCATGTTGCCGGCCACGCTGAAGTCGTCATGCACCTGGTGCCCACACCAGTCCACACAGTTGATTCCGGTATGTGCCGCGCCTGCCCCTGCGGCACCGAGCACATGCAATTGGCGTTGGGCCCGACCTGCGTCTGGCCCCACTACGGCAGCCACTGCCTCGGCGGCCGTGGCACCACGCGCCAGCAGGTCCAGACATGCCGGACCGTACAGCGGGTTCATCAGTGCCTGTGTCGACAACGCACCAACACCGCGTCGTGTATGGATGCACAAGGCGCCGACAGCAAAAAATTTGCTCGCCACGGCAACGCCGAAATTGCCAGCAGCGTCACGAGCCACGATGGACCAGGTCATTGGGAAGGATATGCCTCTCAGAAAACAGGAAGTTGCGGCAAGGCGCCGATCTGGACGTTCCAGCAGATTATGGACCGGCCCGATCAAGACAGTGCCCGAACAGGACAAACCCGTGTGAAGGCCCCTGCCTCAAGTCACAGCAATCCAGGCCCATTGACACGCCCTCGGACTTTCCATACACTAGTGTACTGAAATCGGAAAAAACCCATGACCGACCTGGTAGTGCGCCGCCTGCTGATTGACCTGAAAAGCCCCATTCCGGCACGCTGGAATGGTGGGGACGCTTTTCGGTCGGCATTTTTCAACGCCCTGTCCATGAGTTTTCCGGCCGGTGAGCAATTCTTCATCGACTCGGTGCGCGAAGGCCTCAAGGCGTTGCCGACCGAGCGCCAGGCAGCCTTCGCGGTGGAGGTGCAGGGCTTCATCGGCCAGGAGGCCACGCACCGGCGCGTGCACGCCCTGTTTAACGACCACCTGGAGCGGCTGGGTTACGACAACTGGATCGAACGCAATGCGCAGCGGCGACGCCAGGCGCACGCTGCCGATGGCTTGCGCAACAAGGTCGCCGCCACCGCCGCCACGGAGCACTTCACCGCCATTTTTGCGGACTGGATCATGCGCCACCCGGAGGCCTTGCAGGGCGCCGAGCCGCGCCTGCAAACACTCTGGCAGTGGCACAGCGCAGAAGAATCCGAGCACCGCAATACTGCTTTCGACATGTACCAGGCACTCGGTGGCAACCACCACTGGCGCATCAAGGTGTTCAAGTACATCACGGTGACTTTTCTGGGCGACGTGGCGCGCCAGACGGTACGCAACCTGTGGCACGACGGCAGCCTGTTTCGCTGGAGTACCTGGCGCAGCGCTGGAAACTTTCTATTCGCCAAAGACGGGATACTGCGCGGCAACCTGGGATTGTGGCGGGATTACCTGGCGAAAGACTTTCACCCCAGCCAGCATCCGGCAGAACTGTCGCAGCAATGGCTGCACGACAACTCGACGCAGTTTGCAGTTGTGGGCCAGGCTGCGTGATGGCGTCGGGGCAAGTGCTGCACCTTTGCGCGGCCACATCGGGTTGACATGGTCTGGCTGACGGTTGCGGGTGTTCTGGCGCTCGCCTATGTCGGGTTCCTGTTTTGGTATGGCGGCAACGGCAGACCCATGGACGCGGATGAAGTGCAGCGCTACCTTACCGAACTTGCCGGGTACTGCCGCACCGAACAGGACCGGGCGGTGCTGGGACAGGTCAGGGAACTTGTCGCAAACGATGACGGGCGCGAATTCATCATGCAGAACCTGGTGCGCTACCGCGCCAAGGCCTTGTACCCACCAGGTTACGACTTCGATGACGACCCGCGCAAGGCTGACCAGCGGTACGGGCGCGCCATCATCGGGCCGCTGTTGCGCTACGGCAACCACCCGGTATTCATCGCCCGGCGCAGCGGGCGCTTCATCGACTTCGACGGCGCCGAGCAATGGCACTATGTGGCGATGGTGCGGTACCGAAGCCGACGCGACTTCCTGCGTTTTGCGCTGAAGATCGAACACAAGGACATCGCCGTGCACAAATGGGCGGCAATAGAGAAGACCCATGTGTTCCCGGTGCAGCCATTGGTCAGCCTGGTCTCGGTACGCACACTGGTGGGCGGATTGCTGCTGCTGGCCGGTATCGGTTTGGCCCGATTGGCAGCATGATCGCCGCACGGCAGGTCGGCCCTGGCTGACAGACGACAAACAATGCAGGCACCAAAGACACGCCCATGAAGCTGCGCAAACCCCTGGTCACCACCATTGCCGTGCTGATCACACTGCTGGCACTGGCGTATGCCAACCGCCTGCACATCCTGAAGTATTCGCTCGGCTGGTACACCGACATCCGGCATCCGCGCGGTGACTACGTTGCGGCGCCCTGGATGCCCGGCCCCACCAGTGCCGACAAGCCGGTGGCGCAGCGGCCACCCAACATCATCGTCATCATGGCCGATGACCTGGGCATCAACGACGTCAGCACCCACGGCGGCGGTTATGCGGCACAGGGTGCACCCACGCCGGCCATCGATTCCATCGCCCGCGACGGTGTGCGCTTCGACAACGGCTACGCCGGTGCGGCGGTGTGTACCGTGTCACGCGCGGCGCTCATGACCGGGCGTTACCCATGGCGATTTGGCGTCGAGTTCACACCCACGCCCGGCGCCATGGGCCGCGTCGCAGGCGCCATGTACGCCGACGCGGACCGCCTGCACCCGGTGATCGTCGACAAGCAGAAAGCCGGCCAGGCCAAGGACTTCGGTGACCTCGGCATGCCGGCCTCCGAGCAGACGGTGGCCGAGTTGCTCAAGGCGCGGGGTTACCACAACATCCACATTGGCAAGTGGCACCTGGGCAGCACCAGGGAGATGCGACCCAACAACCAGGGCTTCGACGAGAGCATTTTCATGGAGAGCGGGCTCTACCTGCCGCAAAACGACAAACGCGCGGTCAACTCCAGGCAGGACTTCGATCCGATCGACAAGTTCCTGTGGCCGAACATGCGGTTTGGCGTCAGCTACAACGGTGGCAAATGGTTCGAACCGAACAAGTACCTGACCGACTATTTCACCGACGAGGCGGTGGCCGCCATCAAGCAGAACAGGAACCGTCCCTTCTTCATGTTCCTCGCGCACTGGGGCGTACACACGCCCCTGCAGGCGAGCCGGTCAGACTACGACGCCTTGCCCAATATCACCGACCACCGGCGCCGTGTCTACGCCGCCATGGTGCGATCCGTGGACCGCAGCGTGGCACGGGTGCTGCAAACCCTGCGCGACGAAGGCCTGGAGGAAAATACCATTGTCATCTTCACCAGTGACAACGGGGCACCGGGTTACATCGGCCTGCCCGAGGTCAACAAGCCGTATCGTGGCTGGAAACTGACGCAGTTCGAGGGCGGCGTGCGTGTGCCCTATGTGGCGAAATGGCCAGGCCACATTCCAGCCGGGCTGCAGTACAAGCCTCCGGTGTCCAACATCGACATCCTGCCCACCGTGGTCGCGGCCGCCGGCGGCAAGGTGCCGACTGATCGCACCATCGACGGGGTCAACCTGCTGCCGTTCCTGGCCAGGGACGGGCCGGCGCAGCCCGCACGCGCGCTGCACTGGCGCGACGGCCCGATGCGTACCATGCAAGAGGGTGGCTGGAAGCTCATCGTCTCGGAACGACCGAAGAAAGACTGGCTGTTCAACCTCAGTGAAGACCCGACCGAGCAGCGCAACCTGGCTTCCACCAACCCGGCAAAACTCGCCGAGCTGAAGGCGCGGCTGGAGGCCCACCACGCGGATATGCCGGCACCGCTGTGGCCGTCGTTCATCGAGATGCCGGTCGCTATCGACAAGACACTGGACCAGAAGCAGACCAAGGACGACGAATACACCTACTGGTACAACTGAAAAACCGAGGACAGGCCTGCCTGCCCATGCAACCAGCTATTCCCATTCCCCGCCCGCGTACCTGGGCGCTCGCCCTCACCGCCGCGCTGGCGATCGCTTTGGCGACCGCGCTGTGGGCATGGCATACGAGTCAGCAAACATCGACGATGCTGGCACAACCCGGGCGTTTGCAGTGCCCGCTGCCGCAGCAGTCGGCCGACAACCAGCACCCCGGCATGGTGTGGGTGCCGGGCGGCGAGTTCCCTTATGGCGACACGGTTTACCCGGAGGAGCAGCCGGTGCGCAAAATGGCAGTGGCTGGCTTCTGGATGGACCGTACCGAAGTCACCAACGACCAGTTCGCGCAGTTTGTCCGCGCCACCGGATACGTCACCATCGCCGAGCGAGCAGTGGATGCGGCGCAGCACCCCGAGTTGCCGCCCGGGATGCGCCTGCCCGGAGCGGTGGTTTTTGTCATGCCCAACGCGTTGTCCGGCCAAGGCGACCTCACGCAATGGTGGCGCTATGTGGCTGGTGCGCAATGGCGCCATCCTGGCGGACCAGGCACCAGCATCGACGGTCGTGTTGCCTTTCCGGTGGTGGCCGTGACCCATGCCGACGCGCTGGCCTATGCGCGGTGGAGAGGCACCAGTCTGCCAAGCGAGCTGCAATGGGAGTGGGCGGCACATGGCGCGCAGACCGGCGCGGTAGCGGTCGCGCACAAACAGGCAGTAGCAGCCAACACCTGGCAAGGCCTGTTCCCGGTCGTCAATTCGGGAGAAGACGGTTTTGTCGGGCTGGCACCGGTGGGGTGTTATGCGCCCAACGCTGCCGGCCTGTTCGACATGATCGGCAACGTATGGGAGTTGACTGCCGATCGGTGGACACCCGACCACAACACGGACGCTGCAACCGCTGGCGACCAGGCGCCGTTAAAGCGGCCACCGATGTCTGCGCAACGCGTCATCAAGGGTGGCTCATTTCTTTGCGCACCCAGTTATTGCATGCGGTATCGTGCCGGTGCGAGGCAGCCACAAGAGGAAGACCTGGCGGCCAGCAATCTTGGCTTTCGCACCATCAGCCTCGCGCCAGCACCATGAGCCGTACACCGCCCTCAGCGCAACGTCGCCTGACGCGACTCAAACGCTTCATCGCCACGCTCGCCGTATTCCTGCTGGCCGTTGGCGGCATCCTCTATGCCAAGGCCGAACACATCATTCTTGGCGCCGAAGCTTATGTGTTCGGCTTCCCGCTGGTGATCACGGACTTGACCCGCGCCAATGCAGCAACCGCAGTTGGGCACGAGCGCGCGTTGCTGCGGGTGCGCCGGTTTCCTGACGCACAGTTTCGCGACGTGGTGCGGCCGAACGTGGACACGCTGTACACAACGGCCTTCATCGACATGGCCAAAGGGCCCTGGGTGTTCGAGATGGCGGCCAACAACTTGCGTTACGAAGTGATGCCCTTCATGGACGCCTGGACCAACGTGTTTGCGTCACCCGGAACCCGCAGCACCGGCACGGCTGGTGGGCGGTACCTGTTGGCTGGCTCTGGTTGGCAGGGCCAGATACCCGACAACATGACCTTGTTGCGGGCTCCGACACGTATGGTCTGGCTGATCGGCAGCACACAGACCAATGGTGCGGCTGACTACGGCACGGTGCACAGGCTGCAAGACGGCGTGACGCTGCGCAGCTTGGCGCAGTTCCAGTCCGCCAGTGGTGCCCAAGCTGCTTCGACCACGGTGCAGCGCCCAATCAACGGGCCAACGACACCGCCCATCGTTCAGATTCGGGCGATGGATGTCCAGAGCTTCTTCACACGGCTGGCAAACCTGATGGTAGACAACCCACCTGCGGCCGCCGACGGGCCGATGCTGGCCAAACTCTCTCGCTTGGGGTTGGCAGCGGGCCAGCCGCCGCAATGGGGCCTGCTTGATCGCTGGGCTGTAGCGCTGGGACGCTGGCTCGCAGACTGGACCATTGCCAAAGAACTGAAAAAACGCCCGACCGTGCGCGGCTGGATCACACCGCCTGGCAACCTGGGAAATTACGGCACTGCCTACAACATTCGCACTGTGGTGGCCATGATCGGCCTGGGCGCCAACCTGAATGCCGACGCCACCTATCCCAGCGCCAGTGTGGACAGCCAGGGTCAGCCGTTGGACGGGAGCAAGCGCTACCGTCTGCAATTCAAACGCGCCGATTTACCGCCGGTCAACGCCTTTTGGTCCATCACCGCCTACGGGCCGGATGATTTTTTTATCGACAACCCGCTCGCGCGCTACGCCCTGGGTGACCGGGATCCGCTGGTGTTCAACCCGGATGGTTCATTGGACTTGCTGATCCAGGCAGAGGCACCCGCTGGCCACCGACGCGCCAACTGGTTGCCGGTCCAGGCCGGGAATGCCTTTGTGCTGAATGCACGCCTGTATTGGCCCAAGCCGCCCGCGCTCGATGGCAGCTGGGGCATGCCCGGTATCGAGCGTCTTGAAGGAACTGCGCCATGACCACACTAAGCCCCACCGACTCCGCCTTCCTGTGGATGGAGACACGCAGCCAGCCCATGCATGTGGCGGGGCTGAACCTGTATACGCCGCCCAAGGGCAGCGGGCCGGACTTTGTCGCCACGCTGTTGCAACAGTGGCGCCAGCACCTGAAGGCTTTGCCGCCGTTCAACCAGCGGCCGGTTTTGCGCATGGGGCTGTGGCATTGGGAGGAGGACGCGGAGTTCGAACTCGACTACCACCTGCGCCATGTCGCCCTGCCACACCCGGGGCGCATCCGCGAATTGCTGGCGATGGTGTCGCGGCTGCACGGCAACTTGATGGACCGCAACCGCCCGCTGTGGGAGGCTTATGTCATCGAAGGATTGCCGGGCGGGCGTTTCGCCACCTACATCAAGATACACCACGCCCTGGTGGACGGCGTATCCGGCGCCAGGATGATGGCCGACGGCCTGTCGCGCGACGCCACGGAGCAAAAACCGCCGCTGTGGGCACAGCAATTGGCGGGCACGGGCACGTCGCGCGGCAAAAAGCCGGCACCAGGCTTGTTGCAACAGCTGGCCGAGGCGGCACGGGCCGGCCGCGAGATTCTGCCCGGCATTGGCAGCGGTTTGTGGGATATGTTGCGCGCTGGCACCGGCGCGGCGGATCAACCCGGTGGCGCGTTGCCGTTTCAGGCGCCGCCTACCGTCTTCAACGTCGAAATCTCCGGCTCGCGTCGTTTTGCCGCCCAGTCCTTTGCGTTGTCGCGCCTCAAGGCCATAGGCGCGGCCACTGGAGCCACGGTGAACGACGTGACGCTGGCAATCTGCGCCGGCGCCTTGCGCAACTACCTGCAGGCACAGAACAGTTTGCCAAAAAAGCCACTGATCGCCATGGTGCCGGTGTCGCTGCACGGCGAGACCGATGCCGGCGGCAACCAGGTCACGCTGCTGCTGGCCAACCTGGCCACACATCTGGCCGACCCGCTGCAGCGTCTGCGTGCCATCGTGCACAGCACCAGCGAGGCCAAGACGCGGCTCTCGGGCATGCCACGACTGCAAAAAATGGCGCATGGCATGACCACGGTGGCACCACTCGGCCCGGGCATGTTGACCGGAAGCGCCGGCACGCGACCGGTCTTCAACCTGGTGATCTCCAACGTACCGGGCCCCCGGCAAACGCTGTATCTCAACAGCGCGCGGCTGGACGAGGTTTACCCGGTGTCCATCCCGACCCACTACCTGGCGTTGAACATCACCATCAGCGGATACGGCGAGAACTTGGGCTTTGGCTACACCGCGTGCCGACGCTCGGTGCCAGCGCTGCAGCGCCTGCTGGACCATACCGATGAAACGATCAACGAACTGGAGCAGGCAGTCCGTGCGACTTCGGCGGCACCGGCCGCTGCCCGCGCGCGCCGAACGCGGCGCGTTGCGGTAACCGCCGGGACGGCGCCAACCACAAGTGCCGTCAAGGGCAATACCCGCAAAGCCACAGCAAAGAAGACGAAGAAGTAGCAACCATGCAAGAACAAACCGTGCAATTCGCAGCCGCCGTCAGCGTGCTGGTCGCCTTCGCCTCGGCCGAGCTGATCCAGGGCAAATTCTTCGCACCCGAAGCGACCCGCGAAGACAACCGGCTTGACATCGCCGTCACCCTGCTGTTCCCGGCCATCTCGTTTGCCGTGCTGACTGCCGCCACCGCCCTGTGTGAATGGCTCATGCCCGGGCAACGCAATGCGCTGGCGCACTGGGCCTGGTGGCAGATGCTGATCGTGTTGCTGCTGGCGGACGACCTGACCCAATACTTCTGGCACCGCCTCAGCCACACCTCGGCCCTGTGGCCACTGCACCGGGCGCACCATTCAGCCGCCTACATGAGCGTGCGTATCGTCTACCGCAACAACGCCTTCTACTACGCGCTGATGCCCGGCCTGTGGTTGTCGGCCGCACTTTTGTACATGGGTTTTGGTTGGGTGTACGTTGGCTACACCATCGTGAAACTCAGCGTCATCATCGGCGCCCATTGCGCCGTGCGCTGGGACCAGTGGCTCTACCGCACCCCGGTGTTGTCACCCCTGGCGTGGCTGGTCGAGCACACCATCTCCACACCGGCCACCCACTTCGCGCACCACGCGCTGGTGCAGGACGACGGCATCGGCCACTACACCGGCAACTATGGCAACCTGCTGTTTTTCTGGGACGTGTTGTTCGGCACCGCCCACTTCACCCGGCGCTACCCGACAGCCTACGGCCTGAGCGACGACCGTGCGCATGGCGCGGAGCCCTGGCTGGCGCAGTTTGTCTATCCGCTGAAACAGTCGAAGCGCGCCGAGACCGTGCTGCGGCGGCTCGGGCATGCGCCGCCGAAATAATTTCTTGCCATCACCAAACCAGGTGATGCACCGCTTTGCCGCGTTCGGTTTGGGTTTTGCCTTGCTGGTCGGCATGTGGGTGGCTTTCACCGTCGGGTTGGTGGGGCGGACCACCACCTAGCTGGTGGGGGTTGCAGCGGCAGTCACGCCAGCGACCGGTCCACCTGACCTGAGCCAGGTTGCAGCGCAAAAATACCGCAGAATGGTGAGACGCTCCAACCACCCCAGGACAACAACACCATGAAAACCAGAATCACCGAGATGTTCGGCATCCAGCACCCCATCATCCAGGGCGGCATGCATTTTGTGGGCTTCGCCGAACTGGC
>JANLVB010000072.1:0-7885 GCA_031363785.1 Betaproteobacteria bacterium
CTGGGTATGCGGATCTGCGCATCTTTGCCGCGCGCGGCTTCTTCCAGCGTGATTTCCATCGCGTAACTGAGGTCGCCGCCGCGGAATACCTGGCGCCCACCAGCTGCGCCGCGGCCGCGTTGTTGCCCGAACATGTCGCCAAAAATGTCGCCAAACGCCTCGGCAAAACCGCCCATGCCCTCGGCACCGGGGCCGCGCATATTGGGGTCGACACCAGCATGGCCGTACTGGTCGTAGGCGGCGCGCTTTTTCGCGTCGGACAACATTTCGTAGGCTTCCTTGGCGTCCTTGAACTTCTCTTCCGACGCCTTCGATCCATCCCCCTGGTTGCGGTCCGGGTGGTGCTTCATCGCCAGTTTGCGATAGGCCTTCTTGATCTCGTCATCCGAAGCGTTTTTCGGTACGCCCAGTATTTCGTAATAGTCTCTCTTGGCCATGCTCGTTCCTGGTCAGCTCGATTTCAGTTCCACGACCCGGCATGGGTCGTCAAGAAAATGCATGAAGCCGCAGTGCGGCATCCGGGGGATGCAGCATCGCGGCAGCTCAAAACCCAAGCAATCCGTCAGGCTTTCTTGACTTCCTTCACCTCCGCGTCGACCACGTCGTCATCGGCCGGCTTTGCACCTGGGTTGCCGCCGCCGCTGTCAGCCGCCCCGCCAGCAGATTGATTGGCAGCCTCAGCGCCGGCCTGTTTGGCCTGCATGTCGGCGTACATTTTTTCGCCCAGTTTTTGGCTTGCCGCCATCAGCGCGGTGTTCTTCTCGTCGATCACCGCCTTGTCGTCGCCCTTGAGCGCTTCTTCCAGCGTCTTGACGGCAGCTTCAATTTTTTCCTTCTCGCCGGCCTCCAGCTTGTCGCCGTATTCGGTCAGGCTCTTCTTGACGCTGTGCACGCTGGCTTCGGCCTGGTTGCGCGCCTGCACCAGTTCGAGTTTTTTCTTGTCGTCGGCTGCGTTGAGCTCGGCGTCTTTCACCATCTGCTGGATCTCGGCCTCGGTCAATCCGGAATTGGCCTTGATGGTGATCTTGTTCTCCTTGCCGGTGCCCTTGTCCTTGGCGCCCACGTGCAGGATGCCGTTGGCATCGATATCAAACGACACCTCGATCTGCGGCGTGCCACGGGCGGATGGCGGAATACCTTCGAGATTGAACTCACCCAGCATCTTGTTGCCGACGGCGATCTCGCGCTCGCCCTGGAACACCTTGATCGTCACCGCGGGCTGGTTGTCGTCCGCAGTCGAAAAGGTCTGGGCAAATTTGGTTGGAATCGTGGTGTTCTTGGTGATCATTTTCGTCATCACGCCACCCAATGTCTCGATACCGAGCGACAGCGGCGTCACGTCGAGCAGCAGCACGTCCTTGCGGTCGCCGCTGAGCACCTGGCCCTGGATGGCAGCACCGACGGCCACCGCTTCGTCCGGATTGACGTCCTTGCGCGGCTCGCGGCCAAAAAGCTCCTTCACCTTTTCCTGCACCTTGGGCATGCGCGTCATGCCCCCGACCAGGATCACGTCATGGATGTCGGCCACCGATACCCCCGCGTCCTTGATGGCGGTGCGGCAGGGGGCGATGGTGCGCTCAATCAGTTCTTCCACCAGCGACTCCAGCTTGGCGCGGGTCAGCTTGATATTCAGATGTTTCGGCCCCGACGCATCCGCCGTGACATAGGGCAGGTTGATGTCTGTCTGTGCGCTGTTGGATAGCTCGATCTTGGCCTTCTCGGCGGCTTCCTTCAGGCGTTGCAAAGCCAACACGTCCCGGCCCAGATCAACACCCTGTTCTTTCTTGAACTCGGCGATGATGAAGTCGATGATGCGCTGGTCGAAGTCTTCGCCGCCGAGGAAGGTGTCGCCGTTGGTCGACAACACTTCGAACTGCTTTTCGCCATCGACGTCGGCGATCTCGATGATGGATACGTCAAAGGTGCCGCCGCCGAGGTCATAAACGGCTATCTTGCGGTCGCCTTTCTCGTTCTTGTCCAGGCCAAACGCCAGTGCTGCCGCTGTCGGCTCGTTGATGATGCGCTTGACGTCCAGCCCGGCGATGCGCCCGGCGTCCTTGGTGGCTTGGCGCTGGGCGTCGTTGAAATAGGCCGGCACCGTGATCACGGCCTCGGTCACCGCTTCGCCCAGGTAGTCCTCGGCGGTTTTCTTCATCTTGCGCAACACGTCGGCGCTTACCTGCTGCGCCGCCATCGCCTTGCCGCGTACCTCGACCCAGGCGTCGCCGTTGTCGGCCGCCACGATCTTGTAGGGCATCAAGGAGATGTCTTTTTGAACTTCCTTTTCGACGAACTTGCGCCCGATCAGGCGTTTCACCGCGTACAGCGTGTTCCTCGGGTTGGTTACCGCCTGCCGTTTTGCCGAAGCGCCAACCAGCACTTCGCCATCTTCCTGGTAGGCAATGATGGACGGCGTAGTGCGGGCACCTTCAGAGTTTTCGATTACCCTGGGCACGTTGCCTTCCATGATCGCCACACAGCTGTTGGTGGTCCCCAGGTCGATACCAATGATTCTTCCCATGTTCTACTCCAAGATCGCCCGGCTGCCATGGTTGGCCATGCCGCGCTGGTTTTACAAACTGTTCCTGTTACGGATGTGCGGATTTCCGCACTGTTTTCAAGGGCTTATCTGGGCGCCGCGACTGTCACCAGGGCAGGGCGCAGGACACGCTCGGCGATGGAGTAGCCTTTTTGCAGCACACTCACCACGCAATTGGCCTCCAGCTCCGACGGCACCACACTGATCGCCTGGTGCTGGTGCGGGTCGAAGCGAGTTCCCGGCCCCGGCTGGATGGCCAGTACCTTGTTGCGCTCGAGTGCGGCCGTGAGCTGGCGCAGGGTGGCCTGGGCGCCCTCGCGAATCTGCTCTGGCGTGGCGTCCTTCAGGGTCAGGCCGGCCTCCAGGCTGTCCACTACCGGCAACATGCTGTCGGCAAAGGACTCGACGGCAAATTTGCGCGCCTTGGAAATTTCGTCTTCGGCCCGCCGACGTGCGTTTTCGGCATCGGCCTTGGCCCGCAGGTAATGGTCGGCGAGCTCTGCGCTCTTGGCCTGCAAGGCCGCCAGATCGGCTTGCGTGCGGGTCAGCAGATCCGCCTCCTGGGCCGCTTGGGCTGCCATCATTTCTTCCGTACTCTGGTAGTCCGGGACTGGCGCGTGGGGTTGGGTGTCAGACATGCGGATAAATCGGATAACTTTGCGGATAACTTTGGGGTCGCGGAAGACGTTGGGGCAGTGCGGCTGCTTTCAAGGGCTGTTTTCCTCCTCGCAGGAGCCATGTGCGGCGGACCGTCGTTGACGCCGCCATAACGCACCGCCGCAGGCCATGCGCCGGGTGTGTGCTGGCGATGTGACCGCGGTCAGGAGACGCCGAGCAGCTCGACGTCGAATTTGAGCGTTGCGTTGGGCGGGATTACGCCACCCGCGCCGCGTGCCCCATAACCCAAGGCAGCAGGGATGATCAAGGTGCGCGCACCGCCAATCTTCATGCCGGTAACACCTTCGTCCCAGCCCTTGATGACCATGCCTGCGCCAAGCGAGAACACGAACGGGTCACGTCGGTCACGGCTGGAATCGAATTTGGCGCCCTGGGTGTTGTTCTCATACAGCCAGCCGGTGTAATGCACCGTGACACTTTGGCCGGATTTGGCCTCGTCGCCGTCGCCCACCGTGGTGTCGGTGTACTGCAGGCCGCTATTGGTTGTGATCATTGAAAAGTCTGTCCCGAGTTTCGTGGAATGCCGCAGCGTGCGGCTGGAGCGGACCGGGTGGCCACTGGCGACCCGGCGTGAGGGGCAAATTATGCCAGCAGGCCGCGCTGCGCCAGGTCGCTCATCAGGGCACCCGTGCCGTAGTGCCAGGGGGGCATCTGGTCGGACAGATCGAATGCCGAGTTGGCATGCACCTCGGCAAGGTCGGCCCGGTGCCCTCGGTCCAGATGCGGCCGATAAGCACTGCCCGGTCGATGTCGTCGGGCAGCACCTGCGCCGGATTGAGCGGGAGGTGCATCGTTCAGGGTTTCTTTTTCGCCAGCAGTGCCGACCAGCGGGTGGCAAAAGCTGGCAGCTCGGCGAGCCGTCGGGCCAGGTCGGCGCCGGGCGCGGTGAGCAGATAACCGTCTTTCACATGCCCCACCAGCACGGCCAGCCGCAACTGCTTCAGGCGCGTGTTGAGGGTATTGGGCGTGATGCTGCCGACACTTTCCTGCAACAACCGGAAGGTCTGCGGGCGCCCGTCCCGCAGTGCCCATAACACCCGCACTGCGTACCGCGACTCCAGCAGCCCGAGTAATTGGGCCATGGCCGCATCTTCCTTGACACTCATCCGATCATCTCCTCGATGGCAGTCATTTATTGTGGGATCAGTGTAGGGCGGATGGGCTGGCACCACAATAGCCGCCCGCCCCGCTGTCGATCAGCCCGCCGGTCCGCAGGGCCAGGATCAGAGACCGGACCCGTCGTGGCCTGATCGATCAGGGTATTCCCGTGCTCGCACCGGTAGGGAATTCAGGGAACGGTTGTCGCGCCAGCGTGTCTATGAGTATGCTTCTACCCACTTTTCAGGAAAACTCCATGCCCCAACTGACCGCCGCCGATTTTGACCAGGAACTGCTGGACCTGTTCAACGACTACATCCATGGTGCCATCGACCGGCGCGGATTCCTGCAGAAGGCGCAGAAATTCGCTGTCGGCGGCGTCACGGTCGGCATGTTGCTGGCCTCGCTGACGCCGGACTACGCGATCGGGCAGGTCGTGCCGAAGGACGACAAGCGCATCAAGACCGAACTTCTCAGCTATCCATCGCCCAATGGCTCCGGCACCATGAAGGGGTATCTGGCCATGCCCGCGAACGCGAGTGGCAAACTGCCCGGCGTGATTGTCATCCACGAAAACCGCGGAACGAACCCGCATATCGAGGATATCGCGCGACGACTGGCCGTGGATGGTTACATCGCCCTCGCGCCGGACGCATTGACGCCGCTGGGTGGCTATCCGGGCGACGACGAAAAGGCGGCAGCGCTATTTCGCACGCTCGACCAGGGCAAGGCAGTGGAAGATTTTGTCGCTGCTGCCCAGGCTTTGAAGGGGCTTGCGCAATTCAATGGCAAATATGGAGCGGTGGGATTCTGTTATGGCGGCGGAATTGTGCACCGATTGGCCGTCCGTTTGCCCGACATGAGCGCCGGTGTGCCGTTTTATGGTCCACCCCCGGCCGCGGAGGATGCCGCCAAGGTCAAAGCCCAGTTGCTGATGCATTTTGCCGAGAACGACAGCTTTATCAATCCCCGCTGGCTGCCTTACGAGGCAGCGCTCAAGGCAGCCGGAGCGCGTTACACGGCACACCTGTATGCCGGCACGCAGCACGGTTTCAACAATGACACCACGCCGCGTTTCGACGCCGCGGCGGCCAAGCTGGCCTGGGAGCGCACGCTGGCGTTTTTCAACCAGACCCTGCGCGGCTGATCGAGCCAGTTGGCGGTGACCCGCGGCAGAGCGCAGCAACTTCAGGGGCAAGGGTTGGTAATCGAGCATCTGGGGCTGGTAGGTTATGGCGAGGTCGGCAGGATTCTGGCGTCGGGCTTGCGCCCAGCAGTGGTCGACGTGCAGGCTTGGGACCTAAAATTCGCCGATCCCGCCGGGCAAGACGCGGTGTCAGGCCATGCAGCACTAGCAGGCGTGTTGGCATGCGGGTCGATGCAATCATTGTGCGCGGCATCCGACCTGGTGATCTCCGCTGTCACCGCTTCCAACACGTTGGCGGTGGCGCAGGAAGCCGCCCGGTGGATCCGGCCCGGCACCGTGTTCCTGGACCTTAACTCCGCCTCGCCCGGCACCAAGCAGGCAGCGGCAAGCCTGCTTGGTGCGGCCGGTGGGTGTTACGTCGAGGCTGGCGTCATGACCTCGGTGCCACCTTATGGCATCCGCGTGCCGATGTTGCTCGGCGGTGCGCGCGCCGCTGAACTCGCTGCGGTACTGAATGCCTGGGGCATGTTTGCCACGCCGGTGTCCGACCACATCGGTGTGGCCAGCGCCATCAAGATGTGCCGCAGCGTGATGATCAAGGGGCTGGAGGCACTGGTGATAGAGAGTTACGCCACCGCCCGGGCCTACGGCGTGGAAGACCACATGATTCCGACGCTGCAAGAGACATTTCCGGGCATCGACTGGCAGCAACAGGGCGCCTATTTTTTCAGCCGGGTGGTGCAGCACGGCCAACGCCGGGCGCAGGAGATGCGAGAAGCGGCCAACACGGTGCGCGAAGCCGGGTTTGAGCCATTCATGACTGCGGCGATTGCCGACAAGCAGCAGTGGGTGGCCGATCAGGCGCGTACCGGGGTGTTCTCAGAAGTAGCCACTGGCGCCAGGTGGCAGGATTACGCCGACCGCCTTTTGCGCAAGCCGTGATGGCGTCGTGCCCAGGTAGCGACAGCAGCCAAGCCGGACAGCAACGGCAGACGGCGTTGACCTGTGGCCTGGGCTGTCAAGCACTCGCACCGTCCTCGAAGCTGATGTCGACCATCAACTCGTTTGCCAGGCCCTCCAGGCTGTTGCGCAGGGTGTCAGTATCCAGGTTGCGGGGCACGGTGAGTTGCGCGTTCATGTGAAACATCTGTTCGCCCGACATGGCACCACTGGCGATGTGCGTCTGCAGTTTTTCGATGCTGACGCCGTGGTGCGCCAACTGGCTGGAGATGCTGTGGATGATGCCGGGCCGGTCGTGTCCGAGCAACTCGAGTTGCAGCCGCCGGGGCGGCTCGGTGGCAGCGGCCGCGCCAAGTGACAGCGCAACATGCAAGTGAGGCGACTGCAGTGCGGCCAGCTCGGCCATGAGGGCGGAGCAGTTCTGCGCTGGCACCTGCAGGTGCACGATACCTGCAAACTGGCCGGCGAAGTTCGCCATGACGCTGTCGGCCCAGTTTGCCCCGTGCGCGGTGGCGCGGTCGGATACCGCGCTGACCAGACCTGGTCGGTCCGGGCCAAGAATGGTGACTACCAGTGAGGTCATGGGACGTTCTCCTGCTGCCGGGTCAAATGACAGGTGGCATAGGCCTGCCGCTCCCCGGGCTTTGGCTGATTATCGACCGCCCAGGTCGACGCGCCATCGTCCTTGGGGACTTATTTGGCGCCTCCCTTGGTGTTGGCCGCTTGGTTGGCAAGTGTCGCGCGAATCAGCTGCGCCGTGGCCTGCGAAAGGCCCGCACCAGCGGCACCGTCAACATGCGCGCCAGGCTGCTGGGCAGACCAATCGCCACGCGGACGAAATAGCCGATCTGTTTGAGGTCCATGGATGGGTCACTTTGTCGAAGTAGCGATGCGCTGGCCATGCCGCAATGGTATATCTGCTAGTGGCTCCCGCAATTTCATCTTTTGCCAGTCCTCAACCACAATGCAGCACACCCCCCGAGGAGACCGACGCCCATGCGCACACCCCTGATCATCGACTGCCACGGCCACTACACCACGGCGCCGAAAGCGCTGGAGACCTGGCGCAATCGGCAGATTGCCGGCATCGCCGACCCGGCCTCCATGCCCAAAGTTGCCGAGCTGAAGATCAGCGATGACGAACTGCGCGAGTCGATCGAAACCAACCAGCTCAGGCTGATGCGCCAGCGTGGTTCCGACCTCACCATCTTCTCGCCGCGCGCCAGCTTCATGGCGCACCATATTGGCGACTTCAAGGTCTCATCGACCTGGGCGGCGATCTGCAATGAACTGTGCTTTCGGGTCGCACAGCTCTTTCCCGACCACTTCATCGGTGCCGCCATGCTGCCGCAGTCACCCGGCGTGGCCCTTGCCAGCTGCATCCCCGAGCTGGACAAGTGCGTCAAGCAATACGGCAACGTCGGTATCAACCTGAACCCGGACCCGAGCGGCGGCCACTGGAC
>JANLVB010000091.1:0-3702 GCA_031363785.1 Betaproteobacteria bacterium
GTCAATGAGCCTCTGAAATGGGGTCGCGCTCTGCGCCTTCCTCGGTCGTCCTGCCATGCGGCCGATCATATCTCCAGTCGGCCGCGCTACGGATCGGCACCGACCACGTTTCGTTCATGCGGCGGTCTGGAGATTGGCCCCGACACCGGGGCGGGGCGTCACTGCGTGAACGGCGACGCTGCCGCTGTACCTTCCCACGGTCGCTGACCAGTCGCCAATGCCTTCTTCAACGTGGCCGATTCCGGGCGTGTCCGGGATGACTGGCAAAGCCCCAGCTTGCTTGCCAGGGCACCCATCACACCGGCAAGCTGCATCGACACCTTGATGGCGGCGTGGGGCTTGTTGTGAACGATCAACCCCTCCCGGGACACAAGCGCGTCGGCCGTGGCCTTCTGGTGG
Organism: Betaproteobacteria bacterium; assembly: GCA_031363785.1. Taxonomy (GTDB): domain Bacteria; phylum Pseudomonadota; class Gammaproteobacteria; order Burkholderiales; family Burkholderiaceae_C; genus CAISIP01. The sequence goes on from JANLVB010000091.1 coordinate 400, forward strand.
GCCGCCATGCAGTAGGACGCCAGCAGCGGCAGGTCACCAGCGGTGAAGAAACCGCCTGGCAGGGCGTTGCAAATGCTGTTCCACAGGACCACGGCGGGCGCAGGCAGGCCAGCCGGCGGCGCAGGACGGGCAGCGGACAGAGTTGCCGGTGTTGCGAGTGCGGCAGATGACTTTCGAGCGATGATCGATCCTTTGAAATACAGGTTTAGCGCAAGAGATGAATACGTTCGGTTTCCGGGTGGGAGCTGTAGACTTTTCGGCACCCCCGGGGAGGTAGGTAGGGCGTGCCACTGGCGAAAGGTATGCCAGCGGTGAGCCCTGTCGTGGTCGCATCTCCCGTTGCGACCGCCATGCAGTCCCATGTCTCGAATCCCACCGGTGCTATGGGCTTGCTCTCTCGCACCGGTGGAATGTTCTGCTTACGGTCGCACGCCAGTGACGGCAGCGAATGCCGCAGGGTAGGCCAGCACCACATCGACGCGCATGTGGCAGGCGAACCCGATTTCACCGGTACCAGCGTAGAGCTCATTGAGCATCTGCACCGACAACGACTCGCGCATCATGAAGAACAGATTGGTGAAGTCGCCGACGAATATCTGCGAACAGTCCGCGCTGGTCCCCACCGTCAAGGTGTTGGATATCTGGCTGGTGGCGATCATCTTCACCGGCTCCAACATGCCCGGAATCCGCAGCGGCTGGTTCGTCGTGTCGAGCAGTCCACCGAGCTTGATCAAGCTGCGAGGGCTCATGACGGCAGCCGTTGGCATCGGTGCGTCAGCCTGCAGGATCGCCTGCGCCGCACTGAAGATGTTGGCGTAACCTGCCAGCGCCGCACCGTTGGCACCATTGGTCACGCTCTGGATGCCGGCCGTGTTGAGGACACCGCGTGGCTCCGGAGCGGTACCGGTTCCAAGCAAGCCAACACGGTCCAGTTCACGGGCGAAGCTCTGCGCGATGGCCAGGCGCAAGGCTTCCTCCATGTTCGGTGCGTCGGCCAACAGTTCCCGGCTGACCTTGACCTGAAACGCAAGGCTACGGGGCGTCGTCGTGATTGCACGGAACGTCGGATCACTGGTCGCAAGCGCGGCCGCCTCTGCACGCCATGCAGCAGTCGGGATCGTGTTGACGGCGGCCGTGGTGAAGGTCTTCGCCCCGATATCCATGGGCACAATACCGGCACCGGCTCGCATCAGGCTCGACACCGGCACCAATGCCGACAGAATTTCCGGCATGACACGGCTTGGGACTGTGAAGCCGCCAGCCGTATCCGTGCCCACGCTCAAGGCGTTGCGCACGTCCTGATTGGTCGACATACCGGCAACACCACGAAAAAAATCAGCGATGTCGAAGTCACTGTCAGCGAAGCCACGGCCTTGGTTCAGGCCGCTGTTCTTGCTGTAGTGACTCCGGAAGTCAGTGGCGCTGCGCATGACGTTCATTCCTTGCTTGGCGGTGCTGCTGTTGCCGTCCAACGCCTCCATTGCAATGTTGATCCTTGCGATCATCGAACCGGCGTGCTGTATCCCGGAAAACGCCGCCTCGTCGACGCCGGTGGCCCGGTTGCTGGCAGTCAATGTATTCATTGCGCGGCGGAGCGTCTTTCGCTGCTCGTGCATCTCGCGTGCGTTGTCGGCGATGTTGACAATCGCGGCTTCTGGTTGCCCGATCTTTGCGCACAGGGCGGACCATGCTGCGGCATCCTTGGGGTCGGTACGGCACGGCTTGACAGCGTCAAAATCGAAGTCTGCCTTAGGGGGAATGGCACTTACTTTGTCTCCCACGCGTGACCATGCCGCTCGATCTTTCGTCGGGCTTGGACGCGGGGAATTTTCAACCATGGGTAGGGCTTTGGTCGTCGCTTTCGCATTCGAGGCTCAATGCGTCCGGGCCGATTGCCCACCCGGCACTTGGCGATCAGCGTGAACAGCAGCCCACAATCCTTCGTGGCCGACAGACCGCGCGAAACCCACTCCGTCCACAGTTGCACCGTGTGCTTGAAGCTCAAGTCACGAGGGTCCAAGCCGGCGTTGCTGGCGGCCTGTGCCATAAGCAGTCGGATCACGTTGTAGGCCAACAGATGGACCCACAGTTGTTTCTCGTTCATCTGCGGCGTCTGGCAGTTCAACACGTCCATGCCGGTGGTGGTCTTGAGGTTGCGCAGGTCGAGCTCGACGTTCCAACGCCGCGCGTACAGCGCGCCGAGATCGTCTTTGCCGACTTGCCGGTCATCGATCAGCGTGGTGACCAGCACCTTGTGGTCGACCCGGGCTTCGCGCACAGTCAGTTCATCGGGAAAGCCAGCGTATTGCTCGGGCGTCATCCACTCTGGGCGCGCCGCAGGCTTGCGCCAGCACACGAGGTGATCACGCGTGCCCAGCGACTGGCCACGGCGAAAGTCCGTGATGCGCGAGCCGTTTTGTTCGAACAACACGTCCACGCCTGCCGCCATCAAAGTGGCGATCAGGAAATAGTTGCAGTACAGGGCATCGGCGAGCATCACATCGCCCGGGTGAAAGCCTTTGAGCAAGGTGCGTACCAACCCGAGTTCGCCAGTGCCTTTGCCACTGTGAGGCCCAACCGCCATATCGAGCGCCGCGCCAGTGGCCAGGCAAATCACCATGACCAGTCGGGCCAGCGGAAATCCAACACCGCGCGCCTGGGTGCTGGGCTGCGGATAGACCGCCTGGTTCTCCTCGGTATCGGGCATCGAGATCCCGGTGCCGTCCACCAGCTTGACCGCCCGCCCGCGCCACAGCCATTGATCCAGCGCTTTCTCGCTGAGCAGGTGGCCCGTTTCGCGCGTGAGCGCGCTGACCATCTCCAGTGGCAGGCGCTGGCGCGCCCGGCAGTATCCGCCGGTGCGAACGCTGCACCCGGCGAGCCCATCGGCGGCGCGCTGCGCGGCCCAACCGTTGACCGCCTTTTGGCACGAGCCATCGGCCTCCAGCACTTGGCGCATGAACATCGACAGCGCAACTGTTGGCGGATACAGCCGCTCGCGATGCTCGGGCAGCACCGACTCGGTCGTCTCCAGCAACGCCGGACTCGTCAGCACGTTAAAGAACTCCACCGCCCGGGTCGCCTTGGCCCGGCGTGCGATTGCGCTTGGACGTGCGCTTCGACGTTGATGCATACCGTTTTGGGCATTACGATCCATGGTGGCTGGCCTTTTGGAAAGATGGTTTGGGTGCGTAGTAACAACCATCCTATCAATCCCAGGGTCAGCCGCCTCCTTTTGCTTTCAAATTCAATCGGTTACGCCCGTGACTTCAACGTCATCTGGCCAAAGTAAGTGCCATTCCC
>JANLVB010000100.1:0-2168 GCA_031363785.1 Betaproteobacteria bacterium
GACTTTGACAAACGTTTTGGCTCGGGCCGCGTCGGCGCCTACGAACGCCTGCTGCTGGATGTGATCGATGGCCGCATGAACCTGTTCGTGCGCAGCGACGAACAGGAGGAAGCCTGGCGCTGGGTCGAGCCGATCCTGGAGCATTGGGCCGCCGACACGCACGGGCCGCGCCTGTACAACTCGGGCACCTGGGGCCCCAGCGCGTCCAGCGCCATGATCGCGCGCGACGGCTTTTGCTGGAGCGAGGAGTCCTGAATGCGGCACCATGCTTGACCGCATCAAGGCTTCACTGCCCTCTCTGGCTCCCGCCGAACAACGGGTTGCCAAGCTGGTGCTGCTGGACCCGCGCGCCTTCGCCTCGCTGCCGGTGAGTGACCTGGCCGACCGCGCCCACGTCAGCAAACCGACCGTGGTGCGGTTTTGCCGCAGCGTCGGGTATGACGGCCTGACCGACTTCAAACGCAAGCTGGTGGGCAGTGTGAGTGAAGGCGTGCCCTTCATCCACCGCAGTGTGGACATCGACGACAAAACCGGCGACATCATGGTCAAGGTGATCGACAACACGGTCGCCGCCTTCCTGAAGTACCGCAACGAGGCCAGCACAGCCCCATTCGAGAAAGCGGCGCAGGCCCTGGTGCAGACCTGCCGCAGTGGCAAACGCATCGAGTTCTTTGGCGTCGGCAACTCCGGTGTGGTGGCGCAGGACGCACAGCACAAATTTTTCCGCCTGGGCGTGAATGCCATCGCCTACAGCGATGGACACATGCAGGTCATGAGTGCGTCGCTGCTCGGCCCTGGCGACTGCGTGGTGGTGATCTCCAACTCCGGGCGCACGCGGGATCTGATGGATGCCTGCGACATCGCACGCAACAACGGCGCCACCACCATCGTGATCACCGCCACCGGGTCCCCGTTGGCCAGCGCCGGCCATATCCATCTGTCAGCGGACCATCCGGAAGGCTTCGACAACTACAGCCCGATGGTGTCGCGGCTGCTGCATTTGTTGATCATCGACATTCTGGCCACCTGCGTCGCGCTCGGCATTGGCGGCGAGACGGTGCAGCCACGCTTGCGCAGCATGAAGAACAACCTGCGCAGCAAGCGCTACGCCTGAGGGGCGCGACCCTCCTCGACGGCGTGGCAGGCGACCCGGATACCGGCAAACTGCTGCAACACCGGCCGTTCGCTGCGACAACGATCGTTGGCCAGCGGACAGCGTGGGTTGAAGGCGCAGCCGGGCGGCGGGCTCAGCGGGTTGGGCACTTCGCCCTGCACCGGTGTGCGGGCGCGGCCGGTGTCGTGCATCTTGGGAATGGCGTCGAGCAGCATGCGTGTGTAGGGATGGCGCGGGTTGCCGAACAGGCTGTTCTTGTCGGCCAGTTCCACCAACCGCCCCAGGTACATCACGCCAACCTGGTCGCTGACATGGCGCACCACCGCCAGGTTGTGCGAAATGAACAGGTAGGTCAGCCCCATGCTGCGCTGCAAGTCCTTCATGATGTTGAGCACCTGCGCCTGCACACTCACGTCCAGCGCCGAGGTGGGTTCATCACACACCAGGAAATCGGGCTGGGTGGCCAGGGCACGCGCGATCGAGATGCGCTGGCGCTGGCCGCCAGAGAACTGGTGCGGGTACTTGCTGCGGTCCTGCGCCGCCAGACCAACCGACTGCAGCAACTCCTCCACGCGCGCGCGCAAGGCGAGTTTGTCGCTGATCAGGCCATGCTCGGTCAGCGGTTCACCCACAATGTCCTCCACAATCCAGCGCGGATTGAGGCTGGCATAGGGGTCCTGAAAAATCATCTGGATGCGGCGCCGCAGTTTGCGGCCCTGCGGCGTCTTGAAGGCGGCATGTGCGTCCTGGCCGTCGAAGGTGAATCCACCCCGTGTCGGCTCATACAGGCCAACCAGCAAACGTGCCACCGTGCTCTTGCCGCAACCCGATTCACCCACCAGTGCCAGCGTCTGGCCGCGCGCAATCTCGAAACTCACGCCGTCCACGGCACGCAACAGCAGCCGTGGCGCTCCCTCGACGACGCGGTTCAGCCAGGGCGCCGACACATCGAAGGTCATCGCCAGGTCATGCGCCTGCACCAGGGCGGTCATCGGATTACCTCCGCGCAACGCGCTGCGGTGCGAGCACCTTCGGGCGGCCGGGCGGTCATCAG
>JANLVB010000113.1:0-2038 GCA_031363785.1 Betaproteobacteria bacterium
GTATGTGCTCGCACCACCCCGGCCACCGAACATTCATCGGTGATGGCCAGCGCCGTGTAGCCCAGCGCGGCCGCGCGCGCCACCAGCTCTTCCGGCAGCGAGGCACCGCGCTGGAAGCTGAAACTGGAGAGGCAATGCAGCTCGGCGTAGGCCGGCAGGGGGGTCCACATGGGGGCGAGGAAGCATCGGTAAAAAGCGAGGTCGGAAACCGAATATACTGGTTAAATAACCAGCATTCCAGCTAAACTTCACTCGACTTGTGTTCTGTGCCATTCGTGCCGCAGCCAACTTGACCTGTCTGTTCAGGGCGGGCAATAGCCGGGCACGTCGCCAGCATCAAACGCCACTCACCACGGCATCCATAGCGGCAATGATGTCGCTTGCGCGGTGCTTCACGGACACCAGCTTGTTTTTCAAAAGACGCCTTCCCAGTGGCGCTGCTTCAAAGGCAACCAGCATCAGATTCTTTCCCTTGACTGAAATCACCGGGCAAAGCTGCCGTGGCAGATCATGGGCGGTGAGTGCGGTGACAGCGAGTGGCACCACCATGCGTGTTGCCAAACTGCTCAGCAAGTCGCTTTGGATATCGACGACATAAGGGTACTGATCGCGCATGCGCGGGCTCGGATTGTCATAAACGTCGTACTGCATGTGGCCAGGCGATCAAGTCAGGCTGGAGCAACGCCCTACCAAACCCGCAGGTCGTCACACCATAGCCCGCTCTTCTCGAACCGGGCGTTTTGCTCGTCGATCCAGGCTTTGTGCGTCTGCTCGAAAGCCCGTTTGCGCTGCACCAATGTCCTGGGTTGACTTGCGGATTTCAGCGTTTCGAACTGTTCTACCGACACGATGACGGTGTCGATACGCCCATCCTTCTCCACAAAGACCGGTTCTGCTTTTGCGTGGGTACACATGGCACCAAATCGGTTCTTGGCTTGTGTGGCAGTTACTTGCATGGTGTTGCTGCGGCGTTGTGGATTAGCCATTTTAGCTATTGAGCATGGCCCCGGCAAAACGTGTCGCCATTCGCCTGCAGCAGTGATCGTGTCGTCGGCCGTTCGGTCATGGCCGCAATATCTCGCAAGCCAATCCACCCTCGCCTGCACATGGTGCGCAAAAGGCGCGCTGCTGTCGCGGTCACCCATGGCCGCAATCTGCCTGCGCGACGTATAGTAGGCTGTGCTTGACGCCGCCGCCACATTCGAGGAGCATCTCGCCCGCGAAATCATCCACAGCGAGCGCACGCGCATGGCAATCCTGGCCGGCCTGATAGGGCTTCTGATGGTCTTTTTTGGCCTGGTGTTCGCGTTGTACCGCGAAGAATACCGGCAGATATTCAGCCGGCCCCAGGTGATGTTCCACGCCGGCGCCCTGTTCACCGTGCTGCTTTGTTACGAACTTGCCGTGCGCCACGTGTTCGGCCGTCGGCTGGAGCAGGGCAAAGGTGTACCGAACGCTCTGCGCTACCTCAACGCGTTGGTCGAGACCAGTGTGCCCAGCATGCTGATCGTCCTCATGGCGCGCGAAATCAGTCCGGTATATGTGCTGCACAGCGCGGCGAGTCTGCTCTACGGGGTATTCATCGTGCTCTCCACGCTGCGGCTGGACTTCAGGTTATCGGCATTTACCGGATTGGTCGCGGCCGCAGAGTACGTGGCTCTTTCGGTCGCCTACGTTGGCGGCGGCGAAGGCGCTGCGGCAGGCACGCCGTTCGCGCAGCCACCCTATTACCTGGGCAAGGGGGCCATGCTCCTGTTGGCCGGGCTCGCTGCCGGTTTCGTTGCGCACCAGCTGAAACGCCGGGTCGGCAACACCTACCGGACGCTGCAGGAGCGCCAGCGCGTGCTGAACGCGTTCGGTCAGCAGGTATCGCCCGCCATCGTCGAGCACCTGCTCAAGGTGGGCCCGCACATCGCCAGCACCCGCAGCTTCGTCTGCGTGATGTTCATGGACATCCGCAACTTCACGCCACTGGTCGAACACAAGTCCCCGGAGGAAATCGTCGCCTTCCAGAACGTCGTCTTCACGCAGGCCATCG
>JANLVB010000185.1:0-3957 GCA_031363785.1 Betaproteobacteria bacterium
GCGCCGAGGCTCCGGGTTTGCTCGGCAGCAAGGCGATCAAATGGAACTTCACCAAGTTCCTGGTGGGTCGGGACGGCCAGGTGGTCCGGCGCTTTGCACCGACTGACACGCCGCAGAGTCTTGCCGCCGATATCGAGGCCACCCTCGCCGCCTGAGTCAACAACAGCGGCACCGGCGCCTGCCCGATGGACACGACAGACTTTTCCACACTCTTCGAGTTGCTGCCGATCGGAGCCTACCGATCAAGTCCCGACGGCAAACAACTGCGCGCCAACGCCGCCCTGGTGCGGCTCAACGGCTACGACAGTGAAGCCGAGCTGCTGATCGCGGTCAACGACATTGGCAAGGAATGGTACGTCGACCCGTATGCCAGGCAACGCTTTCGCACACTGATTGAGCGCGACGGACGGGTGATCAACTTCCACGCCGAAATCTACCGCCACAAAACCCGTGAGCGCGGCTGGATCGTCGAGAACGCACACCTGGTGCGGGCGCCCGACGGCAGCATATTGTTCTACGAGGGCACCGTGGAGGATGTCACAGATGCCCATCGCGCCCAGTTGGCATTGTTGGCCAGCGAGCGGCGCTTCCGGGCACTGACCGAAAGAGCCCAGGTACTGACCCTGCTAACCGACGCCAGCGCCAGGGTGTTGTACGCCAGCCCGGCGTCCACGGTTCTGCTCGGCCGCCAGCCGGCCCAGCTGGTTGGCAGCAACGTGTTCGACTGGATGCACCCTGACGACCATGCCGCGGCCCGGGCCGATCAGAGCGAAGTGCTGTTGTGCCGGAATCCCGGCATCGAGTCCGTATACCGCTTCACACACCAGGATGGCAGCTGGCGCTTCCTGGCGTCACTGGCCACCAACTGCCTGGACGACAGCGCAGTGCAGGGCATCGTACTCAATTTCCGCGACGTCACCGAACGCAAGCGCGCCGAACTGGCCGAGCAGGCACTGCGCGACAACGACCAGCGCTGGCAATTGGCCATGGAAGGCTCAGGCGATGGCCTGTGGGATTGGGACGTACAGGCCGGCAGATCGGTGTATTCGCGCCGATTCCTCGAAATGTACGGGCTTGCTGAAGGCGAAGTCAGCGGCCAGCTGAGCGAGTTTGACCAGCGCACCCATCCAGATGACCGGGCACAGCGCGACCAGGCCCGACGCTCCCACCTGGACGGTGTCACAGCCACGTATGCCAACGAACACCGCGTGATGTGCAAGGATGGCAGCTGGAAATGGATCCTGTCACGCGGCATGGTGATCACACGCGACCTCGGTGGCCGCCCGACCCGCATGATCGGCACCCATACCGACATCGACGCGCGAAAACACGCAGAGGCAACCCTGCTCGAGCTCTACCAGGAGCTGGCCGAGAAAACCGCCGTGCTGCAAACCACGCTGGGCAGCATCAGCCAGGGTATTTTCATGGTTGCCGCCGATGGCCGGCTGAGCAACTTCAACCACAAGGTGGTGGAGCTGCTGGAGCTGCCGGCCGAATTGCTGCAGTCACACCCGACGCTACAGGAGATCACCCGATTCCAGCTGGCGCGGGGCGATTTCGGCGCCGACGTACAGCTGGTTGACAACCACGCCCGCAGCTACGTTGCCGCCGCCGCCACCCGCACCGCCACCGCCATCGCGCCGGTGCCAAGTTATTACCTGCGCACCACCCGCGCCGGCAGAATACTGGAAGTGCGCTCGCAGGACCTGCCAGACGGCGGGCTGGTGCGCACCTTTGCCGATGTCACCGACTACGTGCAGGCCGAACGCTCGCGCAAACGCCTGCACCTGTTGCTGGAAGCCACGCAGACACTGGCCCGAGTGGGCGGGTGGGAAGTGGATCTGCGCACCAACCAGGTGTTCTGGACCGACGAGGTCTACCGAATTCTGGAGACTTCGCCGCAAGAGTATGTACCGCAAACACACACCACGATGCAGTTTTTCACACCAGAGTCGCAGGCGCTGGTGCGCGCAGCCATCGACGACGCGGTCACACGTGGCAAACCACACGACATGGAGCTCGAAATGCTTACCGCCCGCGGCCGGCACATCTGGGTGCACTCGGTAAGCATGGTGGGATGGGAGGAAGGACGCGTGGTCAAGCGCACGTCCGTGATACAGGACATCACGGAACGCAAACAGGCCCAGGCGGCATTGCGGGAAAGTGAAGAGCGCTGGAAACTGGCACTCGAAGGTGTGGGTGACGGCGTATGGGACTGGCACATACCGAGCGGTGTCGAAATCTTCAGCAACCGCTGCAAGGAGATGTATGGTTACCGCCCCGAAGACGTGCCGGACCTGGCACAGGCCTTCGACCGGCTGGCGCATCCGGATGATGTGGCACAAATGCAGCGTGACCGCCAGGCGCATTTTGACGGCTTGACGCCCACCTATGTCAACGAGCACCGCATGCGCTGCAAGGACGGCAGCTGGAAGTGGATCCTGTCACGCGGCATGGTCATCAGCCGGGACGCGCAGGGCAAGCCGCTGCGCATGATAGGCACACACACCGATATCACCGAACGCAAGAATTCGGAAGCCATGATCTGGCAACAGGCCAACTTCGACACACTGACCGGCCTGCCGAACCGGCGCATGCTGCGCGACCGGCTGGAGCAGGAGATCAAGAAAAGCGACCGCGAGGGGCTGCAACTGGCGGTGCTGTTCATCGACCTGGACCATTTCAAGGAGGTCAACGACACCCTGGGGCACGACGCTGGCGACACGCTGTTGATCGAAGCCTCGCGACGTATCCGCCACTGTGTGCGCGATTCCGACACCGTGGCACGTATGGGCGGCGACGAATTCACCGTCGTGCTGGCCGAGCTGCACGACGACAAATGGCTGGAGCGCATCATGCAAAAGCTGCTGGGGGCGATGTCGTCGCTGTTCCAGATCGGCGGTGAGCAGGTCTATGTGTCTGCCAGCATCGGCATCACCATGTACCCGGCCGATGCGCGTGAAGTCGAAGACCTGTTCAAGAATGCGGACCAGGCACTGTACGTGGCCAAGGGGGCCGGCCGCAACCGCTTCAGCTTCTTCACGCCGGCGCTGCAGGAAGCGGCGCAGTCACGCGTACGCCTGGCCAACGACCTGCGCGCCGGGCTGGCCGAACAACAGTTTCACGTCGCCTACCAACCCATAGTCAACCTGCGCAGCGGTGCTGTGCACAAGGCCGAAGCCCTGTTGCGCTGGACCCATCCGATCCGCGGCCCCATCGGCCCGGCCGAGTTCATCCCGATCGCCGAGTCCAGCGGCTTGATCGTCGACATCGGTGAGTGGGTGTTCCGCCAGGCAGCGGCGCAGGCCATACGTTGCCGGGCCCTGCACCACCCCGGGTTCCAGATCAGCGTCAACAAGTCACCGGTGCAGTTCCACAACGACGTCGGCCAGCAACACTCCTGGGTCTCGCACCTGCAATCGATTGGCCTGGCAGGCGACGGACTGGTGGTGGAGATCACCGAAGGGCTGCTGCTCGACACCAGCGCCGCGGTCAGCGAGCAGCTGCTGCAACTGCGCGATGCCAATGTGCAGGTGTCGCTGGACGACTTCGGCACCGGTTATTCATCACTCACCTATTTGCAGCGATTCGACATCGACTACATCAAGATCGACCAGTCCTTTGTGCGCCATCTGATACCGGAATGCACCGAACTCGCCCTGTGCAAGGCGATCATCGTGATGGCACATGAACTCGGCATGCAGGTGATCGCCGAAGGGGTTGAAACCGAGGGCCAGCGTGATCTGCTGGTGGCCGCGGGCTGCGATTTTGGCCAGGGTTACCTGTTCGCGAAAGCCCTGCCTGCGGACGAATTCGAGGCTTACTTGCGCCAAATAGCGGCGACACCAGTGCGTGCCGGAGATGGCATTTATTGATCTTTTCATAAGTCATGACAGCCAATCGTAGCCTGATGCGTTATATCTGCAACGACTTGTTTGGAGATATGACGCATGGCCA
>JANLVB010000193.1:0-8932 GCA_031363785.1 Betaproteobacteria bacterium
CGTCGAAGGTCGAGGCGATCACCTCGCCCTTCACGGATCGCTGCATCTCCGTCACCGCTTCGGGCCGTTCGTCGACCAGCAGCACCCACATGTGGATTTCCGGGTAATTGGCGGCGATGGCGTGCGCGATGTGCTGCATCATCACCGTCTTGCCGCTCTTGGGCGGTGCTACCAGCAGGGCCCGTTGTCCCTTGCCGATCGGCGCAATGATGTCGATGACCCGGCCAGTCACGTTTTCCTCGCCCTTGATGTCGCGTTCGAGCTTCATCTGCACCTTGGGGAAAAGGGGCGTCAGGTTCTCGAACATCACCTTGTGCTTGTTGTCCTCCGGGCCACCACCATTGACCTTGTCGAGTTTGTTCAGCGCAAAGTAGCGTTCACCATCCTTGGGTGTGCGTACCTCGCCTTCGATCATGTCGCCGGTATGCAGATTGAAGCGGCGGACCTGGCTGGGGCTGATATAGATGTCGTCGGTGCTGGCGGTGTAACTCGTGTCCGGGCTGCGCAAGAACCCGAAGCCGTCGGGCAGTATCTCCAGCACCCCGTCGGCGATGATCTGCTCTCCGGTGCGGGCCCGCTTCTTGATGATGGCGAACATCAATTCCTGCTTGCGCATGCGGCCGGTGTTTTCTATCTCCAGCTCTTCTGCCTGCTTGAGCACTTCAGACACGTGTAGTGCCTTGAGTTCGTTTAGGTGCATGGAATTGCCCTTGAAAGGGTAGTGGACTGTCAGGGTGAGAGGGGTCGCGGTCGGCTGGCGACAATCGCCCCGACCGCGGTGCTCCCATTCGGGAGCTCGAACCGGCCCATGGGCAGCCAGCGAACAGATGAATTATGACAGGAAAAGAGAGCCGCAGAATGCAGCACTGTACACCGGGCGCGGGCATTGCACCCGCACCGCTCAGGCTCTCAGGCCAGTTGCTGGTCGATGAACGCCGTCAGTTGCGATTTGCTCATGGCACCCACCTTGGTCGCGGCAAGTTGCCCATCCTTGAACAACATCAGCGTCGGGATGCCGCGAATGCCGAACTTTGCCGGAATGTCACGGTTCTCATCCACATTCATCTTCGCCACCTGCAGTTTGCCGGCGTATCCCGTTGCCACCTCGTCCAGAATGGGGGCAATCATCTTGCACGGACCACACCACTCGGCCCAGTAATCGACCAGCACTGGTTGGGAAGATTTCAGCACATCCACTTCGAAAGAAGCATCCGACACATGTTTGATCAGTTCGTTGGCCATGAAGAGTCCTTGGTGGGTTCGCTGCAGGTAAAGTGAGGAAATTGTGACAGAAAGCAAGCCCTCGGGACAACATCGGTTTGGTTATGCCTGAGATAGGCATAAATCATCACGCGCAGCGCGCCTGGGATATGGTGATCGACGAAATCCAGGCTGCGATCACGCGCCAGCAGGTCGACCCGTCGCAGACCGTGGTGCTGTTGCCTTATGCCCAGTTGATGCAGGTGGCGCGAGATGCCTGGGCGCGGCGTGTGGTACCGGCGGCGCAAGGCGCAGCCTTCTTGCCGCGTTTCGAGACCAGCATCAACTGGAGCCGGCGCCTCGGTGCATTTTGTCCGGGGCCAGACGATATGCGGCTGGACGCTGCGCGCGATGTGTTGACCGCGCAGTCCTTGATGCAGCGAGCTGGCATGGGGCGTCAGCACAGCGCACTGGCCGTACGTTTGATGGAGGCCGCCTGGCTATTGGCCAAGGTGGCTGCTGCAGTGCCACCCGCTGGCCGTGCAGCTTGGGCAGAGCAAATGTCGGCAGCAGTGTGCGGGCCAGGCGCCGACGGCGTGACGCAGATCGAATCCTGGTTGGGCCGCATTGCACTGGCTTGGGCAGCCAATTCCGCCTATGCGACCGACTGCCTGTTTGACGCGCAGCCCCGGCTTCTGGTTCTGGTGCAGGGCTTCCTGCAGGAGCCGCTGCATCGCATGTTGCAAACCCGGTTTGCCAACCGCTGCGTGACGGTGCCCTTGTACCGTGCTGTTGCGCCCGGTGGCCTGTCCTTGCACGCTGCCCGGGACGCCGAAGACGAGGCCGAACGTGCCAGCGCCTGCGTGTTGCAACATCTGGCAGCCGGACGCACTCCGGTAGCCCTGGTGGCGCAAGACCGTTTTCTGGTGCGACGCATGCGCGCTTTGCTCGGCACCCGCGGCGTGGTGCTGCGTGACGAAACCGGCTGGACACTTTCAACCACGAGCGCTGCGGCATGCGTCATCGGAGCGTTGCGCGCGTTGGCCTGGGATGCTTCGGGCGATACGGTGCTGGACTGGCTGAAGGCGGCACCCGCGTTCGCCGTGGCGGACGTGTCGGCGCTGGAGGCGCAGATGCGCGCCAACGCCATGCGCAGCTGGCGCCAGGTACCGGCGCAGGACGGGCTTGCCACGCAGGTGCGGCTTCTGATCGAATCGATGCAGGCGCGCCGGCCGCTGGCTGCATGGCTGTTGTCCTTGCGAGGTGTGTTGCAGCGCTCGGGTCAATGGCCCGCGTTGCTGCAGGATGATGCCGGCCAGGCGGTACTGCAGGCATTGCGATTGCAGGAGGGCGCTGAGCACGAATTCGATGATCTGGTGCAGGGCGAGAGCCTGGGCGGATTCGTGCGCTGGGCAGAACAGGTGCTGGAGCAGGGCAGTTTTGTTCCCGCGCATCCACAACACGAGCAGGTGATCGTGCTGCCGCTGAACCAGTTGCTCGGCCGCAGCCCGGCCGCCGTTGTGTTTCCTGGTTGTGACGAAGAGCGGTTCGCGGCCTCGCCCGAGCTCGGGGGTCTGTGGAGTGCGGCACAACGTTTGTCGCTCGGCCTGCCCACGCGCGAGATGGTGGCTGGCGCGACCCGCGACGCGTGGCAACATGCCCTGGGTGGCAGTCACATCGATGTCTTGTGGCGTTGCAGCCATAACGGCGACGCCCGCATGCCTGGTGTGCTGGTGCAGGAGGTGTTGCTGGACCACCCGGAGCTGGCGCCAGACCCCCGTGTGCAACGGCTAGTGGCACCGCGTCCATGTTTCTTGCCGCGACCAGTCGCCCCGGAGCTGGCTCCCGCCGTGTTGTCCGCCAGTGCCTACACCGACCTGCGAACCTGTCCCTACAAGTTTTTTGCATTGCGCGAGCTGCGCCTGCGCGAAAGTGATGAGCTGGAGGTAGAGCTGGACAAACGCGACTTCGGCCTGTGGCTGCATGCCGCGCTGCGCCACTTCCATGAGGCTTTGCTCGGCTCTCCAACAGCGCACAGCGGTCAACGCCTGGCCTTGATGGCGGATGCTGCGACCAGGGCAACCAAGGAGCTTGGCCTGTCGGACGCCGAGTTCCTGCGTTACTCGGCGGCCTGGCCGCGCACCCGGGCCAATTACCTGGCATGGTTGTCGGAGCATGAAGCCAGTGGCGCACGGTTTGTCGCGGCCGAATCGGACCGGCGGCTGCCACTGGGAACACTGACTTTGGTGGGGCGGCTGGATCGCATAGACCAGCTGGCCGATGGTTCGCCGCTGGTGATCGATTACAAGACCGAGTCGCGTGAAACTACGGCTGCGCGCGTGCGGGCCAGCAACGACGACATCCAGCTGGCCTTCTACGCTGCGCTATTGGCAAACGATACGTTGGATGCGCAGTATCTCAGCCTGGCCGAGACCATGCCGGTGCAGAGTTTCCGCCACCCCGATGTGGTGGCGTTGCGCGACGTGTTGGTCGAAGCTATACGCGGCGATATGCATCGGCTTGCGGCGGGAGCCAGCCTGCCGGCACTCGGCGCCGGCCTGGCCTGCAGCTATTGCGCGGCGCGTGGCCTGTGCCGCAAGGACCAGTGGACGCCCGACGCGGCGCCAGCGCAACAACGCAATGTCTGACGACCACTCCGATCCTGCCTATGCCTGCAATGGCCGCAGTGTCACTGCGTCAGAGTTTTATGCCATTGCCTGTGATCCGCGGCGCCATGTGGCGGTGGAGGCCTGTGCTGGTGCCGGCAAGACCTGGATGCTGGTGTCACGCATCGTGCGGGCATTACTCGACAATGCCGGCGCTGTCGGGCAGGCGGTGCAGCCACATGAAATTCTGGCGATCACCTTCACCAAGCGTGCCGCCGCCGAGATGCGCGAACGGCTGCACGAGTGGTTGCAACACTTCGCCGTGGCGCCGCCGGCGCTGCTGCAGCACGAGCTGCTGGCACGCGGTCTGACGCCGGCGCAGGCATCACCCGAGGTGTGCCAGGCGCTGGCTGGCCTGTACCGCCAGCTGCTGGGCAGTGGACGCGAGGTACAGATACGCACCTTCCACAGCTGGTTTGCTGCGTTGTTGCGTGTTGCTCCCCTGGCCGTGCTGGAGCGTTTCGGCCTGCCATTCAACTATGAATTGCTGGAGGATGACGCGCGGGCGCGGGCACAGGTGTGGCGGCGCTTCTACCGGTGTCTGGTTGAGCAACCAGCGCTGCGGCTCGATTTCGAGGCGCTGGTGTTCGACCATGGGCGCTCACAGATCGAAAAGGCACTGGCTGCGGCGTTGGACAAGCGGGTCGAGTTTGCCCTCGCTGATGCCTCGGGTAGCTTGGCGCAGTCGGTATCGCCTTTTGCAGCGATTTACCCCGCTCTGGGTGACTTTGAGGAGCCGCTGCACTGCCTGCGCCAGCCGGCACTGCGGCAGCGTTGGCTGGCCTGGGCCCGTGCACTGGGGCGCGAGGTCAATAAAACACCGCGCGAGGCCGCGTCATGTATCGAACAGGCGTTCGCCAGCGTTGCGGCTGAAGGCGGCGATGCGATGCTGGCACCGTCCGAGCAGTTGGCGATGCTGCGCGAGGCCTTGTTCGTCAAAACCGAGGACCGTCTGGTGCAACACCTGACGCGTTTTTCTGCGGCACGCGAAGCCGCAGCGGAATTGGCCATCCTGTGTGGTGCGGCGCACCAGCATGGTGCCTGGCTCTACCAGCAACGCATGGTGCGGCTGACGCGCTTGGCAATGGATGAGTACGCGGCGCTCAAGCGCGAACGTGGCTGGGTCGATATGCCCGACGTGGAGCGTTGCGCCCGCCTGCTGTTGTCCGACCCGGTGCTCAGCGGCTGGGTGCAGGAACGGCTCGATGGCGGCGTGCGCCACCTGCTGATCGACGAATTCCAGGACACCAATCCACTGCAGTGGCAAGCCCTGTTGTCGTGGCTGGCCAGTTATTCTGGTGCAGGTGGCCGCGCGCCCAGCGTGTTTCTGGTGGGTGACCCAAAACAGAGCATCTACCGCTTTCGCCGTGCCGAGCCGCAGGTCTTTCGCGCGGCACAGGAGTTCGTGCGCAACGGCCTCGGTGGGGTATTGCTGAGCTGTGACCACACGCGGCGCAATGCGCCGCAGGTGATTGCGGCTGTCAATGCGATCATGCTGCAGGACGCGGTGGCGGCGCGTTATGCCGGGTTTCGCGCCCACACCACGGCTGCAAGCACCACCGGCCAAGTACTCAGTCTGCCGCCGATAACCCGCCCTTCGGTGCGGCGTGGCCGTGCTGCGGACTCCGACGCAGCAGCCTTGGATGACACCGGAACATGGCGTGACAGCCTCACGCAGGCGCGCCAGGCGCCAGATGAGACCCTGCGCCAGCTGGAGGCGCGGCAAGTGGCGCTTTGGCTGGCCCGCCAAGTTGCTGCGGGCGCCGCCGCGAATGACTGCATCGTCCTGTCACGCCGTCGCTCCGGCTTGTTGCCTCTGCAGGAGGCACTGCGTGACCTCGGCGTGCCGGCCCTGATTGGTGAAAAGACAGCCTTGATAGATTGCTGCGAAGTGCAGGACATGGTGGCGCTGGTTGATTTGATGGTGTCACCGGACCACGACCTGTCTTTGGCGCGGGTGTTGCGTTCGCCACTTTTTGGCGTGCCGGATGCGGCATTGGTGGCACTGGCGCTGCGCCATCGGGCACTGGCCTTGCCGTGGTTTGAATTGTTGGCACAGCCGTGGCCGGGTGACCATATCCTGCATGGCGTTGCGGTTGTGTTGCGACGCTGGCAGGCCTGGGTGCGCCAGGTGCCGCCACACGACGCCCTGCAGGCAATTTACCTGGATGGTGATGTGCTGGCCAAATATGCCGCAGTCACCCCGGCAGCGCTGCGCGCTGGCGTGCTGGCCAATCTGCGGGCCCTGCTCGGCGCCGCGTTGGACATCAACGGTGGGCGTTTCCCCAGTGCCTACGCCTTCGTGCGCGCACTCAAGGCCGGCGGTGTGCTGGCGCCCGAGGCGACGCGCGGCGACGCCGTGCGTCTGCTCACAATCCATGGGGCCAAGGGCCTGGAGGCCGACACCGTGGTGGTGGTGGATACCGATACCGCGCCCAGAGCGGCAGACACCATGGCGGTATTGGTCGATTGGCCCGGTGAGGCAGCAGCGCCGCAGCGTCTGGTGTTCCTGGCCAGCGAGCGGCGCCCGCCGGTGTGTGCGGCCGGGGTGCTGCAGACGGAAGTCGCGCAGCGCCAACGTGAAGAGCTCAATGCCTTGTATGTGGCGATGACGCGTGCCCGTCGCACCCTGGTGTTTTCGGCTATCGCCGCGCACCGCGACGCGCCAGCGAGCTGGTGGCGTCTGTTCGCTGGCGCCAGCCCGCAACCGATAGCGGCACTGGCACCGCGTGATGGCGCTGCCGCAACCGTGGATGGGTTGTCGGATGCCTTTGACCTGCCGGATCTGCCAAGCCTGGCGTCTGCGCCGCCAGACAGCGCCGATGCCGCAGGCGGTGTGCGCGAAAGCAGTGATGACCCGGTGTCCTCGCGCGTTGGACAGGCGATGCACCGCCTGCTTGAATGGGGTGACATTGGCGTCGCTGCCTGTGCAGCGGCGGCGCGTGAGTTCGCGCTGGATGGGATGGCTGCTGCCAGTGCCTTGAGCATGGCCCGCGGCATTCTCGACGGAGAGGGTGCATGGGTCTGGGATGACAAGCTGCTCGACTGGCAGGGCAACGAAGTCGATATTCAGATCGATGGCCGTGTCGTCAGGCTGGACCGCCTGGTGCGTCGGCGGGATACCGGGCACTGGTGGGTGCTGGACTACAAATCCGCCGCTGCACCGCAGCAGCAGGAGAGCCTGCTGCTTCAGTTGCAGAGCTACCGCGACGCGGTGCAGCGCGTGTATCCGGGTGCCGTCGTACGCGCTGCATTCCTGAGTGGCCGGGGTGCGCTGATCGAGCCCGCCGCAGCATGAGCGCGTCATGAAATCGGCCATAGTGGTGGGTGCCGGTCCGGCCGGATTGATGGCCGCCGAAGTGCTGGCTGGCGCCGGCGTGCAAGTCGACGTCTACGACGCGATGCCCAGCGCCGGACGCAAATTCCTGTTGGCCGGGATCGGCGGCCTGAACCTCACGCACAACGAGGCCAGCGCGGAATTCCTGTCGCGTTACGGTACACGCCAGCGCGAGATAACTGCGCTGCTGGCTGACTTTGACGCGTCGGCCTTGCGCCAATGGGCACTGGGGCTCGGGATTCCCACTTTCGTTGGCAGCTCGGGTCGCGTGTTCCCGGTCGGCATGAAGGCCGCGCCGTTGCTGCGTGCCTGGCTGCACCGGCTGCGCCATCCGCCGCGGGGGCCGGCGGTGCGATTCCATATGCGGCATCGCTGGACTGGCCGGGCCGATCCTGACGACCTGTGTCGCGGGCTCGAATTCCAGACCACCGCCGGCATGGTACGGGTCGACGCTGACGTGGTGGTATTCGCCCTGGGCGGTGCCAGCTGGTCGCGGTTGGGCTCGGACGGCGCCTGGGTCGCCCCGTTACGCGACCGTGGCGTCACCGTGCACACGCTGGTGCCGGCGAACTGCGGTTTCGATGTGGCTGGTGGCTGGAGCCCGGTGTTCGCATCGCGCTTTGCCGGGCAACCCTTCAAGTCGGTACGCCTGCGATGTGCCGCCGCCGCTGGCGAGTGGTTCGAGCGCAAGGGCGAATTCGTGGCAACGGCAACCGGCATAGAAGGCAGTCTGGTGTATGCGGCGTCGGCCTGGCTGCGCGACACTATTGCTGGCACTGGCCGCGCCAACTTGTACCTGGACCTGCTGCCAGATATGGACGCGGCACGGGTACTGGCCGAGGTCGGGCACGCCCGTGGCTCGCGGTCCCTGTCGAGTCATTTGAAAAGCCGTCTGGGCATAGACGGGATCAAGGCTGGCCTGTTGTACGAATTGTTGCCGCGAACGGCCATGAACGATCCGCAACAACTCGCGCTTGCGATCAAGAACCTGCCGCTGTCGCTTGCAGCGCCGCGGCCGCTGGACGAAGCCATCAGCAGCGCCGGTGGTGTGTGTTTTGACGCCATGACTGAGCAACTCATGCTGTTGTCTGCACCCGGTGCGTTTTGCGCCGGCGAAATGCTGGATTGGGAGGCCCCGACCGGTGGTTACCTGCTGACCGCCTGCCTTGCCAGTGGGCGCGTTGCGGGTCTTGGTGCCCTGCAATGGTTGCGGCAGTGAGGCTGCCGCGCCACTGTGTCGATCAGCGGCAACCCGGAAGTCGGTGCGGCAGAATGTGACTTTGTGCCGGTGTGCTTATGCCTCCAGCGCCAGTGGTTGTGTCGTGGTAGCGATAAAATAGAGTTGCCTGACCGACAGCTTCACCCAATACGGGACATTCATGCAAAACGACTCGACCATTCCTTCACGCCTCGACCCCACGCACACCGTGCCGGCACCACTTTCTGGTGTCGCGCCGCTGCAGGATCGTGGTGGAGGGGAGCCCGGCAACCCGGCGCTCAAGCTGGTGGTTGGTGGTGCGGTCGTCATCGCCGTGCTGGTGGCCGCCCGTTACGCGGGGCTGTAGCGCCACTCGCCAGACAACTCAGCGTTTTGCCTCGACCTTGTCAAGCTGTGGCTTGCAGCCAGCGATCGCATAACTGATGCACAAAAGAGGGTTGACGAGCCTTGACCCCGGCACTGGCTCCACAGTTAGGGCTGCTTGGTTCCCCACCTGACCCGGTTGGCCGC
>JANLVB010000218.1:0-2673 GCA_031363785.1 Betaproteobacteria bacterium
GGGTCGCCCACCAACCAGTTCAACGTCGTCAACCTGGCGGGCGGCAATGTCGCGGTGACATCCAGCAACGGTCTGATCGTCAACACGTTGGCCGGCGGCGCGAACCAGAACGTCAGCCTGGCCTCCGGGGCCGGGACACTGATCTTGCCCGGTACGCCGATCAACGCCGGTGCCGGCAACATCAGCATCAGCAGCGGTGCGGGCATTCTGGGCGGCGGTGACCTGAGTGGTGCCAACATCACCATCCAGGCTCAGGCCGGCCTGGATTTATCGACCAACATCACGGCCACCGGCACGCTGGGGCTGGCCACGACCGCAGGCAGCGGCATCACGCAATCCGGCGGTGCCATCGTGGTGGGCGGCCTCACGACGGCCACGGCCGGCGCCCAGTCGATCACGCTGACCCGCGCGGGCAACGATTTCAGCTCCTTTGCCGCCACTGGTGGCCTCATCAACGTGCGCGACAGCAACGCGCTGGACTTGGGCACGATCACGGGCGCCGCCAGCCTGAATGTGCAGACCAATGGCAACCTGACGCAGAGCGCGCCGCTGGTAGTTTCCGGTGCGGCAAGCTTCGATACCGGCACGGGTGGCATCGCGTTGCCCAACCCGGCCAACGACTTTGGTGCCGTTCAATTGGCAGGTGGCGATATTTTTGTGGTGGTCAACAATGGTCTGGCGGTGAATGGCTTGACCCGCAATGTCCCCAACGCCAACCTGCATCTGCAATCCAGATTTGGGTCGTTGACATTCGCCGGTGTTGGCGCCATCGACACGGGGGCCGGCACCTTGGAGTTGGACAGTGGCGGCACCTTGACAACGCCGGGCGCCCTGAGCGGATCTGGTATCCGTCTGCGTGGTGCGTTCGGTTTGACGCTGGCACACAACATCAGTACGCCGGGTGCGCTGCAGTTGATGGCAGACAACTTCATCAACCAGACCGGTGGTGTCATCACTGTGGGTGGCCCGACAATTGCCGGGGGCCTCCCAGGCAGCACCGCCATCACGCTGGGCAACGCTTCCAACGACTTCGCCAGCGTTGGCGCCACCGGCAGCACGATCCAGCTGCGGGACAGCAACGCCATCGTTCTTGACGCGATTACGGCCGGAACCAGCCTGAGCGTGCAAACCAACGGCAATGTGACACAGAGTGCGCCCTTGATCGTGTCCGGCACGACGACAGTCAACGCCGGCAGCGGCAACGTCACGCTGGCCACACCCGGCAACAACCTGAACCAGCTCAACGTCCAGGGCAGCGCGATCAACGTGGTGGAAGGTGCCGGCAGCAGCCTCAATGTGTTGTCGCTCTCCAGCGGCGCCAACCAGCCGGTGAGCATCGCGGCCGGCCACACGCTCACTTTGCCGGCGACGCCCATCAATACCGGCACTGCCAACCTCACGCTATCCAGTGGCATCGGTGCTCTGGTTGTCGCCAATCCCTTGAACGGGCACCATATTGCGCTCGGGGCGGGCGCCGGAATGACAGTCACTGCGCCGATCACCGCTGCGGGCAACTTCAGCGCAGTTGTCACGGGCGCGGCCGGATTCACCCGGATCCAATCCGACGTGACGGCAGCCGGGTCGATGCTGCTCGATCTGGCGAACTATCTTGAGGTGGCGTCGATCGGGGCCGCCAGTGCGCGGCTGGCGGCTGGAACCGGTCAGGACATTACCGCCAGGTCCGTTGGCGTGGTGACGTTCGGGTCGGGCGCGGCGGAAATTGTCAATTCGACCGGGCCGCAAAACATCACGGTCAACGGACGGGGAATCGGATTCCAGGACATCCTGGGGGTGGAGAGCCAAGGCGCGTCGTCCTTTGGTACCGCGCGCATCCATAACAACGGTGGGGCGCAGACGATCACCGTCAACGAAGCCGGGGCCGGTGTGCACTTGCGCAATGATGGCAATGGCGACACGATCATCAGCAGCGCCGGTGACCAGACGTTGACCCTGCAGGGTTCCACGGTGATAAATCGGTTGCTGTTTCGGGGAAGTCCCGTGTTACTTGGTGGCGCGGAAATCCGGGGCAACAACCAGTCCATCACGGCCGGGCTGCCTGGGCAGACCGGGTCAATCGTAGTCGTTGCGGGTGGGGCCAACGGCAAGGACAGCGGCATATTCAATGCCAGCGGCACCCAGACGATCAGGACCTCGGGCCGGTTGGACGTCCGCGGCGGGACGGCCCCAGGGGGCGCGGGCGTCGACTGCCTTGCGGCTGCAGGTGGGCCGCACGTCGGTGCCTGCGGAGTCATCGCGCAGCAAGGTGCGGGCTTGCAAACGGTGTCGGCGTCCGCAATGGAGCTGCGAGGGGGCAGTTCGGGCAGCAGCAACCTGGCGGTGATCTCCAGCGCGGCGGGATCGCAGTTGATCGAGCTCACGGGCGGTGGCACTCTGTTTATGTTTGGCGGCAGCGGCAGCGGCGGCGGCGCAGGCAACCGCGCTGTGATCTCGGG
Source organism: Betaproteobacteria bacterium (assembly GCA_031363785.1). GTDB lineage: Bacteria > Pseudomonadota > Gammaproteobacteria > Burkholderiales > Burkholderiaceae_C > CAISIP01. The sequence goes on from JANLVB010000218.1 coordinate 2,454, forward strand.
CGGCGGTGCAACCCAGACCATTGCTTTTGTGTCAGGTGGCAGCCTGTCCATGACGGCTGGTGCGGTCGGCACCGGCCACAACAGCCTGATGACGACGACAAACGCGGCCTCCATGCAAACCGTCACTGGCGCCAGCGGTATCACCTTGAGGGGCGGCGCGAGTGGTGGCGGGTTCGGTGTGGGCAACCGTAGCGCACTCAAGTCCGCGGGCAGCCAGTCG